>JBKEAO010000154.1:0-12467 GCA_047972335.1 Anaerocolumna sp. | reverse complement strand
GATTTGCGAAAGGGTATGTAGTTGATTATTTTAGTTTTAAATGGTTGAAAAAAATTGTATTTAACATATCTGATATATGTATCTTTATTGGTGGCGCTCTTATTACCATTGCTTCACTATTTAAAAATGAGTGACTCTAAATAGATCAGAATGTCATGATAGCCAACCTTCAAAGGATTGTATAGTTATTTATAATGAAGTCATAGTTTTTAAAGAGATTTAATAACTACAAATCAAATTCGATTAAGGCACAATTTAGTTTATATAGTGGATATTATATAGTGTATTTATAACAAGAACAAGGACCTGGTTTATATCTTACCAAAGTCCTTGTTTTTAATTATTTATATTATATTAATTCTTCTTATAGTTATTATGAATAATTCCATCTGATAATTATTATGAATTATTCCATCTCATAATTTATAAAATAAGAAACACTAGTTAAACCTTAACCTAAAATAACTACTTCAAAATAATTACCCTTGGAACTCAATTGCCGCTCCCACAAATCCTTTAAACAAAGGATGAGGTCTATTTGGTCTAGATTTAAATTCAGGATGTGCTTGTGTAGCCATAAACCAAGGATGTTCTTTTAATTCCATCATTTCAACAATTCGACCATCAGGAGATAAACCGGATAATTTAACTCCGCCACGGATTAAGTCATCGCGGTAATAATTATTTACTTCATAACGATGTCTGTGTCTTTCGTGAATAATCTTTTGTCCGTAAACATCATATGCTTTACTTCCTTCTTCTAAATGACAAGGATAGGAACCAAGTCTTAATGTACCACCAATATCTTCTATACCATCTTGTTCAGGCATAAGATGGATTACGGGATGTGTAGTAGCAGGATCTAATTCGATACTGTGGGCATCTGAAAATCCAATTACATTACGAGAGAATTCAACGATAGCTAGCTGCATACCAAGACATAAGCCAAGGAATGGAACATTGTTTTCACGAGCATATTTTATAGCAGAAATTTTTCCTTCAATACCTCTGTCGCCAAAACCACCTGGTACTAAGATACCGCTTACATCTGATAGTATACCTGCTGCATTTTCATCAGTAAGGGTTTCGGAAGGAATCCATTTTATAGTAATAGATGCATTGTGTGCTACTGCGCCATGTTTTAGGGATTCAACAACACTAATATAAGCATCATGAAGCTGTGTATATTTTCCAACTAAGGCAACTGTAACTTCTTTGGTAGGATGTTTTAAAGCCTCTACCATTGCTTCCCATGCTGATAAGTCGGGAGTAGGACAATCAAGTTTGAGACATTCACAAGCAATATTTGCAAGGTGTTCTCGCTCCATAGCCAATGGTGCCTCATATAATGTTTCAACATCTAAGTTTTGTATGACATGATTGCTTGGTACATTACAGAATAAAGCGATTTTTTCTTTGATTCCATTTTCAAGAGGTACTTCTGTTCTACAAACAATAATGTCAGGTCTGATACCCATACCTTGTAGTTCCTTAACACTAGACTGGGTAGGTTTGGTTTTCATTTCACCAGACGCTTTTAAATAAGGAATTAATGTCACGTGAATTAAGATAGCATTTTCATATCCTACATCATGTTGGAACTGACGAATTGCTTCAAGGAAAGGCTGGCTTTCGATATCACCAACTGTTCCACCTACTTCAATAATGGCAATTTGTGTTTCATCACTACAGTTATCATCGTGATAAAAACGTGTTTTAATTTCGTTTGTGATATGAGGAATAACTTGTACAGTTCCTCCGCCAAAATCACCTCTACGCTCTTTAGATAATACGGACCAGTAAATTTTACCAGTTGTCACATTGGATTTCTTGGTAAGGCTTTCGTCAATAAATCTTTCATAATGTCCTAAGTCAAGATCGGTTTCGGCGCCATCATCTGTAACAAATACCTCTCCATGCTGAATAGGGTTCATAGTGCCGGGGTCGATATTTATATAGGGATCGAACTTTTGCATAGTAACTTTGTAACCACGCTCTTTTAACAATCTTCCTAAGGAGGCTGCGGTAATTCCCTTGCCTAATCCTGAAACGACTCCTCCGGTTACAAATATATACTTAACTCCCATGTGGTGATTCCTCCTTTGATTATTATATTTATCTGTAGTGTCCTAAGTTTTATTTGACAGCATCTTTATTGCTGTATATGTGGCCACCAGGTTCATGTGGTTTTATATATGTTTCATAATGAAAAAAGCCCTAAAAAATCGATGGAACCTTTCTCCACCGGTTTAAGGCATTCCATATTTATATAGTAACCTTACATAATATAAGGTTATTTTACACAATCATTTGCTATTATACTCTTATTACTGTAAGAAATCCAGTACAAATTTTAAAATCATAAAAAAAGTTAATATTTATTTTATTTAAGATATAAAAATTTCATGACATATGTATTGATTTATAACAATAGGAACATTATAATGAAGTATGTCTAAGAAATTATTGCTACATTTTACTATTATTATTAGGCTAGTATTCAAAAAATTGATCTTAATAAAGAAAATATACAATTAAATAAAGATGATTTTAAAGAAATACAGTGAATATAAAAGATACCTTTTATAATTACTTTTATATTATTACTTTGACACAAAGGAGGCTAGGGTATGGATAATAAGAATTTTAACAATAACAAACGCGGAATGAATAATAACAATAACAAAAACAATAGTAACAACAATAATAACAATAATAAAAAATCTCTTATTTATATATTAGTTGCAGCAGTTGCCACAATGATGTTATTTTCATTTTTTACAAAGCAGTTTGAGGAAGGTACTAAAAAAGAAATAACCTATGATAAATTTTATGAAATGCTTGAAAATAAAGAGGTTATATCTGTAACACTTCAGTCTGACCGGATTTTAATAGAGCCCAAAAATCAGCCTAGTGATGTATATGATATCACTTACTATACTGGCTATATTCAAGATGATACTTTAATAGAACGAGTTGATGAATCAGGTGCGACTTTAAATAGGGATCTCACGAATACGGGAACAAGTATTATAGATATTATTGTTGTTTGGGTGTTGCCATTTGTTCTTATTTATGTAGTGATGTGGTTATTGTTCCGTATGATTTCTAAAAGTGGTGGCGGAATGATGGGTGGTGTTGGTAAAAGCAATGCCAAGGTTTATGTTGAAAAAGAAACAGGGGTTACTTTTAAAGATGTGGCAGGTCAAGAAGAAGCCAAAGAATCTTTAACAGAATTGGTTGATTTTCTTCATAATCCAGGAAAGTATACAAGAATTGGTGCGAAGCTTCCAAAAGGTGCATTGCTTGTTGGTCCTCCTGGAACTGGTAAGACGCTTCTTGCTAAGGCAGTTGCTGGTGAAGCTAAGGTGCCGTTCTTCTCCTTATCAGGTTCAGACTTTGTTGAAATGTTTGTCGGTGTAGGTGCATCAAGAGTTCGAGATTTGTTTAAACAGGCACAACAAATGGCGCCTTGTATTATATTTATAGATGAAGTGGATGCCATTGGAAAGAGCAGAGATAACCATTACGGTGGTGGTAATGATGAACGTGAGCAGACTCTTAATCAGTTATTATCTGAGATGGACGGTTTTGATACTTCAAAAGGTTTGGTAATTCTTGCAGCAACCAACAGACCTGAGGTATTAGACAAAGCACTTCTTCGTCCAGGTCGTTTTGATAGAAGAGTTATTGTTGATAAACCTGATTTAAAAGGAAGAGTAGATATTCTAAAAGTGCATGCAAAAGATGTATTAATGCATGATTCTGTTGATTTAGATGCAATTGCACTTGCAACTTCTGGTGCAGTGGGTTCTGATCTTGCTAATATGATCAATGAAGCAGCAATCCTTGCTGTTAAACAAGGAAGAAGTGTAGTAACACAAGATGACTTGTTTGAGTCTGTGGAAGTTGTTATCGCTGGTAAAGAGAAGAAGGATCGAATTTTAAGTAAGGAAGAAAAACGAATTGTGGCTTACCATGAAGTCGGTCACGCTCTTGTTACTGCGTTAGAAAAAGATGCAGAACCAGTTCAAAAGATAACAATCGTCCCAAGAACCATGGGCTCTTTAGGATATGTAATGCAGGTTCCTGAAGAAGAGAAATATTTAATGAGTAAAGAAGAACTGTTAGCTAGAATCGTAACTCTTTACGGTGGCCGTGCGGCAGAACAATTAATATTTAATTCAATCACTACTGGTGCTTCAAATGATATTGAAAAGGCAACCCAGTTAGCCAGAGCTATGGTGACACAATATGGTATGTCAGAAAAGTTTGGTCTTATGGGCTTAGAATCTATTGAAAATAAATACCTAGATGGAAGATCCGTTTTAAACTGTGGTGATGCAACTGCAGCAGAAATTGATAAAGAAGTCATGGAAATACTTAAGGAATGCTATAAAAGAGCCGCTCATTTACTAGAAGGTAATAGAGAAGTTCTTGATCAAATCGCAGATTTCTTAATAGAGAAAGAAACGATTACAGGCAAAGAATTTATGGAAATCTACAATAAGGTAAAAGGGATTGAACCTAAATTAGTGGAAGAAACTAAAGATACAATAGAGTTAAAAGAAGAAGCGACGGAAGAAAAAGATACAATAGAGTTAAAAGAAGAAGTGACGGAAGAAAAAGATACAACAGAATAAAAAGAAGTAACACGGATTACTTAAAAGTGGTTGTATCACTGTAGTGATAATCAAAATAAACATATAACATCCAGAGTCTGTCTAAAAAGTAGCAAGATACTTTTCAGGCAGGCTCTTTCGTGGCAATTAGACTTACTTACCCAATCACTTAATGTGGTTCTCACCACCTTTTAATTACAACTGTTACAACTGTTACTACGGAATGGAAAGGAGCAAGGATGTACTTTAATATAGAAGAAGAACTGAAAAAGTTACCTGCAAAACCAGGGGTATATATTATGCATGACAGTCAGGATACGATTATATATATCGGCAAAGCCATCAGCCTAAAAAATCGGGTAAGACAATATTTTCAAAGCAGTAGAAATCTTAGTATTAAGATACAGCAGATGGTGGAAAGAATTCAATACTTTGAATATATCATCACAGATTCGGAATTAGAAGCCTTAGTATTAGAGAGTAATCTAATCAAAGAACATAGGCCAAAGTATAATACCATGCTAAAGGATGATAAAAGTTATCCTTATATTAAGGTAACAGTTCAAGAGGAGTATCCAAGAGTACTATTTGCCAGAACGAGAGGGAAGGATAAAGCTAAGTATTACGGGCCCTATACCAGTTCCAAAGCGGTAAAGGATACGATTGAATTAATAAGGAAAATATATTTTGCCAGGTCTTGTAACAGAAATTTACCAAAAGATATAGGAAAAGAAAGACCGTGCCTATATTATCATATTAAACAATGTAAAGCTCCATGCCAAGGATATGTTTCTAAAGAAGACTATAAAGAATCCATAAACCAGGTGATTGAATTTTTAAATGGTAACTTTGGCGCTGTTGTAAAACAACTAGAGACCAAAATGATGGAAGCTGCAGAGAAAATGGATTATGAGGTGGCAGGAGAATTTAGAGATTTACTAAACAGTGTAAAACAAATTTCTGAAAAGCAAAAAATTACAAGTAGTGAAACTGACGATAGAGATATATTAGCCTGTGCCACAGCAGGAGATGAGGCAGTAGTTCAAGTTTTCTTTATCAGAAACGGTAAATTAATTGGCAGAGACCATTTTTATCTTACTAATGTTGAAAATGAAACCAAGAATAACCTAATGACTAGTTTTGTGAAGCAATTTTACGCTGGTACGCCTTATATACCAAGGGAGCTAATTGTCAGTGAAACCATAGAAGATAGTGAAATAATTGAAGAATGGCTTACGGGGAAAAGAGGTCAGAAGGTCTATATAAAAACACCTGTTAAGGGAGAAAAAGAAAGACTGGTAGAACTAGCGAGAAAGAATGCATCCTTGGTTTTACAACAGGATACAGAAAAGATAAAAAGAGAAGAGGCAAAGACCACAGGTGCCTTGTCCTTTATCGGAGAAATACTTCATATTCCAGGTCTTAAGAGAATAGAGGCATTTGATATATCAAATATTAGTGGATTTGAATCAGTAGGTTCCATGGTAGTCTATGAAAATGGTAAACCAAAGCGAAATGATTATCGTAAGTTTAAAATAAAATCTGTAAAGGGACTAGATGACTATGCGTCCATGTATGAGGTTTTAACGAGAAGATTTACCCATGGCATGAGAGAAGAGAGAGAACTAAAGGATAAGAATATAGGGCAGGAATTTGGTAGCTTTAATAGGTATCCCGATCTAATTCTTATGGATGGTGGTAAAGGGCAAGTCGGTGTTGCACTGCGAGTGCTAGAAGAACTGCATATGAATATACCGATATGCGGAATGGTAAAGGATGACAACCATAGAACAAGAGGATTGCTGTATGAGAATAAAGAACTTCCCCTTGATACAGGAAGCGAGGCTTTTAAACTTATTACAAGAATTCAAGATGAAACCCATCGTTTTGCTATAGAATATCACAGGCAGTTAAGAGGTAAGAAGCAGGTACACTCTATTCTAGATGATATTGAAGGAATTGGAGAAACTAGAAGGCGCGCGTTAATGAGACATTATCAGTCTTTGGATGAAATCAAAGTTGCAACAGTGGAGGAACTAACTAAAGTTGAGACAATGAATGCAAGAGCTGCAAAACAAGTGTATGATTTCTTTCATCCAATAGAATAATACCACCAAATACCATAAGGTTTATGAAAGATATTTACATTCCTAGAGAATCTGTGTTAGAATAAGGCTATTAATTTAACAAACTGTTAAAGGTTAGTTCAGACAGCCCTGAAAAAGGAGAGAACAATTATGTATACGGTACAATTATCTAAACTCATTGAAAAAATGAACCTTGAGAATGTCACACCCGATATAGAAATAAGGCATATTAAGCTTAGCCAGCCAGATGTAAATCGTCCGGCTCTTCAACTTGCAGGATTTTTCGATCATTTTGACTCTGATCGAGTTCAAGTAATTGGCTACGTTGAACATGCGTACATGGAAAAAATGGAGAAAGATAGCGGCATTGGTATACTTTCCAAATTGATGGATTATAAAGTACCTTGTATTGTTTTTTGTAGAGATATTGAAGTAAGTCCTGCAATCATTGATTTGGCAACTAGTAAGGGGATACCAATTCTTAGAACAACCAAAACAACTTCCTCCTTTATGGCAGAAGTTATTAGATGGTTAAATGTTGAACTGGCTCCAAGAATTTCTATACATGGTGTTTTGGTGGATGTATATGGTGAAGGAATCCTAATCATGGGAGAAAGTGGTATCGGTAAAAGTGAAGCAGCTCTTGAACTGATCAAACGAGGTCATCGACTTGTAACAGATGATGTGGTAGAAATTAAAAAGGTTAGCGATGATACACTAATTGGTACAGCACCTGATATAACAAGACATTTTATTGAGTTAAGGGGTATTGGTATTATAGATGTTAAGACACTATTTGGTGTTGAAAGTGTTAAGAATACCCAGTCAATTGACTTGGTTATTAAATTAGAAGAGTGGAATAAAGAACAGGAATACGACAGATTAGGCTTAGAGGAACAATATACAGAGTTTTTAGGCAATAAAGTTGTATGTCACTCTATTCCAATTAGACCAGGTAGAAATCTTGCAATTATATGTGAATCAGCTGCAGTTAATTATAGACAAAAGAAAATGGGATATAATGCAGCACAGGAACTATATAACAGAGTTACTAATAATTTGATTAAGAAATCCAAGCCTGAAGAAGATTAAAAATAAACAGATCAGATCAAATAAATAAATGAAATAAATAAGTAAATAAATGAATGAAATAAATAAGTAAATAAATAAATGAAATAAACAGATAAAAATAGAAAGGAATACCACTAGAAAATTGAAAAACAAAAGATTTTAAGTGGTAATAGCATAAGTTTTTAATTGTGCTATATGATGGGATTTAAAATGGAAAAAGTATGTTTTGGTATTGACATTGGTGGTACATCTGTTAAATTAGGTATCTTTACAGAAGACGGTAATTTAATGGACAATTGGGAGATACCAACCAGAAAAGAAAATGACGGAATGTATATTTTGGAGGATGTTTCTAAATCTATTCAGACAAAGATAGTAGAATATAGTATTGACTCTAGTAATGTATTAGGGGTTGGCATCGGTGTTCCAGGGCCTGTATTAGAAGATGGAACTGTTGTAAAATGTGTTAATTTAGGCTGGGGTGTTTTTAATGTTTCAGAAGCGATGGAAAAACTAACAGGATTTAAAACAAAAGTTGGAAATGATGCGAATGTAGCAGCTCTTGGCGAAATGTGGCAAGGTGGTGGAAAAGGTCATAAAAATATGATTATGGTTACCCTTGGTACTGGTGTTGGTGGAGGTGTCATTCTAAATGGTGAGATTGTTACAGGTAGTAGCGGAGCAGCAGGTGAAATAGGTCATATGTTAGCCTGCCATGATGAAGAAGAGACCTGCGGCTGTGGTAAACATGGATGTTTGGAGCAATATGCTTCTGCGACAGGTATTGTAAAAGAAGCAAAACGTCTTTTGAGCAAATCCAACAAACCTTCTAAACTTAGGGATATTCAATACTTATCTGCTAAATGTATTTTTGATTATGCAAAAGATGGAGATGAGCTTGCAATAGAGTGTGTAGAACAACTTGGTGAATATTTAGGAGTTGCATTATCTCATGTAGCGGCTGTAGTAGATCCACAGGTTTTTGTAATTGGAGGCGGTGTTTCTAAAGCAGGCACTATTTTGACAGATGTAGTGAAAAAACATTATGAAAATTCCGTTATGTATGCTCTAAAAGGCAAAGTATTTAATTTAGCAACCCTAGGAAACGATGCAGGAATTTATGGAAGTGCCAAACTAATCATTGGGAAATAACCATTTGTTTCAAAACAAAGTTAATATTTGATGATACATGATTATACATCTTTAGTTATGGTTGTTGATATGAATAAAGGTTATTGATATGAATGAAGGTTATTGATGGTTATACATGTTATACCATAATGCATATATTTTGATAAATAGTGTTTATAATAAGGAACTGTAAAATTAAATTTAGCAGTATCCAAAGAAAGTCATGGTGTTTTTTATGAATGAGGTATTTTATCAGGAGCTAAAAACTGTACTGAATGAAAACCAAATAAGGATAGAAGAACCTCTTGCAAAACATACAACTTTTAAAATTGGAGGTCCGGCAGACTTCCTAGTTTTGCCTGATCATATTGAACAGATTGTAAATGTTGTAAAGCTTTGCATTAAGGAACAAATACCCTATTTTGTTATGGGTAATGGAAGTAATCTATTGGTGAGTGATTCAGGATTTAAGGGCATTATCATTAAGTTAGATAGAGATTTTGCAAAGGTTAATATATCAGGTAATAAAGTGACCGCTCAGGCAGGGATATTGTTATCAAAACTAGCGGCTGAGGTCGCTAACCAGTCATTTACTGGATTTGAATTTGCATCAGGTATTCCAGGTACCCTAGGTGGTGCGGTAACAATGAATGCTGGTGCATATGGTGGAGAAATCAATCAGGTAATAACTAGTGCAACTGTATTAGATGCTAAGGGAAATGTGAAAACATTAAATAAAGAAGAGTTAAAGCTTGGCTACCGAACAAGTATTATCCAAGAGGATGATCTTATTGTACTAGAGTCCACATTTGAATTTGAGCTAGGTAACAAAGCAGAAATCCAGGCTTATATGGATGATTTGAATGAACGAAGACGAGATAAGCAACCTCTTGAATATCCTAGTGCTGGGAGTACCTTTAAACGACCAGAAGGGTATTTTGCAGGAAAACTTATAATGGATTCGGGTCTTAGAGGATATCAGGTTGGTGAAGCACAAGTTTCAATAAAACACTGTGGATTTGTAATTAATACAGGGAGTGCCACAGCGAAAGAAGTAAGAACTTTAATTGCAGAGGTGATTAAAGTAGTTGAGGATAAATTTGGAGTTGTGTTAGAACCAGAGGTGAAATTATTAGGGGAGTTCTAACAGATTGTGAGGATACGGTGAGACTAGTTATTGTAACGGGAATGTCCGGGGCAGGTAAAAGTTCAGCTTTAAGAATGCTAGAAGATGCAGGCTATTTTTGCGTTGATAATCTGCCCATACAGCTCATCCATAAGTTTGTCAAATTAACTTTTAATGGCGCCGATAAGGTGGATAAGGTGGCCTTAGGAGTAGACATAAGAAGCGGACAGGCCTTAGAAGAATTAGATCAGGTTTTAGAACGATTAAAAGTGGAAGGTTATAGTTATGAAATCTTATTTCTAGAAGCCAGTAATGAAGTGTTGCTAAAAAGGTATAAGGAAACAAGACGCTTGCATCCTTTGAGTGGTAATGGCAGAATAGAACAAGGGATTGAAGAAGAAAGAGAAAAATTAGATTTTATTAAAAAAAAAGCCGATGTCTTAATTGATACTAGCCAGCTCTTAATCAGGGAACTTAAGAGTCAAATTGATAAAATCTATATTATGAATCAAAAGTTTAGTAATTTTTTTATTACCATTGTGTCTTTTGGGTTTAAATATGGAATCCCTATGGATTCGGACTTAGTATTTGATGTAAGGTTCTTACCAAATCCATTTTATATTACAGAATTAAAACAACTGACAGGTAATGATGAGCCAGTGAAGGACTATGTAATGAAATCTGAAAATGCTTGTATATTTTTAGATAAGCTAGAAGATATGACGAAATTCTTAATTCCCAATTACATTGCAGAAGGTAAAAATCAGATTGTGATAGGAATCGGTTGTACTGGGGGAAAGCATCGCTCTGTTACCCTTGCCAATGAAATCGGTAAACGCATTAGTACTATGGAGTATGGGTTAAAGGTCGAACACAGAGATATTTTAAATGATTCAAAAAAATAGAGGGTGAAGATATGTCATTTTCCAAAGAGGTTAAAGAGGAGCTATCAAGACAGATTAGCTCTGCAAGACATTGTCTGATTGCTGAAACGTCAGCGGTGATAAGTTTGTGTGGCCGTATTCTTATTACAGAACAAGATAGGTATATTTTAAAAATACATACAGAAAATATAACTGTCGCAAGAAAGTACTTTACTTTAATCAAGAAAACATTTAATATAAATACAGAAATTTCAATTAGACGAAATGCTTATTTAAAAATGAGCAAAATGTATACCTTAAGTATAACTGAGCATGAAGATACTATAAAAATACTAAAGGCTACAAAATTGATGGATGATTGTCAGGAAATAGGAGAGAACTTGTCGGCTACAGGTAATTCGGTTATTCAGAATGCGTGTTGCAAACGAAGTTTTATAAGAGGTGCATTTTTGGCTTCTGGCTCCATAAGTGATCCGGAGAAAACCTATCACTTTGAAATTGTAGCACCTAGTGAAAGCAAAGCTTTACAGTTGCAAGATATTATTAATAGTTTTGGGATGGATGCAAAAATAGTACAAAGAAAAAAATACTATGTTGTATATATCAAAGAAGGATCACAAATCGTTGACCTACTAAATATAATGGAGGCACATGTTTCCTTGATGAATCTGGAAAATGTAAGGATTCTAAAGGAAATGCGCAATTCCATTAACAGGCAGGTAAACTGTGAGGCAGCAAACATTAATAAAACTGTAATGGCAGCAACGAAGCAGATAGATGATATATTATATATAAAAAACCAGATAGGATTTAGTGATTTAGCTGATGGATTAGAAGAAATGGCAATGATTAGAATTAATTATCCAGAGGCCTCCTTAAAAGAATTGGGAGATATGTTAAATCCGCCCATAGGCAAGTCAGGTGTAAATCATCGTTTGAGGAAACTAAGTAATTTAGCAGATAACTTAAGGGAACAAAAGGAGGATGTAAACTATGTTAACAAAGAAAATATCAATTAAAATTCCAACAGGCTTAGAGGCTAGACCAGTTGCATTATTGGTGCAGGTGGCAAGTCAATATGAAAGCAATATTTACGTTGAATGTGAAGAAAAGAAAGTAAATGCAAAAAGTATCATGGGCATGATGAGTCTAGGACTTGCTGCAGGGGAAGAAGTTGTTGTAATCGCTGATGGCTCTGACGAAGAAGCTGCAATGGATAATATTGAAAAATATTTAAGCAGTAAGAATTAATTTTTTATAAAGTCATATCAAATAAAAATTGATTAAAATATATAACTAAAACTTCGCACATAGATTTTCTCTATGCACCTTGAAAATTCAGTATTTGGCGGTGATATAATACCACAATTATGCGCACTTACCTAAGCACTCTACTATGTTCTTTGGTAGTGCTGCCATAAATGTATCCATTAATTGAGTTAATTCATCCTCGGACAAGGAAAATTTATCTGCTAATGTATTTACGAATGTCTGCATCAAAAGATGAAGTGCCTGAATCCAAGTAATATCGGCCAATTCATCTGAT
>JBKEAO010000023.1:0-65218 GCA_047972335.1 Anaerocolumna sp. | reverse complement strand
CCACAGGATTTTATATTACCAAGAAGGCCTGGGAGGATCCTGATAAAAGGGATGCAGCTGTTAAATTCGTTATGGCACATACGAGTTCTGAATCCATTACGAGTTATTGGAGTGGTAATGGTCAGGCAACTTCTAAAGTGGAACCGTTGGGTTATATAACACCACTAGGTGACTCAGGGCTAAAATATAGTAGTTATGCAACTAGTATATCGGCGCCTATAGATTCTAGAATTTCTCAAGAAGCCTATAATACTTTAATAGCAGGTATTGTAGATGTTTCTACAGGTGCAAAGACGGCTAAAGAACTACTTGATGAAGTGATAAGTATTAACTTGAAATAATGTAAAGAAGTATTGAAAAGAAATAATAAGAAGTAATAATCAAAAAGCAATGAGAAAAAGCAATGAGTAAAAAGATAGAAACATTAAATAGAAATAATGAACAGAATTTATAAAGGTGAACGCATGTTGTATAAAAATAAATCTTACTTGCCTATATTTATATTACCTGGTTTCTTGCTTATGATATTATTTTTATACGAACCTTTTGTAGAGAATATATATAGCAGCTTATTTGACATGTCCTCTTTTGTTAAGATGCCAGGACAATCCTATCAGTTTATTGGTCTAGAGAACTATAGAAAATTATTTCAAGATTCACATATTAGGATTGCTTTAATAAATACTTTTAAAATGATTGTACTTACCCTTGTATTTCAAGTAGGATTAGCATTTATACTTGCAATACTAGTTAATAATTTGCGTTATGGTCAAAACTTCTTTAGAATTGTATATTTATTTCCTATAGTAATATCTGCAACAGCGATAGGATTAATTTTTAAGATTTTTTATAATTATAATACTGGAATGTTAAATCAAATCTTAAGTAGCATGGGAAGAGAACCTATTAATTGGCTTTCGCCTTCCTTGGCTTTTGTCATGATTTCAATTCCTACGTTGTGGAGCCATATCGGATTTTACTTTATACTACTTCTAACGGGGCTTAATGGTATTTCTGAGGATCTATATGATGCTGCAAAAGTTGATGGATGTACTGGTTTTAAACAGATATTCTATATTATAATACCAATGATAAGAGGCGTGTTAAATTCTTGCATTATACTTGGTATAGCAGGTGCTCTTAAGGTTTTTGATTTGCCTTGGGTTATTGCGCCCAAAGGGGCTCCAAGAGGACTTACACATTTTCTTGGTACCTTTATGTATGAACAAACCTTTGCTATTGGTAACATAGATTATGGCTCTGCAATTGGATTATTAATCGTTATCTTTGGGGTTTTGTTATCGAGCATTATTAACAAGCTTCATGGTAAAGATTATAAGGAGGGGATGTATTGACCAAACGTTTCTGTTTAAAATATATGCAGCTGTCAATATTGATATTGTGGGCAATGACGACCATGTTTCCCTTCTTATGGGTGGTGATGAATTCCTTTAAAACATCTCAGGAAATAATGAGTCATTCATTTTCTTTTCCGAAAGAATTAAATATCCAAAATTATATTAATGTGTTTGATAGACAGAATTTACTAACCTCCTATCAAAATAGCTTAATTATTTCTGTAAGTGTAACTCTTCTTGTGGTATTGTTATCAACAATGATGGCATTTGGTATGACTAGATATCAATTTAGAGGAAAGTCATACCTGTATGTATTAATACTTGTGGGGTTATTATTCCCACCATTTTCAACAATCATTCCAGTATTTAAAAGAATGAATACCATGGGACTGTTAAATAACCCAATCAGTGTTATTTTACCCCAAGTGGCAAGTAATTTAAGCTTTGCAACGATTGTAATGATGGGTTTCTTACGAGAAATTCCTCTAGAGTTAGAGGAAGCTTCCTATGTGGAGGGAGCTAATATTGGCTATATTTTTCTAAAAGTTATATTGCCGCTTTCCAAACCAGCAATGGGCGCAGTGGCAATATTTTGTTTTCTATGGTCGTATAATGATTTATTTGCTCAAATGATTATGATACGAAAAAGGACAAAGTTTCCTATTAGTGCCCTACTTAATGAAATTGGTTCTAAGTATGGAACAGATTATGGACTTATGACGGCCGCTGTTACTTTGATTACAATTCCAGTGCTAATTGTTTATTTAATCCTTCTTAAAAATATAACAAAAGGGTTGACTACAGGCGCTGTGAAAGGATAAACTAAGAATATCTGTGAAAAGTATTTCAATATATAAATTGAATCAATAACATAGATCAGTTGGTAGTTCCATTTAAACAAATACATCAGTTGGTGATATCAGTTAAATATTGATTAAATATATCAGGGGAAAATATCAATGGAGGATGGACTATGTATAAAGTTGTAATTATCGATGATGAACCAATTATTGTAGAGGGTCTTAAAAAAATTGTACCATGGGTAGATTATAATTGTACTGTTATAGGTTGGGCATTTGATGGAAATAAGGGCCTTGAGTTGATTAGAAAAGAAGAACCAGACATAGTTTTTTCTGATATTTTAATGCCTGGATTGGATGGATTAAGTATGATGGCAGGTCTAAAATCTCAATATCCTAAAATGGAAGTTAGTGTATTAACTGGTTTTAGAAATTTTGATTATGCACAAAAGGCTATTAACTTAGGCGTCACCAGATATTTATTAAAACCCTCTAATATGGAAGATATAAAAGAAGCAGTTGTTACCATGATAGGTAATATCAAAGCAAAAAATAATTTAAAACTAAAAGATACAACCTCCCAAGAACCAGAACCAGAGGCAGGTGAGGATCAAAAAGCTGGAAGTTTTTTGGTGAATGTGGCAGTTGAATTTATGAGAGAAAATTATAATAAAAAGTTGACATTAAGTGAGGTGGCTGATCATATTTATATCAGTCAATGGCACTTAAGTAAACTACTGAATAAACATATGGGTGTTAATTTTTCAGAAATTTTAAATAGTATAAGAATAAAAGAGGCAAAAATACTTTTACAGGATCCTGCATTAAGAGTTGGTGAAATAGGAGAAATGGTTGGATTTGTTGACATGGCACATTTTTCAAGGGTATTTAAAAAGCAAGTAGGAACCTCAGCCAATGAATATCGAAATCATATTAATGTAATAAAATAATGAAGAGTCCAAGTGCGCAGTTTATGCAGTAGCTATGGCTATTTGCAGAATATAAAAGATCAC
The DNA here is from genome assembly GCA_047972335.1 of Anaerocolumna sp. Taxonomy (GTDB): domain Bacteria; phylum Bacillota; class Clostridia; order Lachnospirales; family Lachnospiraceae; genus Anaerocolumna. The sequence continues at coordinate 62,047 of JBKEAO010000023.1, read as the reverse complement.
GATTGGATTTCAACTTACAAATAAGAAACTGCTTTCATACAAGTGCTATTGGTTAGGCCATTAGAACTTAAGTGTGAAAGCAGTTTTTAAGTTATGCTACTTAGTTTTAGGTCGGAGGTTATACGGCATTATGACAGAAAGCTACAATACTATCAACAGGTATATCGCAAACAGAACCTACGTTATAATGGTTTCTCTTTCTGTTATTATTGCAGTTGTTGCTATCATTGCTGTCATTATTCAAGTCGCCGCAGCAAGAACTACCAAGAGGGCAAGAAGGAGCCATACCCTGACGTGAGTCGATTCTTATAAAATCGCAGTTTACTGATAATAAAACACCTGTAAATCCACATCCTGAAATACCGCCGCTTTCGGTAAAAACGATTACTGTTTCACCAACATATTTTCTTATGTGTTCTTCAAAACTCTCACCTCTTTGAGCATTACTATAACCATTATTATAATTATTACAAGACATACCTAATCCTCCTAATTCTATATAGCGTTATGACAGAAGGCTGCAATTTTGCAAAGTGGAATATCACATACTGAGCCTACTGAATAATAAGGGTAATTGTTATTGTAGTTGTTGCAGTTACTATTACCGTTACCGTTATTGTTATAGTTATTTAAATCACTGCAGCAAGAGCTGAAAGCTCCACCAATTGGATTAACAGGTGCACTGCCTTGATGAGTAACTAATCTACAAAAGTCGCAATTTACTGATAATAAAACACCTGTAAATCCACAGCCGGATACACCACCGCTAGTTGTAAATATTGTTACTGTTTCTCCTATAAATTCACAAATGTGATCTTTTAAAGTTTGATTTCTGTAGCCGTTGTTACAATTAAGTGAATTGCCCCAAGACATATAAGTTCCTCCTTAAATGAAATTCTTTATTTGGATTTGGTTTGTTGCTAACCATACAATATACTATGTCAAATTTCATAGATTTGTGACAGGATATTACTATTTTCTAGTAAATTATTTAATTAATTTTCGACAAAATAAAGAGCATATTTAAAATAAATGAATGGTTAAGGATAAACAAGAGATGAAGCAAAAATGAAATAAGAATATGAATCAATGAAGAGAAAGGTTATAAGAATATGAGTTTATTTATTGACTATAGATTATAAAAGGAATATGGTAATTATTGTAACTTCATCACAGACTTTTATTTGATTTTGAATATAATATAAGTATGTAAAAGAATAAAAGGAGAAAAATATGAAGTCGCTAAAAATAACCAACAAAAATTTTAAACGTGAGGTACTAGAGTCGGAAGTACCTGTTTTATTAGACTTTTGGGCACCTTGGTGTGGTCCTTGTAAGATGGTATCCCCAATTCTTGAGGATGTGGCTAAAGAAAGAGCGGGCACACTAAAAGTTGGGAAAATTAATATTGATGAAGAATTAGAACTTGCTAAGGCATTTCATGTAATGAGTATACCTACTTTAGTTGTTGTAGAAGAAGGTAAAGTGGCTAAGACATCTATAGGACTAAGACCTAAAAAAGATATTTTAGCTCTACTTGATAGAAAAGATGAAATTGTTTCTGTTGCAGAAGAAATGGATAAAAACAATGGCATTGTTTCTGCTGCAGAAGAAAAGTAATAAAATAATAGAATTGTTTTACCCTAAATTTTAGTTGTTTCATATGAGAAAGGCTGTCTCAAATATTCTCTTTACACATTGCAAACTATTACAATATGTAATAAGAAATTCATGACAGCCGTTCTCATGTATAAAAATGATTAGTTATTTTGGCTGTGGGATAGTTTATAACAAGTGGGACATACACCAAAAAACTCTAGACTATGTCCAGTAATGGTATATCCAGTTTCTCTAGTTAAATTATCTTCTAGTGTCTCAAGTGGACAGTTTTCTATAGCAACTTTTTCATTACATAAGGTGCATATTAAAACATGTTTATGGTTATGGCTGTTTATTGCAAAATAGGCCTTACCATCCTGATGAAGAGTTTTTGTTACAACATTTTTTTCAGACAATGCATTTAATGCGCGATAAATAGTAGATATGCTCATCTTAATTTCTTTAGAAGTTATCTCGGCTAATTCCTCCACTGTTAAGGCAGTAGGAGCAGCCTCTAGTGTAGACAAAATAAGTATTCTCTTCCTGGTTTGTTTTAAATCTGCAGATTTTAAAGTATTGTTTTTCAAGTAATCACTCCTGTTTTTATCGTATTGTATTTATTTTTATAGAGCAATCCATTCTATAAGAATCATAGATTAACTAGATAGAAATGTCAAGTGTGTCTTGCGTTCAAAAATAACGTCTTAAGTTCATAAAAGAGCGTAATTTGTGTGCGATATTAGTCCATAAAAATTTTATCAGTACAAGAAAGAAATTTTGATATTAGATTAAAAAAATGGATTTAGGCCAAAAAGGAATGGTATTAGCCTAAAAAGAAAATGGTATCAGTCTAAAAAGAAATGGTTGACAAATGAAAAAAAAAATATTATGATGAATTTATTATATAACTCAAACCGTTGAGAAAGAAGAGTAAGCTATAATATTTCATTCCAGAGAGCCCCTGATTGGTGTAAAGGGGTATGAAGATTAGGCTGAATGGGCTTTTGAGGGCAACCCGAAGGATTAGTAGGCGTTGACGGACTCCATATCCGTTATTCATATGGCATATATGTTTGTATATGAACAAGTGGACTTTTTAGTCAAATTGAGTGGTACCGCGGATTTTATTCGTCTCAAGTTTTATAACTTGAGGCTTTTTTTTATATTTTTTTATAGGAATGTAAAAAAATATAAATAGCAGTAATCTTAATCAAAATAAAAAAATAGGAGGATATGTTATGAAAAAATTTATTTCTGTTAGTGTTATTATGGTAATGGTAGTGGCTTTATTAGTAGGATGTGGAACAAAAGAGGATGTAGCAACAAACAAAGAGAATACGGTAACAATTGGAATTGGTCAATTTGCTGAACATGGTTCACTAGATAATTGTCGAGAAGGTTTTTTAGCAGGGTTAAAAGAAGGTGGTTTTGTGGAAGGGGAGAATTTAAAAGTATTAACTGATAATGCACAAGCTGATGGTGGAATAGCAGCGCAGATAGCAAAGGACTATGTATCTAAAAAAGTAGACCTAATCTGTGGAATTGCAACACCTATGGCGCAAAGTGCATTTGGTGCAGTAAAAAATACGGATATTCCAGTAATCTTTACTGCAGTAACAGATCCAATCTTAGCAGAACTAGCTACGGAGGATAAAACCCCTACAGGTAATATAACTGGTACAAGTGATAAGTTACCAGTTGAAAAACAGTTAGAAATGATTCGAAAAGTTTTACCAGAGGCAAAAACCATTGGTATATTATATAGTACCAGTGAAGTAAATTCTGTTTCTGCAATAGAAGAATACAAAGCAGCAGCTGGTAATTATGGATTTGAAATCATTGAAAGCGGTATTGCTGCTACAGCGGACATTCCACTTGCAACAGATAATTTATTGAGCAAAGTGGACTGCATCACCAACTTAACAGACAATACGGTAGTAAGTTCTCTACCTTTGATACTAGATAAAGCTGGTGCAAAGAACATTCCTGTATTTGGTAGTGAAGTAGAACAGGTAAAGATAGGATGTTTGGCTGCAGTAGGACTTGACTATTACGACTTAGGTGTGCAAACTGGAAAAATGGCTGCCAGTGTTTTAAAAGGTGAGAAGAAAGCAAGTGAAATGAAATTTGAAGTCATTGAGGAAGCTGCTTTTTACGGAAATACTGCAGTTGCTGAACAATTAGGCATAACACTACCAACGGAGTTAGTAGACACTGCAAAGGAAATGTTTCAAGAAATAACACAATAACAAAGGACTAAGAAAGGTAGACTACTTATGGTTGAGGTAATATTAGGAATTGTATTAGGAATATTTGAAGAAGGATTTTTATACGGTATTATGGCACTCGGTGTGTATATTACTTATAAGATATTAGACTTTCCTGATTTATCTGTAGATGGTACTTTCCCATTGGGTGGGGCAGTAACGGCAATATTAATTGTGCAAGGTGTTAATCCTTTACTTACCCTGTTGATATCTTTTATAGCAGGAGCACTAGCAGGCATTGTTACTGGTTTTATACATGTAAAATTTAAAGTTAGGGATTTATTATCAGGGATTATAGTAATGACAGCACTTTATTCTATTAACCTTAGAATTGCAGGAAAATCCAATGTAGGGATATTTAGTCAACCCTCCATTTTTGATAATAGTCTACTAGATAAAGTACCAGATTCCATAAGGAAATTTACTGTAGTTATTATATTAGGTTTGATTACATTGGTAATGAAGGTTATACTTGATTTTTATCTTAAAACTAGATCAGGATATTTACTACGTGCTGTCGGAGATAATCAGGCTTTGGTTACCTCCCTTGCAAAAGATCAGGGGAAAATCAAAATAATTGGCCTAGCCCTAGCGAATGGCTTTGTAGCCCTAGCTGGTTGTATCTACACACAGAAGAACGGTTTTTTTGAGATATCAATGGGTACGGGTACCATTGTCATTGGATTGGCAAGTGTGATTATAGGTATCAATTTATTTAAAAATTTAACTTTTGTAAAAGCTACGACAGCAGTTATTATTGGCTCTATTATTTATAAGGCCTGTGTTGCAAGTGCAATTTCTTTAGGAATGGTACCTTCTGATTTAAGATTAGTTACATCAATTTTATTCTTGGCTATACTTATTTTCAGCGCTGATAGGAAAAGGAGAGTGAAATAAATGTTAAAATTAGAAGGCATACATAAATACTATAACCCGGGAACTGTAAATGAGATGTGTCTATTTCAGGATTTTAACCTTACAGTAGAAAAGAATGAATTTATATCTGTTGTAGGAAGTAATGGTTCAGGAAAAACCTCCATGCTAAATATTATTTGCGGTAGTTTAGATGTGGATAGAGGAAGAATCCTAATGAATGAAACAGACATTACAGGGATTGCTGAATATAAAAGACAAAAGAGTATAGGAAGAGTATTTCAAAATCCTGCCCTTGGAACCTGCCCCACCATGACTATATTAGAAAATATGTCGATGGCAGATAATAAAGGGAAAGCTTTTAATCTAAAGCCTGGAACCAATAAGAAAAAAATTGAAAGCTATCGAGAAAGCTTAAGAAATCTTAATCTAGGTCTTGAAGATAAAATGAATATACCTGTAGGGTCCCTATCAGGAGGTCAAAGACAGGCAATGGCTCTGCTAATGGCTACAATGACACCAATTGAATTTCTTATATTAGATGAACATACGGCGGCCCTAGACCCTAAAACCGCTGAAAGAATTATGGAATTAACCAAGATGATTGTTACAGAAAAAAAGCTGACAACTATTATGGTAACTCATAATTTAAGATATGCAGTAGAATACGGGAATCGTTTAATCATGATGCATAAAGGAGAAGCGGTAATTGATAAATCAGGTGATGATAAAATGGAACTTAAAGTAGATGATATCTTAGGAAAGTTTAATGAAATTAGTATTGAGTGTGGTAATTAATAAATTCATTTATGAATAGAAAAAATGCCTTGATTCCTTAAAACAGAGGGTATCAGGGCATTTACTATTAGTATTAGTAATTTATTGATGAATACAATTAAAAATTTTAATAAATAGGTAATTGTAACTATGTGCTTATCATGTTAATATTTAATGTAATCACATTTTTAATGATAATTATTATCATTATTTTATGATTTACTGAAATTAAAGTCGAACATGGGAAACCCTCGCTAAGGCAAGTATATATTTAAATATATTTCACTTGTTGTGAAACATTTAGGTGAACTCCGCGAATACTATATGAATGATTGACTGGAAGGAGAGCTTTTTAGAAGTGAAATAAACAAATGAATGGAACAATAATAACATTAATTGAAAAATTACTTGATTACCATATGTATCTGGAGGGGTTTTATGATACTCTGTTAAAGAGTAATCATATCGTAGAGGATTATGCTTTAAAAAACACAGCGTTAGTATTAAAATCCTTAGAAAATAAACACTGTGTATTCTATAAAGAAACATTAGCTTCGTATTCAAATAGGGATGCATCAGTTTCGGATAAGATACTTTCTGAAGTGGATTTTAATCTTATAAATCTAAAACAATCTTTGAATAGTTATGGGATAGTGAATGCAAAGCAAATGATAGCCAATGCAATAGATTGTGAAAATAAACAGATATTTTTACTAAGTAAAATTACTGATATGTTAGAAATTGAAGGACAAGATGAAGGAGTCGTTATAATTATGAGATTATTAAAAAAAGAAGAGGAAAATAATCTAGAGTTGCTTCAACCTTTTATTTAAAATGTAACAGAAGTGAATAAATTGAAACGGAGCTAATGCAAAATTAAAATTTTAATTTTGCATTAGCTCATATTTTATATTATTTTGCATAAGAAAGTTCTTTGATTACAGTCACCTTGGTAAGAACTGGGTATAAAAGTGTGGATACTATTATACCGAATAAGTTTTGCACGATATTAAATGGAATATTAATAAGTGCAGTACTTGAGCCCATGCCCATAAAATAAGCTTCGAAAATAAAATATCCAATGGTCACTACGATGCCGCCAAGGGTACCAGCTCCAATGAGTAACAAAGGTTTCACTTTTGGTTTGTGAACGCTCTTTGAAAATTGATGGAATAAAAGGCTGCCGGCTAAAGCTGCCAAAGCCTTAATAATAAAGGTTCCTGGTGCATAGATGGCATAGGAGGATAAAATATCTGCAAGCATAGAGCCAAGTCCAGCAGCCAAACTTCCCCAGATTGGTCCAAGTAAAATACCAGATAATAGTACCAGACCATCACCTAAATGGATGTATCCGCCTGTGGGTGAAGGGACCTTGATCATCATTGTTGCGATACACGTCATTGCTGTCATCAGAGCTGTAATAACTAATTTTTTTGTTTTATTCATATTGCTTCATACTCCTTTGATAGATTCTTTTTACATACTTTATTATATAATTGGCATGATTAAAAGTGCCAGAAATGATATAATTAACAGTGCCAGTTTTTTTATACTTTACCTAGAACTTTTAAGTGACTTTCAAACCTAATTAAAAAATCATTTTAAATTTTGTGGAAAATACTGACATATAATATAATGAATACTAGGAGGAAGTAAAAAAATGGAGCAAAAAGTTCTTATAATGCCTTTTTGCAGGGATAAACAAACATTGCATATTTGCCGTAATTGAATTACTATGAATATAAGACCTTCGGTGATACGAAGTAAAATTCCAATAGAAAGGTTACTGAAATGTTATATTTTTGTACTAAGTGATTGTGGTATATGGTCGATGGTATGGCATATGGGTATAAATAATGGATATATATAAATTGCTAGAACAAGTTAAAAATAATGAAATTGAATTGAAGGAAGCAGAAAAGCTATTAAAAAATCTTCCCTATGAGGATATAGGTTTTGCTAAATTAGATCATCATAGAGCATTACGTTCTGGATTTGGAGAAGTGGTTTTTTGTGAAGGGAAAGACATCTCTCATTTAATCAGAATATATGAGAAATTCTTTGAATATGATAAGGATGTTCTTGGTACTAGGGCCAGCCTTTATCAATATGAAGAACTAAAAAAGGTATTGCCAGAGGTGGAATATGACCCATTATCCCGTATTCTTTCTATTCGAAGAAGCAACAGAGAAAAGAAAGGACTAGTAGCTATATGCACTGGCGGAACAGCAGATATACCGGTAGCAGAAGAGGCAGCACAAACAGCAGAATTTTTTGGCTGTGAAGTAAATCGAATATATGATGTTGGAGTGGCAGGTATACACAGGTTACTATCTAAGTTAGAAGATATTCAAAAGGCAAACTGTATTGTAGCTGTAGCTGGAATGGAAGGGGCTCTTGGTGGTGTGTTGGCAGGATTGGTAGATATCCCTGTTATTGCAGTACCAACTTCAGTTGGCTATGGAGCGAATTTTCAAGGACTCTCTGCACTTTTGACTATGCTTAATTCCTGTGCGGAGGGACTTGCTGTTGTAAATATAGACAATGGGTTTGGGGCAGGTTATATGGCAACTCAAATCAATCGCTTGTGTGAAAGAAAATGAAATAAAAATAATGTTGTAAGAAAAGATAAAGTTCTTAAAAACACTGTAATGGAATTCGCTATAGATAAATACAAAAGTTGGAATTAAAAATAATATGGCGCAAAAAATACTGGATAAAGGTTTCAGTAGAAAATGGCATTACTACTATAAACTATTACCCAGTATTTTTGGGTTTGATTTTCATGAATGCTGCAACTCTATAAAACATCGAAATTATTCTCTAGCATTTTGTATTATTCTATAAACTGTCTTGTAATCCAAACAACTATGTTCCATTAAGGATTTCACACTTTCATATTCGGGATAGTAGAATATCTTGTTATCAAAAGTACAAATCTTAACAAGTGCATCACCTAAGGGAGTTACAACTGTCTTTATTTCACGGTTTAATATGGTTCTTTCTGTTAAATGTTTTCTAATACCTATTGTTGTAGTGTGAGTAAATATAATCTTTTCCATAGAATCCATAATATCTTCTGTACATAGTACACCAAGCATATAGGCAGGGCGATTTTTCTTCATAAAAATGGGTGTATAATAAACATCTTTCGCTCCGTGTTCAAACAGGATGTCCATGGTTGTTCCTAGGACTTCCCCTGAACAATCATCTATATTTGCTTCAAGAACCCAAATTAAATTACTGTTACCAATGCAATCACCACTATTAGTACTATTACAACTATTATTGTTATTATCAGATATTTCTTTGGTAGTGTCTTCAATAATCATGGCTCTTAAAAAGCTAGTTTTCTCGTAATTTCTTTTACCAAGACCTAATCCTAATTTTTTAATGATAAATTCTTTGGGTAAGGAATCTTTGGTCTTAATAGCTGCTACAATAGCCGCGCCAGTAGGGGTAACTAGTTCACCTTTTATAGATGTTAAGTGTAGATGGAGCCCATATGTTGATGCGATATTAACGACCGCAGGAACTGGTACTGGAAGTACACCATGTTGGCAAGTAATATGTCCAGTTCCTTCGTATAATTCACTTACAATGACCTCCTTAATATCAAGGTTATCCAGACAGATTGCTACAGCAACAATATCAACGATGGAATCAATTGCACCAACTTCATGAAAATGAACATCTTCTAAAGATTTACCATGAGCCTTAGACTCTGCACCAGCAATAATATAAAAAATCTTTTTGGCGATAAGTTTTGCAGAAGGACTGATGGCAGAAGCATCAATGATTTCATTAATATCGTTAAGGTTTCGATGTTCATGTGCTCCATAATGGATATGATCATGTGGATGTTGATACCCATGAGAATGTTGATGCCCATGAGAATGTTGATGCTCATGAGAAAGGTTATGCTCATGAGAAAGGTTATGCTCATGTGGATGATTGTACTCATGAGAGTGATTATGCTCATGAGAGTGATTATGCTCATGGGAATTATTATGTTCCTGAGAATAATTGTGTTCCTGAGAATGATTATGTTCATGAGAGAATAGAAATTCTAAGTCATGATCATGGTTGTCTGTATCAAGGATAACGTTAAAGTCACAGGCCTCAATACTATTTTTTAGTTTTCTTGTAATTTCTACTCTGTAGCCCTTTACGTTGAGACTTTTAAGGCCATTTAATAAAACATCTGTGTCTGCACCTAAATCAAGTAAGGCAGCAACCGTCATATCACCACTAATTCCAGAATAACATTCTAGATATAAATTTTTATTTTTCATAATTTACCCTAAAAACGCAGATTCATACTGCATTATTACCTCGCGATGGGAACCTTTCATTATATTCTTTTATTTTTAAAGCTGCTTCATTGTGTATACTATTTTGTATAATTATATCACTGACTGAGGATAGTGCAAGCATGGTTTTTCAGATAGCAGTAACTAGTTAGAACAATCGTAGATTTTCATACTTTTTTGTATCTTGACATAATTTACCCTTTGTGCTACACTCTTTACGTCTAGGGGTGTCTGATGAATCAGGCTGAGATGAGACTATAAAGAGTGTCAAACCCTGAAGCTGTGAGAACAGTTTCATACCTGATCCGGATCATGCCGGCGTAGGGATGTATATGGGAAAAGTAAAGAAAGATACTTATTATCAACATACATACCTCTTCGGCTACGAAGGGGTTTTTTTGTGTTTTGTTTGAACAACCTCTTTGAGTCAGTTAAGATTATAAACAATTAACCTAATAAAATTACAGATTTAATATCTAGTAAAAGGAGAGACTATATGAATGCAAATGTAGCAATACAGGTTTTACCACATGTTAGTACAGACGAAGAAGTCATCAAAATAGTAGATGAAGTAATAGCTTACATAAAGAGCACAGGGTTAAAATGCTATGTAGGTCCTTGTGAAACAGCCATTGAAGGCGAATATGAAGAGCTGATGGAAATCGTTAAGAATTGTCAGTATATCGCTATCAAAGCTGGCTGCCCTAAAGTAGCAGCTTATGTAAAAATAAGTTTTGCACCGGAGGGTGGTGTTCTAACAATTGATCAAAAAGTTACAAAACATCATTAATAAAATATCACCAGTATTGGCAATAGCTATCCTATTAAGCGTGTGGCAAATACTTTCTGTAACGGGTGTTGTACCTAAGTTTATGTTGCCATCGCCTTTAGATGTGGTGAAAGCTTTCTTTGGGGACTTTCCACTTCTTATGGAACATGCAAAAACAACTCTTTTAGAAGCATTTTTAGGGTTGTCATTGGGTGTGTTATTAGGGTTTTTTATAGCAGTTCTTATGGATCGATTTGAGATTGCCTATAAATCCATCTATCCAGTACTTGTAATTACACAAACTGTGCCTACTGTGGCCATTGCACCGCTTTTGGTTCTATGGCTGGGCTATGGCATTGTACCTCAAGTCGCATTAATTATTATCACATCCTTTTTTCCTATTGCGATAGGTTTATTGGATGGGTTTCATTCAGCTGATAAAGACGCCCTAAATTTACTTAAGGCAATGGGTGCAAATAGAATTCAAAGTTTTATTCATATAAAGCTACCAAGTGCACTAAGTCATTTTTTTGCAGGACTTAGAATATCTGTTTCCTATTCCATTATAGGGGCAGTGGTTGCAGAGTGGCTGGGAGGATTTTCAGGACTGGGCGTTTATATGACAAGAGTACGAAAATCTTATTCCTATGATAAAATGTTTGCAGTAATATTCTTTATATCTATGATAAGTTTATTACTTATGTTTTTAGTTACACTTATACAAAAAGGGCTTATGCCATGGGATAGAAAAGAAAAGCGAGTATAGTAAAGAAAAAATAATAGTATATAAAACTTATAGGTACACTTTGTTTGTATTACAAAGTTTCACCTAATAAGAAATCGGGAGGACATATGAAAAAAAGTTTATTGATTTTAGGAATATCCCTGAGTCTTGTTGTAAGTGCACTCACAGGATGTGCAAGCAAAGATGCAAATACAAATGATAATGCAGGTGAGTTAGAGAAAGTTAGAATTGTATTAGATTGGACACCTAATACCAATCATACTGGATTATATGTGGCAGATAGTATGGGGTATTTTACCGATGCGGGACTTGAGGTAGAAATTATGCAGCCACCAGAAGGTAGTACCACTTCTTTAGTTGGAGCTGGTGGTGCTGAATTTGGTATTAGTTTTCAGGATACATTAGCACCTACCTATGCCTCTGATAACGCAATTCCAGTAACTGCAGTTGCTGCGATTATTCAGCATAATACTTCTGGAATTATATCCTTAAAAGAGACTGGTATTGACGCTCCTCATAAATTAGCGGGACATTCCTATGCTACCTGGGATTCACCAATAGAGCTTGCCATCATCAAGAAAATTGTTGAAGACGATGGTGGAAAATATGAAGATATCGAATTAATTCCTAATACAGTATCAGACGTGGTAACAGGCTTACAGACAGATATTGAATCTGTATGGGTATATTATGCTTGGGATGGAATTGCTACTAAAGTGGCTGGATTAGAAACTAACTATTTGAATTTTGCTGATTATGGTACAGAACTTGACTATTATAGCCCTGTCATTATTGCAAATGATGAATATTTAGAACAGAATCCAGATACAACTAAAAAGTTTCTTGAAGCAGTAAAAAAAGGATATGAATATTCTATTGAAAATCCAGAAGAAGCAGCAGAAATATTAGTGAAAGCTGTACCTGAATTAGATGAAACCTTGGTAAAAGAAAGTCAGATCTGGTTAGCGGATCAATATAAAGCTGAGGTTGAGCAGTGGGGATATATTGATTTAGAAAGATGGGATGCCTTTTATTCCTGGCTTTATGAAAACGCTTTAATAGAAAAAGAGATACCATCTGGCACTGGTTTTTCAAACGATTACCTTATAAAATAAGACAGTTATCTTTTGATAGGACGGTATTTTTATGAAAAAATTAATTGCATCGGATATTAACGTTAGCTTTCAAAATGTCTTAATTATAAAAGATATCTCCATTACTTTAAATCAAGGAGAAATTGTTTGCCTCCTAGGAGTTAGCGGTGCTGGTAAAACTACATTATTTAATGTGTTAGCTGGCTTATTAGTTCCTGACAAAGGAAATGTGACACTAGATGGCGAGAATATTACAGGAACATCAGGAAGATTAAGCTACATGCTTCAAAAAGATATGCTATTACCTTATAAAACCATTGTAGATAATGTTTCCCTTCCATTACGTATTAAAGGTATGAAAAAGTCAAAGGCGAGACAAAACGCTAGTCAGTACTTTGAAGAATTTGGCATTTTAGGGACGGAATATAAGTATCCCAAACAATTATCTGGTGGTATGAGGCAAAGGGCGGCACTTCTTAGAACTTACCTTTTCTCTGATCAGGTGGCCTTATTGGATGAACCATTTAGCGCTCTTGATACCATTACAAAAGGCAATATGCATGAATGGTATCTTGCAGTAATGGAGCAAATAAAATTAACAACTTTCTTTATTACCCATGATATTGATGAAGCAATACTTCTATCCGACAGAATCTATATAATGACAGGAAAACCAGGAAGGATTACAGAGGAAATTGTTATCTCTAATAAAAAGCCTAGGGGAAAAGAATTTTTAGTGAGTGATGAATTTATCAAACACAAGAAACACATACTAAATCTTTTAGAAAAAGGTGTGGTGTAAAAATAAGATAATGGATAATGCAGTACTGCCGGTAAATGAAGTGGATGGGACCATAGATTTACCGGCAGTTTCTATATTTCTTAAAAATTAAATAAACAATGGTAAAATATTTAATTTTTTGATAAAATTTATTTACAACAAAAATGGATTCGTATTATAATGAGATAGTAAATTAATTACAGTTATGTGGAGAATGGCATATGAAAAATGGAATAGTATATCTTAAAATTGCAGTGAATTTATGCATATATATTTTGGCTTTTTTATTTACAATTATAGTGGTTCCTAAATTAATCAGCTTTTTTATGCCATTTGTGATTGGCTTTATTATATCAGTCATTGCAAATCCCCTTGTTAAATTTTTAGAAAAACGTCTTAAACTTGTAAGAAAACACAGTTCTGCAATTATTATTATTGCGGTCATAGGGGCAATTATTGGTGTGGCATATGGAATGATTAGTTTTATGGTCCGGGAAGCGGCTTATTTTATAGAGGATTTGCCAAGTATAACGCAGAATATTGAAAATCAATTGAATGCCATTGCTGATAGACTACAGGGAGTATATGAGGTTATGCCTAAAGGAATGAAACAAGTGATTGATTCCTTGGGGAATAAATTTTCAGAATTTGGTTCTAATATAGTGAGTGGAGAGAATAATTCAATTACCTTTAGTGAAGCTGGAGATTATGCAAATAAAGTGCTTGATATTTTACTAATGACAATCATAACTATATTATCCTCTTATTTTTTTATTGCAGAAAGAGATAACTTGGCACAAACTTTTAGAAAGATAACACCAAAGCCTTTGTTAAATGGATATAATCTAGTGGTAAATAATTTTAAAATGGCAGTTGGTGGATATTTTAAGGCACAATTTAAAATAATGCTTATTTTGCTTTTTATTTTATTTATAGGCTTTGAGTTCTTAAAAGTAAATTATTCCTTTTTACTAGCCTTTGGCGTGGCATTTCTAGATTTTCTTCCTTTCTTTGGAACAGGTGCGGTAATATGGCCTTGGGCAATCATTGAATTTTTATTGGGAAATTATTTTAGAGCAATTTCTTTGTTGGTAATATACTTAATTTGTCAAGTTGTAAAACAAGTTTTACAACCAAAAATGGTTGGTGATAGTATAGGCATTAGTCCTTTTGCCACTTTGGTATTTATGTTTGTCGGATATCAGTTTATGGACGTACTGGGCATGATAATTGGTATTCCTATTGGTATGGTTTTAGTGAGTTTGTATCGTGTGGGTATATTTAATCGTATATTAAAAGGATTCAAAATTATTTTTCGTGATTTAAATGAATTTAGGAAATTTTAGTAAATTGAAATATTAACTACTACAATGGTCTTTTGTATTTTTAACATCCCATTCAGCATTTTTCGACAATTTAGTAAAAATATTGTTGACCATTGTTGTAAAATTATATATTATGGATATACGAGATTTACTGAATAAGGGATTTTGGGGAAGATATTATACTGAAAGGGATAAAATTATGAATGAGAACAATCTACAGAATAGTGATACGGAAATAGTCACTACAGAAGAAATCAAAACCATACTAAATGACTTTCGAATTGGTAAGAAGCCCCTTGCTAAATTACTAGGGTGGGGAGAGACTACGATTATTAGGTATATTGAAGGTGATATACCTACCGCTGAATATTCAAACAAACTAAAAACAATAGTCAGAGAACCAGCCTATTATTATGAACTCTTATTAGAGAATAAAAACAATCTTACAAAGGTAGCTTTTCGTAAATCCCTACAAGCAGTATTAGAGAAAATGACAGAAAAGAAAATTGAGCTGATTTCCCAATATATCATTTATAATTCTCATGGTGAATTATCACCTACTTATATACAATGGCTTTTATATTATGTACAGGCTTTTTCTTTGGCGTTATATGACAAAGAACTTTTTGAGGAAGACTATCATGTGAATGCAGAAAATGCACCATTTATACGTATTTATAATAGTATGAAAAAGCATGGTGTAAATTCCTTTGAAATTTCGCCATACAGACTAAAGGAAGAAGAACGTAAATTAATTGATAAAGTGATAGATACATTTTGCTGGTATGGACCAAAGACACTTAAAGTGATTACTTCTTTTGAACGGACTAATTTTAAGATTTCTAGGGATAAAGAGGGCAGAAGAATTATCTCTAAAGATGCGATCAAAAAGTATTTTAAAGATATATTAGGTCAATATGAAATATACAGCATGTGTGAAATAAATAAGTATCCTGACAGTAAATTTAAAGAGCTAAGAGGTTTTATTTAATATTTATCCAATAAAAGAATATAAGATAAATAAAAAAAATAAAAGATAAATAAAAGAATATAAGATAATACAAAAGTATAGGGAATGATAGGACAGATTTGTCCCATACATATTTATATAGTAAACTGACACGATATACCAATATCCTTTACTTAGGCAGATTGGCTATACCATGTCAGTTGTTTTTTATATATTACTCAAACTTCAAAGTTAAAATCCTGTATTTATCATGTAAGTGATTGTTTTTGTACCAAGATTGTGTTTACAAGTATCCTAGAGTTCCTTCTGTAATATATGATACTTAGTTTCTAGTTTGATGGGTTGGTAAGATAATTTGGCTTTACGAAGTCCTTCTTGTCCTAAATCATCTTCTCTGTTCACAATTTTTGCATCTGGAAAAGCATGAATTAAAAATTGTTGATTGATAAAATTATATAGTCCAGGGATAGCTATGTTGGCTTTCTCTATATGAATATAGGCGCATGCGGTATCTTTGGCATAACTTCCAATCGTATAAGCCTCCAAATTTCCATCCACATAAACACCACCAATTGAAAAGTTTAATTGACCACAGTATTGAAATAATCTGTGAACACCGTTCTCTTCACTTCGAATGCTGCCATGTTTGTCTTCAAATTCTCTGTTATCAAGCCATCTGTTATGAAATTCTTCTATTTCCTTAACATCAGAGCAATGTAGGGATTTATACTCATATCTTCCCTCATATCTTTTTAAGAAATTATTTAAGTGATTCTTCTTTTTATGATAGGCTTTCCCACTTAATGTTCTTAATTTATCAGCATCATAGATATAATCATAATTATCTCTGCAATCTTCAATGATAAACTCATCTAGAAATCCTGGAATGGTTTTAATTTCTTCCATAAAAGTTTCATCGATTAGATACATTTTTAAAGGTTTTTTAAGTACTTGATTCCAATGATTTTTAACCTCTAAAAATACATCCTTAATGTCTTCTGCTTTGCAAAAGGGCATCATAGGAGAATTCCAGTCTCTTGATTCAATAACACACATCATGTATTTTTCATTTTTGTAATAATGGGTGTCGTAAAATTCCTCCCAAATAAATTGATTTATAGGTTGTCTTTCTGAAAGAAAGACAGGTCTTAGCTTAGTATAGGACTCTAAGCCAAGACAATCACCTATGGTTAGTTTTTTTAATTCAATCCCCATAACAATTACCATGCCTTTCCATAAAAGTTAATTATTTATTCTGACTATTTCTTTTTGCTCTCAATCTTAATGTAGGATCTAAAATTTTCTTACGGATTCTTAAGTTAGCAGGAGTTACTTCTAATAATTCATCAGTGTCAATAAATTCAAGGGCCTGTTCCAAACTAAGAACTCTTGGTGGTGTAAGCTTAAGGGCTTCATCAGCACTAGAAGAACGAGTGTTAGTAAGCTGCTTTCTCTTGCAAACATTAACTTCTATATCTTCAGCCTTACCATTTTGGCCAATAACCATACCTGAATATACTTTGATACCTGCTGGAATAAATAAAGTTCCGCGTTCTTGTGCATTAAATAAACCATAAGTAATAGCTTCACCAGTTTCATATGCAATTAAAGAACCTTGTTTTCTATATTGAATATCACCCTTATAAGGACCATATCCATCAAATAAGGTATTTAAAATACCATTACCCTTGGTATCAGTCATAAATTCTCCTCTATAACCGATCAGACCTCTAGATGGGATTGAAAATTCAAGACGTGCATACCCACCATTACCTGTAGACATTCCTTGTAATTCACCTTTACGCTGGCTTAGCTTTTCAATAACGGTACCAGAGAACTCGTCTGGAACATCTATAATTGCTCGTTCCATAGGTTCTAATTGTTTACCATTTTCATCAGTCTTATAAAGTACTTCTGCCTTACTAACAGCAAATTCATAGCCTTCACGACGCATATTTTCAATAAGAACAGATAGATGTAGTTCTCCTCTACCAGACACTTTATAAGTTTCTGTAGCATCGGTTTCTTCTACTCTTAAACTAACATCTGTATTTAATTCTCTGAATAATCTCTCTCTTAAATGACGACTTGTTACAAACTTTCCTTCTTGTCCTGCAAGAGGGCTGTCATTTACCATAAATTGCATAGCAATAGTAGGTTCAGAAATCTTTTGAAAAGGAATTGCTTGTGGTTTTTCTGGAGAACAGATGGTATCACCAATGTGAATATCAGAGATTCCGGAAATAGCTACAATAGAACCTATACTAGCTTCTGTAACTTCTACTTTTTTAAGACCTTCAAATTCATATAATTTGCTAATTTTTACTTTTTGATGTTTATTTGAGTCATGCGCATTTACCAAAACAGCTTCTTGATTGACTCTGATTTTACCATTATCCACTTTACCAACGCCGATACGGCCTACGTATTCATTATAGTCAATGGTACTAATTAAAACTTGAGTATTTTCATCTGGATCACCAACTGGAGCTGGTATATAATCAATAATGGTTTGGAATAACGGACGCATATTTTCCTGAGAGTCATCAAGTTCTAGGATAGCGATACCTGATTTAGCAGAAGCAAAGATAAATGGGCAGTCAAGCTGATCTTCTGAAGCATCAAGTTCTATAAATAATTCTAATACTTCATCAATTACTTCAGTAGGTCTAGCTTCAGGGCGATCAATTTTATTAATACATACAATAACTGGTAGTTCTAATTCTAACGCTTTCTTTAATACGAATTTGGTTTGTGGCATTGCTCCTTCAAAGGCATCTACTACCAATACAACACCATTTACCATCTTTAGAACTCGTTCCACTTCTCCACCAAAATCAGCATGTCCAGGTGTATCTATAATATTGATTTTAACACCTTCATAAGTTACGGCTGTATTTTTAGATAATATAGTGATACCACGTTCTCTTTCTATATCATTAGAGTCCATGACTCTTTCTTGTACAGCTTGATTGGTACGAAAAACACCGCTTTGTTTTAATAACTCATCAACTAGTGTGGTTTTACCGTGATCTACGTGAGCTATAATAGCGATGTTACGTATATCTTCTCTTTTGATTTTCATAAAGTACTTCCTTCCGTCACAATTCTATAAATTTATTTCAAAAACAGAAATATTTTTTGATTCTGTCATAATACAAACAATAGAATAATAGATTGTATATGTGGGTTTATTTAAAGGCCGAATATAAAGAATCTGTTATAGTATACAGATAATTGACAATGTATCACTGAACGACCTAACTTGAATATTGTATCATATCACGGAAAATTTACAAGGTATTTCTATTCTAAGGAATAATTTCAGCGTTTTTGCCCTATAGAAATAAAATTTAATTAAAAATTTAGAAAATTTTTAAAAATGATTCTAAAATGAATACTACCCACATATATTTAGTATTGGAGAAAATTTTATCTTGAAAGTTAAGGACAATAAGATTGGGAAACCAAAAGAATTGTACAGAACAGGAGTAAAGAGAAGGGAGTCATACGATATGACAGATAAAGTATTTGATAACAATCAAGTAAGTATTGCAGGAGAGGTGATGACTGATTTTGAGTTCAGTCATGATGTATTTGGAGAGGGCTTTTATGTGCTGGAGGTATCCGTTAACCGTCTGAGTAATTCATATGATTTAGTACCTATTATGATATCAGAACGCTTAGTAGATATTAAATCAGATTTAAAAGGAAAATACGTTGAGGTGAATGGACAGTTTCGTTCTTATAACAGACACGAGGATAATAAGAATCGATTAGTATTGTCAGTATTTGCAAGAGAGTTTAAAGTGTGTGAAGAAGATTTAGACGGAGTAAGACCAAATTTTATTTTTTTAGATGGTTTTGTCTGCAAGCAGCCAATTTATCGTAAAACTCCCCTTGGCAGAGAAATAGCTGATATTCTCCTGGCTGTAAACCGTCCATATGGAAAATCTGATTACATACCCTGTATATGCTGGGGCAGAAATGCAAGATTTGCAGAGAATTTTGCTGTGGGTGGACATATCCAAGTATGGGGCAGAATTCAAAGTCGTGAGTATCAGAAAAAAGTTGGTGAAAATGATTTTGAGAAGAGAGTAGCCTATGAAGTATCTGTTAGTAAATTGGAATATTTAGATGAATATTAAGTCTATAAATAATCAGTATGGGTTACGAGATAGAAACCTGTGCCTGTAAAATATAAACATACATAGTAAGAGGTGGTCTTGATATTTTAAAAGACCACCTTTTATATTGGCTGCCACTTACTGATTCACGCTATTGGATAAGGCTTATGACCCCAACATCATACCTTATTCATCATAACATAACTTTTTGAAAGTCAGCCCAAGGGTTGCTTTACTTCCTTTTACGCAGACTGGCTGAGCTCATCTTGTGAAGCGAAGCGTTCTGAACGAGCGAAGGTAAAGCAAGTAAAAGAAAGTAAAGCAACCCTTGGGCGTTCCTAGAAGTAAAGCAAGTAAAAGGAAGTAAAGCAATTAAAAGGGTATTGACAAGAGCAAATAGTAATGATACTATAAGGGCATAATTATTGGATTTTTATAACGAATTTGGTAGAGGCGCATTTTTCAAGAGTACATTGTTTGATATGGCAGACATAGATGATGCAATGGAAAGGGAAAGATGCCGAAATGAAAGTAAGTCTGTATTACTTTTGTTGGGCATATGGCTAAGAGCTATATGACTGTCATCAAGCTTTTGATGGAGTGCTGCCTAAAGAATGTTTCATATATTTAATTATGCTATTTTGCATAATTGGAAAATTTCTTTAGCGTCGACTCATAAGTCGACTTTTTTTATGCAAATTCCATTGTTAGAATTCTAATGAATCAATGAAAAACCAAAATATGGAGGTGCCATTATGGCTATTTTTACTGGAGCTGGTGTTGCAATTGTTACACCATTTAAGGAAAATATGGAAGTGAACTATGACAAATTAGGAGAATTATTGGAATTTCAGATTGAAAAGGGAACAGATAGTATTATTATTTGTGGTACTACAGGTGAATCCTCCACTTTATCTGAAGAAGAACATATGGAATGTATACGATATACAGTATCAAGGGTAAAAAAGAGAGTTCCTGTTATTGCTGGTACAGGTTCTAACTGTACAGAAACTGCTATTGCATTATCAAAGGATGCCTATCATGCTGGGGCAGATGGCCTTTTGGTTGTAACCCCTTATTATAATAAGGCAACCCAAAAGGGATTAGGAACCTACTTTACAGACATTGCAAAGGCTGTAAATCTTCCAATCATATTATATAATGTACCAGGTAGAACTGGCTGTAATATACTACCTACTACGGTAGCACAATTGGCGAAAGAAGTTGACACCATTGTTGGGATTAAGGAAGCAAGTGGAGATATTTCTCAAGTAGCTAACTTAATGCAACTTACCCAGGGAGATATTGATTTATACTCTGGCAATGACAATCAGATCGTACCTTTATTATCTCTAGGTGGCATAGGTGTAATTTCTGTATTATCTAATATTATACCTACACAAACACATGATATGGTGGAAAAATACCTAAAAGGGGATGTAAAAGGAAGCAGAGATATTCAGTTAAAGTACATACCTTTGATTGATGCTCTCTTTAGTGAAGTGAATCCAATTCCAGTTAAAAAAGCACTTAACTTAATGGGATATGAAGTGGGAGGATTAAGAAAACCTCTTACTGATATGGAACCACAAAACGTAGTAAAATTAATGGAATGTATGAAAGCAGTTGGACTTAGCGTTACAGACTAAACTAATAAATAATGTACTGGATTAATACAGGAAAATGATGTAAAATAGTACTGTTAAGAAAATGATAAATTTACAGGAGGATGAAATGACTAGAATTATATTACGAGGCTGTCTAGGAAGAATGGGTCAAGAGATAACCAGAATAGTAAAAGAGGATACAGCAGCACAGATTGTGGCAGGAATTGCAGAAACTGTTGTAAATACGGAAGAATATCCAGTATTTGACAGTTTTGCTACTTGTAATATTGCAGCAGATGTTATTATTGATTTTTCATCTCCTATCAGAATAAATGAAATGCTAGAGTATGCAAAAACGAAGAAACTACCGATTGTACTTTGTACTACAGGTCTATCAGAGGAGGACTTAGATAGGGTAGATGAGGCTTCTAAAAAGATAGCAATATTAAGGTCTGCTAATATGTCTTTGGGTGTTAATACGGTAATGCAGCTTTTAAAGTTAGCTGCAAAATCTTTAGCAAATGCAGATTTTGATATTGAAATTGTGGAAAAGCATCACAATCAAAAACTGGATGCACCTTCTGGAACTGCCTTAGCTCTAGCAGATTCTATGAATGAAGTGCTTGACGAAAAGTATGCTTATACCTATGATAGAAGTCAAATTCGTGAAAAGCGTGAAAAGAAAGAAATTGGTATATCGGCAGTTAGAGGTGGAACAATTGTTGGAGAACATGAGGTTATTTTTGCAGGACTTGACGAAGTCATTGAAATTAAACATACGGCATATTCAAGAGCAATTTTTGCCAAAGGTGCCATCCAAGCATCAAAGTTTTTAAAAGGTAAAAACCCTGGTATGTATCAGATGGGTGATCTGATAATATAAGCGGTAATGCCAGTATTAATATAAATAAATTTTATATGGTTATAAAGAAAACACACTTATTAGAATCCTTGATCAAAGTATAGAAATATATTTTTGACTGGAATATGATCAGTGTGTTTTTAATTGTGAAAAGACTGTGAAATATGAATAAAGTTCACAAATTTTTCGCAAACGGATAGTAACATGGGAGTGTTAGAGTTTGGAATAAAAAGGGTAAAAAAACTATAAGGAGGAGAAAAAATTGATAGAAGTAAAGAATTTGATTAAAAAGTACGGGGAATACGTAGCTGTTGATGACCTTAGCTTTTCCGTAGGGAAAGGGCAGATATTAGGATTTTTAGGTCCTAATGGGGCTGGTAAATCAACCACTATGAATATTCTTACAGGATACATATCTGCTACAGAAGGCAGTGTATTAGTAAATGGACACGATATATTTTTAGAACCGGAAGAAGCAAAAAAATGTATAGGCTATTTACCTGAAATCCCGCCTTTGTATCAGGATATGACAGTGAGAGAGTATCTGGATTTTGTTGCAGATATTAAACTAGTTAAAAAGTCAGAGAAAAGTCATATGGTAGAAAAAGTCATGAATATGACAAGAATAGGAGATGTTTCAGAAAGACTGATTAAGCATCTATCAAAAGGGTATAAACAAAGAGTTGGACTTGCTCAGGCAATGATTGGATTTCCAGAGGTATTAATCTTTGATGAACCAACAGTTGGACTTGACCCTATGCAGATTATTGAAATTAGAGATTTAATCAAGGAGTTAAGTAAGGAACATACCATTATTTTAAGTTCACATATTCTTTCAGAAATCAGCGCCATATGCGATACAGTGTTGATAATTAATAAAGGAAAACTTATAGTAAGTGATACGCCTGATAACCTATCCAAACACATAGGTGGCTCTAATGGACTTTATCTAGAAGTTAAGGGTAAAAGAGAAACGATTCAAGAAGCCTTAGGCAAAATCCAGGAAATTACAAAAATAGACATAGATAAGAAGCAAGAGGAAATTGTAAAGGTTTCAGTATATTCTACAGAAGAACATGATATTAGGGAAGCTGTGTTTTATGCATTAAGTGATGCCAAATGTCCGATTATGGATATGCACTCCCAAAAGATGTCCTTAGAGGATATATTCTTATCACTTACCCAGTCCGGAAATGATACTGGTAAGGATAAACATATAAAGAAAAACAAGTTAAAAAAGTCCGTATTAGGAAAAGCAGAAAAAGACAAAAAGGGGGATGAATAAATGCTTGCAATATATAAAAAAGAATTAAAATCTTATTTTACTTCCATGATAGGCTATGTATTTATCGCTTTCTTCTTGGTTATAGTAGGCATTTATTTTGTAGTCTATAACTTAATCAATCAATATGCCAACTTTGAATATGTATTATCTGGCGTATCGTTTATATTTATATTGTTAGTACCTATCTTAACCATGCGACTAATGGCAGAAGATAAAAGACAGAAAACAGATCAGCTTTTATTTACCTCACCATTACCCATTGGAAAAATTATAGCTGGCAAATTCTTTGCTGTATTTACAGTATTTTTATTAGCAATGGCAGTAATCAGTACCTATCCATTGATTTTATTACAATATGGTGATGTACCATTAAAAACTGCATATTCCTCCATATTAGGATTTTGTCTTCTTGGTGGAGCGTATATTGCCCTTGGTTTATTCATATCTGCATTAACAGAAAGTCAATTAGTTGCTGCGGTTATATCCTTTGTGGCTATTCTAATTACTGCACTTATGGATAGTTTAGTGGATTTATTACCATCAGATAATCGTTCTGCTTATATTATTTTCTCAATCATTGTTATTATACTTTGTTGGTTGATTTATTCCATGTTGCATAATCTTACCGTAGCTTTAGGTATTGGTATTATAGTGGAACTTTGTTTGACAGGGATTTATTTTATCAAATCAACGCTTTTTGATGGATTGGTATCAAGATTTTTTAGTTGGTTCTCAGTGATAGCCAGATTTGATAATTTTGTCAGTGGTATTCTAGATTTATCCTCGGTTATTTATTATATCAGTTTTATTTTTATTTTCTTATTTATAACTGTTCAGGCAATTAAGAAACGTAGATGGAACTAAGGAAAGGAGATGAGTAAAATGAATCAATCAAAGAATAATTATCAGAATAATCAGGATACAGGTAAAGATATGGAAGTAAATGATGAAGCACAGAACTTACAGTCAGAGAAAATAGAAGATGCAACCAACCCTTTAACAAACCAGAGTGATTTAGAAAAGAGAAATATAGATTCTAGGGATGTGTCTAAGGATGAGAAGAGAAAGCATAAACAGAGTAGCCTTAAAGAGTCCATCCTTAAATCCTTTACATCAAGAAAATTTACTGGTGGAGCTTATGCCACTGTCATATCTGCAGTCGTTATTGTTGTAGTGATACTAATTAATATCATTGCATCTGAACTGGATCTAAAAGTTGATGTAAGTCAGGATGGTATGTACACCATTACAGATGTAACAAAGGATTATGTAAAAGGTATTGAGGATGATATTACGATCTATTACATGGTGCAAAATGGTAATGAAGACAGTACTTTTACAGAAATAGCTGAAAAGTATACGGGACTATCCAATCACATTAAATTAGAATATAAAGATCCAGTGCTCTATCCTAACTTTTCAGAGCAATATGTAGAGGATAGCATTACGGATAATAGTATCATCGTTGTAAATAACACCAATGGAAGAGCAAAATATATTGATAATAGTGATATGCTAGTAACAGAAATTGATTATACTACTTACAGCTCCTCAGTAACTGGTCTTGACATTGAAGGGCAGATTACCTCTGCGCTTCAATATGTTACAACAGAGGATCTGCCTATTATGTACATGGTTTCTGGACATGGAGAAACTGAGATTGGTACAACACTTTCTGATGCACTTGCGAAAGTAAATGTAACGACAGATACCCTATCCACCCTCACCACAGATTCCATACCTGAGGATTGTTCTATCTTGTTGATGAATGGACCTACTACTGATTATTCGGAAGATGAAATCACAATGATAAAGGAATATCTGACAAATGGCGGAAATGCCATTATATTAGCAGATTATAGAGCAAGTGAACTTACTAATTTCAATGGATTACTCAGTTATTATGGTGTGGAATTGGTAAGTGGTATTGTTGTTGAAGGGGATAAGAGCTATTATACTGGACAATATCCAAATACCCTTGTACCAGAAATCGAATACCAGGATATTACACAAAGTCTAAGATCTGATAATATGGCTGTTATCATTCCTACTGCCACTGGAATAAAGACATTGGATTCCATAAGGAGTACAGTAACGGTTACCTCCCTACTTACAACTTCTGATTCAGCATATTCTAAGGTGGATATTAATTCCACAACAGTGGAGAAGGAAACCAGAGACATAGATGGTCCTTTTGACCTTGGTGTAGCCATTACAGAAACCTATAATGATGTAGAAACCAAGATGGTAGTATATGGGTCTGTATATCTTGCTGATGAAAGTTTTGTTTCTTACCCTTCCATTGGCAATTTGGATTTGTTAATTAATACTGTAAATTATACAGCGGGACAACAAGAAACTCTTGCGGTGCGTACTAGAAGTATTGAACAAGCATATCTTACTTTAAATGCTGCACAAGTTAGCTTTTTAGCACCTGTTTTTGTAGCTGTAATCCCTGTCATTATATTAGGTATAGGGGGATTTGTATGCTTTAAAAGGAGGAGAAAGTAATGGCTTCACAAAAAAAGAAAAAAGGCCTAAATCTCATTCTTTTACTTCTTCTTTTGATTATGATGATTCTTGCCTTAGTATGGGTTATGAAGAATAATGAAAATGGCGAGGAAAGTGAAACAGTTACTAGTGAGGAAACCGCTGCCATTGTTACCACAGATACCACAACTATAAGTACCCTTCATTATCAAATAGGGGAGAATGAAATGACTTTAGTGCAAGGGGAGGATGGTAATTGGTATAATTATCTGGATGATGCTTTTCCTATAAACCAAACCTATGCTGCCAATATGGCAAGTGCATTTGCAAGTGTAACAGCTACAAGGACGTTAACAGAAGTAAGTGATTTTTCTGCATTTGGATTAGAAGAGCCAGTTGGTTTGGTATCCTTTACGCTAAAGGATGGTTCTGCAACTACCATTGAACTTGGTAGTCAGGTACCAGTTACAGGTGGATATTATGCAACACTAAATGAGGATGGAAATGTATATATACTTGAGGATTCTTTTTATGATACCTTTGACTATACCATTGCTCAAATGACAGTAGTTGAAGATATTCCATCTATTACAGCTGAAAATATTACAAGCCTTTTGATTGAGAATACTGACAAAGAAAGTTTTGAAGTTGTATATGAGGAAGAATCACTAGCTGATCTCTCTGGATTTAGCAACTATATCATTCAAAAGCCTTATAGTACTGATATTCCTGCAGATACAGATGCAATTACAACCTTATTTGGCAATTATACAGCCATGTCCTTCTCCTCTTGTGTAGATTATAATGCTACGGATTTGAGTAAATATGGACTTGATACGCCTAGTGCTAAGATTCATATTGCTTATTATGAGGAACTGACACAGGAAGCGCAAGATACAGATACAGATACAGATACAATTGATTCTAGCGATAGCAGTGAGGAAACCCAAGGGGTTACTAAAGTAAATTATGAGTTGACCTTACTCATTGGAGGTACTAATGAGAATGGTGACTATTATGCAAAACTTGGTGACTCTAATGCTGTTGGTATCCTTTCTGCAAGTACTGTAGCTACATTAACTGATGTGGATGCTTATGAAAATTCCTATAAGTATATTAATCTTGTTACCATTGATGCTGTCACTAGTATGGAAATTCAAGTGGGAGATAAGACTTATACACTTTCCATGGATAGAACCACTGAGACAGTGGATGGAGAAGAAAGTCAGGTGACAACTTATTATCTAAATGATATAGAAGTGGAGGAAGATGCTTTTAAGACATTGTATCAGACCATTATTACGACTGTTACAGAACGAGAGATACCACAGGAGGATCTCGTATCTAAGGATATGCCTTATATGACGGTTACTTATCATTTGATTACAACAGAAGAACCTCTTGTGATAGAATATCTACCTTATGACCAGAGTTATTATGCAGTGAATACCAATGGTGTTGCATATTTCTTAACAGATATAAGACAGATTACTGCAATTGCGGATGCACTTGAGGCGGCAGAATAGAAGTTGGAAAGATGTCAAGACCAAAAAGATATCAAGACTAAAAAGATGTCAAGACTTAAAAAGACTTAAAAAATACGTGATAAATTCAGCTTTTAGTTTGTTGATATTATCATGACAAGGACTCATTTATTGTTGTTCCGTTGCCAAATTTGGAATTTACTAATGGCTTATAACTTTGGAAAAAGCAGATATAAAAGGTTCAAACTCCTCGCCATGCTCCTCGAACAGTGAACCTTTTATATCTAAACCAAAGATTATAAGCCATAAGTAAATTCACAAATTAGGCATAGTCACATCAATAAATGAGTCCAAGTCACGCTAATAAATATAGTGTTTGACTGAATTTATCACTTGTTATTCAGAGTTTGTGAGAAGTTTTAGGAAGAATACAAAGATTAGGAAACAATTACCACGCTTAATTTGTTGACATATTCTATACAGGCTTGTATATAATGTAATACAGGTTATAAAAATACAAGCTGTTTCATACAAGCATTACTAAATCACAGAAATCAGCCTCTAGGGTCTGGAATATAACTGAGGTTTGAGTATAGAATTTTTACATAGATTATGAGAGTGTAGGTGTCATCCATGAAGAAGAAAATATGGTTACTTGGAATATGTGTCCTTAGTTTGTTTATTATTTTTATTGTAAATACGGCTAAACTTTTAAAAAACGACAATAAAGGTGAGGAAGATTCAGTGTATCAAGAGGAGATGATGACTGCTCCCAATGCATTGGTCTTATTCAGTTATCTTGGAGAATTTGATGAGGAATTACAATATTTAGAGGACAGAGATGATCATTTTTCGTATGAGGATGGAGTAAGGTTTATAGATATTGCAGTGGAGGAATTTGGATTTATTAGAGAGGATATTGTAAATGGCTTATCCTTTACTTTAGAAGATACAGGGAATGAGGGAATGCTAGAAAGGGAGTTTTTGAATTTATATGAGCAGATAGTTAGTCTCTTTCCAGAGAATAAGGCACCTGTAGAAGAAAAAAAATTATATCTTTTAGGAGAAGATACTACAGGGGCATCAAATCTAGTAACCAATGAGGGGAATTATAGTTACGCAAATGCTTTGGATATGTCAATGTATTATAAGCAGGGAAGTCTTATATACTCTGCTAGGGAATATGGAGGGATAGATGAATTAGCTTTATCTACAGATACATCTAAACCATTTATACCAGATAACTATATAGATACTAAAATACAGGTTATAGTCAAAGGAAATCAGCTTATTTACATAAAGGGAACCGTAGAAGAAGAAACAACGCTACATAATATTTGGGTTACTGAAGGAAAAGGTGATCAAATTACAGCCTTTTTATTTAACTTAAACAAGACATTTACTACCCAGTATGAGTTGTCAAAAGAATTCAACAATACCATATGTGATGTGGTGGTGAAAGATAAAAATATAGTAAAAATTAGTCTGAAGCCTGATGTGGTCAATGGCAAAGTATTATCTAGTAGTAAAGATTATATAGAAGTTGAGAGATATGGAAAAATAGACTTAGATGATAATTATAAAATATACAAAATATATGGCGATTTATCCATGGAAATTACCAATAGTATATTGGTGGGTTATGAAAATACAGATTTTGTAGTGGCTGGTGGTAAGATTGTGGCAGCTCTGATTAAAGGACCAATTAAGGCTGAGAATATTCGTGTATTGATTAAAACCAATGACTATACAGATATTTTTCATGATGTTATTACATTAACTGCAGATAAGGATTATACTGTGTCAGCAGGAGATGTGGTAAAAAAACATAAAGCTGGAGCTAAGGTAACCATTAAAATAACCAATAAATTATTCAAAGAAGGCAGGATAAAGATTGCTACAGAGGAGGCGGAAGGCAGAATAACAGTAACAAGCGTAAGTCGTTCAAGTGGTAATCCAACCTATAGAGGTACGATGGAAATAGCAGTGGAGGACGATAAACTTCTTCTGATCAATGAATTGCCTTTAGAAGAATATTTGTATGCGGTCATTCCAAGTGAAATGCCAACTTCCTATGGACTTGAAGCTTTAAAAGCACAGGCAATCTGTGCAAGAAGCTATGCTTATAATCAGCTTCTCTCCAATGCATATAGTAACTATGGGGCTCATGTTGATGATAGTGTAAGTTACCAGGTTTATAACAATATAGCGGAGAATGCAACCTCTATATTAGCAGTAAAAGATACGTATGGTAAAGTGCTTTCCTACAATGATCAGGTAATAACAGCTTACTATTTTTCAACCTCCTGTGGTCACACATCCTCCATAGAACAAGTGTGGTCTAGCCCTACTACTGTTGACTACTTAACTGGTAAGATTCAAACTACATTTAATATAGTGGATGGGGAAGCAGTTTATGCCTCTGCCATTACACCTGAAACAGTGAATTTTTCTAAAGAATCAACCTTTGAAAGCTTTATTACAAAACCAGAGTTTACAACCTATGATAGTGAGTTTGCCTGGTATAGATGGAAGGTTACCATTTCAAAAGCTAATATAAAAAAATCTATTGATAAAAGTTTAGCAGGAAGATATGCCGCAAGCCCTGGGAATATACAAACACTGGTTAGCGGGGATGTATCAAAAGATCCAGTTTATGAAAGCAAAGCAATTGATACCATAGGTGAGGTAAAAGATATTATTGTAGGGAAAAGAGAGGACAGTGGAATTATATCTGAATTAATACTTGTAGGCTCTAAAGCAACAATAAAAGTTATTACCGAGTATAATATTAGAGTACTTTTGGCACCTTTAAATGCAGAAATTACCAGACAGGATAAGAGTACAGTTTTTGGACTTACTATGTTACCTAGTGCATATTTTGTTATGAAAAAAGGAGAAGATAAAATCACATTTTCAGGCGGTGGATACGGTCATGGTGTAGGCATGAGCCAAAATGGTGCCAAAGCTATGGCAGATTCTGGAAAAGATTATGTTGCAATCTTACAGCATTTTTATAATAATGTAGAGTTAGGATTTATCTACGAATAAAAAAGTCTGTATCATGATAATATTGATAAACCAAATGCTGAATTTATCAAGTGGTCGGATAACTTTTTGTGCGAAGTTTGCGTATGTGATATAACGAAATAGATTCGTTACTCATCCTTTTGCTCTTGGGTTACTAGATTGTTAACTTTAACTTCTTCATGATTTTTGTAATAATGTTTTAATTCTTTTCTATGTTTAAACATATATTTGATATAGTAAAGAAGGTCTCCAGAGTTTAAAATAACATTTATTTCACCACCAATAAAGAGAATGTTCATAATCACATAAAACCAAAGCATAAATAAAACAATAGCTGTTAGACTACCATAAGTATTGGAATAGTTACTCATATTGTCAATATAAAAAGAGAAGAGATAGGAAAAGCCCATCCATCCTGCGGCTGAAATCAAAGCGCCAGGTAATTCTTTGTAAAATTTAGTAGGTCGATTAGGTATGACTGTGTATATAAGCAAAAAGAAGAGAATCAAAATAATTAGACCTACTATGGTTCTAATGCTAATGATAATAAGGGCTAGATCACTTAATATAGGTGCCCTACTTATGATCCATATGGATAGCCTGTTACCAAAAACTAAAATAAGTAAGGATACGATAAGCATTATTGCAAATATAAAGGTGTAAATCACACTAATAAATCGAAGTTTAAAATAATTTCTGCTTTCTTTGATGCCATAAGCACAGTTAAGACCTTTTACGATTCCAAGTATACCTTTTGAAGAGGACCAAAGGGCGGATATAACAGTAAGTGAGATAAGCGTTAAGGATTCCGCCGCATAAATCTCACCAACGATACTAAGTACTAGACTATTAATGTTTTGTGGAAAGATATGAACTATGGTAATTTCTAAGGTCTCCCTAGTTATGGGTAGATATTGTACTAAGGTTAATAAGAGCATGAAAAATGGAAAGAAGGAAATTAGCACGAAAAAAGATGCTTGTGCAGAATAAGCAGTGATATTATCCTCTTTAATTTTTCTTGTAAAAGCTCTTATTATTTTATATATGTAGATTAAAATATTCATAATTTACCAATCTTTCAATTTATTTTAACCCATACTCCACAAGGTGGTATTTAGGTGATATATTTTTATTATATGTCATTGTTCTAATTCATAGTCTTTCTTTAAATCATGACATGTGATGGCTTACCTATTTATTTAGACTAAGTACGTAAGTCAATGAACAGTCCCAATGAAACATATTTACTTAAGTATACCATTAAATTGCACTTTAGGTAATCTCTTAATATATTTTATTTCTTCTAACTAAGTTTTTCAAATACAATTTAACTCAGATCAGCATACTACATAGGGATTTTTTTGTGACGCATAGTATGATATGGCTGAATGGTTACGAACAGAATTTAATTCATAATTTCAACTTCAAAATTTAATTCATAAATTTAACTCTTGACACAGGATTAAATTATGTTAAAATAAATACCATATATAAAAAGGCAATGAAGGTGTCATGCATTAGCATAGTAGATAATTATTTTCTATCAGAGAGAGGAAGCCACCGGCTGTAAGTTTCCTTAAGTTCAGATAATTATTGATTTTCCCACCAGAGCCTCATCTTTGAACCGAATTAGTAGGAGATGACGTTGATGCACGTTACGCATGACTTTAAGTGCTTATGAATTGCTATAGTGCCTTCATAAGAATTAGGGTGGTACCGCGGAAAGCTTATAAACTCCGTCCCTTTGTTCTGGGATAGAGTTTTTTTTGTGTTTAAAAATCAGGAAAGTGAAAGGGTGTAATCATGAAAGAAAAATTAAAAGCCATAGTAGATGAAGCATTGGGCAAAATAGTGACAGCAAAAGAACTAGATGCCTTAAATGAAATTCGTATTTCTTATTTGGGAAAGAAAGGTGCCTTAACAGATATATTAAAATCTATGAAGGACGTAGCACCAGAAGATAGACCAGGAGTAGGTCAATTAGTGAATGATGCTAGAACAACCTTAGAGGAAAAATTAGAAGCAATGAAATCTGCTTTTGTCCGTATTCAAAGAGAAGAACAGATTAAGAAAGAAACCATTGACGTTACACTTCCAGCAAAAAAACCAATGGTAGGCCATAGACACCCCAATACAATTGCCCTTGAAGAAGTGGAACGTATCTTTGTTGGTATGGGCTATGAAGTTGTGGAAGGTCCAGAAGTAGAATATGATTATTATAACTTTGAAGCATTAAATATTCCTGCTAACCATCCTGCAAAAGATGAACAAGATACTTTCTATGTGAATAGTAATATCTTGCTTAGAACACAAACATCCCCTGTTCAGGTTAGAGTTATGGAACAAGGAAAGCTTCCAATTCGTATGATTGCACCAGGTAGAGTATTTCGTTCTGATGAAGTAGATGCAACCCATTCACCAAGTTTTCATCAGATTGAAGGCCTTGTGATTGATAAGAATGTTACTTTTGCTGACTTAAAAGGTACCCTTGCAGAGTTTGCAAAACAATTATTTGGAGAAGAGACAAAAGTTAAATTTAGACCTCATCATTTCCCATTTACAGAACCTAGCGCTGAAGTAGATGTTACATGTTTTAAATGTGGTGGAGATGGCTGTCGTTTTTGTAAAGGCTCTGGTTGGATTGAAATTCTAGGTTGTGGTATGGTTCATCCAAATGTGCTTAGAATGAGTGGCATTGACCCTGAAGAGTATACTGGATTTGCCTTTGGTATGGGTCTTGAACGTATTGCATTATTAAAATATGAAATAGATGACATGAGATTATTATATGAGAATGATGTTCGTTTCCTAAAACAGTTCTAGATAATAAATGAATGTAGAAACGGTAAGGATTGTGAGATTATAAAATCACTTTTGATATATCAATTTCAACAAATAAATAATACAAGGAGGCAAATGGTATGAATACGCCATTATCATGGATAAAAGCATATGTGCCTGAGTTAAATGTAACAGCCCAGGAATATACAGATGGAATGACTTTAAGTGGAACTAAAGTTGAAAATTATGAAAAACTAGATGCAGATTTAGAAAAAATAGTAGTAGGTAAAATCCTTAAAATAGAAAGACATCCAGATGCAGATAAGTTAATTGTCTGCCAGGTACAGATAACAAAAGAGGGAGAAACCGTACAAATTGTAACAGGTGCACCTAATGTATCTGAAGGGGATGTAATACCTGTTGTTCTTGATGGCGGTAGAGTTGCCGGCGGTCATGACGGCAACAAAACCCCTGGTGGAATAAAGATTAAAAAGGGTAAACTTCGTGGTGTAGAATCCTGTGGCATGATGTGTTCTATAGAAGAACTTGGCTCTACAAATGAAATGTATCCAGATGCACCTGAAAATGGTATCTATATTTTTAGTAATAACAAAGAATATGGTGATTTGGAAATTGGATCAAGCGCCATAAAAGCCCTAGGGTTAGAAGATGTTGTATTTGAATACGAAGTTACCTCTAACAGGGTAGATTGTTTTGGCGTGATTGGTATAGCAAGAGAAGCAGCGGCTACCTTTGGTAATGAATTTGTACCACCGGTTGTTAAAATAACTGGTAATGATGAAAAGGCAGAAGACTATATTGGTGTTACCATAGAAGATACTGACCTATGCTCTCGTTATGTGGCAAGGGTTGTAAAAGATATTAAAATTGAACCATCTCCCCTTTGGATGCAGAGAAGACTTGCTGCGTGTGGAATCAGACCGATCAATAATTTGGTTGATATCACCAATTATGTTATGGAAGAATATTCTCAACCCATGCATGCTTATGATTTAGATAAAATTGCAGGAAGAAAGATTGTAGTTCGTCGTGGTAAAGACGGAGAAGAATTTACAACGTTGGATGAACAAGTAAGAAAAATAGATTCCTCTATACTTATGATTTGTGATGAAGAAAAACCCGTAGGAATTGCAGGTATCATGGGTGGTGAAGACTCTAAAATTACAGATGATGTGAAAACTTTGTTATTTGAAGCAGCTTGCTTTAACGGTACTAACATTCGTTTATCTGGTAAGAAAATTGGACTAAGAACTGACGCAGCAGCAAAATTTGAAAAAGGTCTTGATCCCAATACAGCAATTGAAGCCATGAATAGAGCTTGTCAGTTAATTGAAGAATTAGGAGCTGGAGTAGTAGTAGGTGGTGCTGTAGATGTTTATCCAGTTCTAAGAACAGAAAAAAGAATACCATTTAGATGGGAACGTACCAATAAAATATTAGGAACCAACCTTACCAAAGAAGAAATGTTAGGATATTTCAAAAAAGTTGAGCTTGGCTTTGATGAAAGTACCAGTGAAATAATTGTACCAAGCTGGAGACAGGACGTAGAAAATCAAGCAGACTTAGATGAAGAAGTAGCTCGTTTCTTTGGCTATGATAAGATTCCTACTACCCTTCCTACAGGAGAAGCGACTACTGGTAAATTAACTTTTAAATTAAGAATAGAAAATGTAGCAAGAAATATTGCGGAACAATTCGGATTTAACGAAGGAATGAATTATTCTTTTGAAAGTCCTAAGGTATTTGATAAATTATTAATACCAGCTGGAGATAAATTAAGAGATGGCGTGGTAATATCTAATCCTCTTGGAGAAGATTTCAGCATTATGCGTACGCTACCTTTAAATGGTATACTAAACTCTCTTTCTACAAACTTTAATAGAAGAAATAACAGTGTGAGATTATATGAACTTGCTAATATTTATTTACCCAAAGCCCTTCCATTAACAGAGCTACCGGATGAAAGAGTACAATTTACATTAGGTATGTATGGTGAAGGTGATTTCTTTGATCTAAAAGGAGTATTAGAAGAATATTTAGAGAAAATTGGTATGAAGAAAATTGTCACTTATGACCCAAATGCAGGCAAACCTTTCTTGCACCCAGGAAGACAGGCAAATATTATCTATGATAATGTAGTAATTGGATATCTAGGTGAAGTACATCCACAGGTACTTGATCATTATGATATTGGAACAAAAGTTTATGTATGTGTTCTGGATATGCCAGAAGTAGTAAGCAGAGCAAACTTTGATGTAAAATACACAGGTATAGCAAAATATCCAGCAGTATCTAGAGACCTTAGTATGTTGGTGAAGAAGGATATTTTAGCTGGTCAGATTGAAGAAGTGATCAGAAAATCTGGTGGTAGTATCTTAGAAAACTTAAAGTTATTTGATATTTATGAAGGAGCGCAAATTAAAGAAGGATTTAAGTCCATGGCTTATTCTATTAGTTTCCGTGCCAAAGATAGAACTTTAGAAGAAAAAGATATAACAGAAGTAATGAATAAAATATTAAATGGTCTTAAAAAACTTGATATTGAACTAAGACAATAATAAAAAATCAAGCTGTTGCAAGTTTTTGCAGCAGCTTGATTTTTTTAGATACTTGAACACATCCCTTTTTAAGGCTACAGATATTCTAGGGTGTACACGAAGGTTAGGTGATAAAGTAACAAAAAGTTTATAATTTCGCAAAGTTTTAGACAAAATTTTGACAAAATAGGCAGATATGATGTAAAATATAGAAAATATGAGAAATATATCTATATAGGAGGAGCAGATATGAAGAAACGTTTATTATCATGTATTGCATTGTTTATGATATTAGTTTTGGCAGTGCCAATACTACCCATTTCCAATAGTCCTAAGGTTAGTGCTGCCGCTAGTCCAACCATTTCAGCATCAACTAAGACTTTACTTGGAATTGGATCCACATTTACCTTGACGGTTAAGAATTTAAGCAGTTCTACTGTAAAATCAGCTGTTTGGTATAGTACAAACAAAAAGATAGCTACAGTAGAAAGAAACAGAGGATATGTAACCGCAGTAGGTAAAGGTACTACTTGGGTAAAAGTAAAAATAACCTATACAAATAAAAAGGTTAAGACCCTAGGTTGCAAGGTAACAGTTAAGGTGCCTGCAACTGGGATTGCAATTACCAATTCCAATGATACAGAGGCAAATAACGGCCGTCATGTCATTGAAGTAGGTGAGTCTTATGATTTTAATGCAAAATTAACACCAGGAAATGCCAGCGATTTAATTACATATTCTTTTGAAAGTAAAGTTTCAGATTTAGTAAAATTTGATTCCAAACGAGGAGTTGTGACAGGACTTAAGCCAGGCTTTGGTATTTTAACAGCAACAGCTTCCTTAACAAGAGCTGGTGCATCAACGAGTTATGTGAAAACATCCATCAATGTTGAAATCGTTGATAAAACCGCTAGGGTTAGTTCTATAACGGTGAAAGACAGTACCACTCTTGTTATTTTATTTGATCGTGCGATTGATAAGACATCCATCTTTGGCTCTGATAATAAGCTAAATAGCAATGTAAGCGTTGCCGCAAAAACCAATTCAAAAGGTGTAGTGGCAAATGGAGTGGGTACTTTAACAGGAAGTTTGTCCAGTGATGGTAAAACACTTACCGTAACTTCTACAAAAATATTTAACGGGTTATATGGTATTCATGTATCTTCTAACATTAAGACGACAGATGGTATTTATGTTGAGGATAAATATGAAGAAATAGAATACTATGATACAACAGCACCTTCCTTTAAAGATTACAAGGCAGATGATACAGGATTAATTGTTACCATTAATTTTACAGAACCTATGGATTTCTCTGCTTTAACCATAGTAGATGCAAAGTTAATTACAAATACAAATATTACAGCTATGCCAGCAACGCTTACTACACTAAAGACTAAGACAAACTATAAAGCATCCGCTGATGGTAGGTCCTTGGTAATAGATTTAACCAATATGAGTAGCTATGACAGAGATAAAATATTTGCTGTAACAGTATCCGGTATTAAGGATATGGCAGGAAATTATCCAACCAGTTATCCTCATACCATGTATCTTGCAACTGATACAGCACCTAAGCCACAGGCGGCACTCATTAATATTACAAGAAGTAGTTATAATGTTTTAACTGCGACCTTCTCAAAAGCCATTCAAACACCAGGTTATGTATACTTAAGCAATGGAGAAATGTTAATCGGTGTGGTGGATGCAACGGATAATACAAAGGTAAATTACACCCTAACCGCTACAGCACAACAACTTACTGGAACCCAGAAAGTGTCTGTTGGATACTGGAATGGTTATAATGTTATTGCATCTGATACTTCTGCAAACAAATTGTATGAACGATATGTGGACTTTAAGACAGATAGAACCGTTCCTGTTATAACAGGCTATGAATTAGTAACTGAAACAGTAGGAACAACCACATCTAATATACTTAAGATTACATACAATAAGGATATATCCTTAAGTATTGCAACTGGTAATTTTGTTGCCAAATTAATCACTACGAATAATGACATATACAGCAATTACAATGTTGGTTTTACTGCCATTGTAGAAGATAATGTGGTTTCAGTTATATTAGATAATGTACAGTTTAGTGAGCCAGGTACTTATACATTAACAATTCCTGAGGGCTTTGTAAGAGATGAATATTTAAATGTCAGTGCCGCTACAACAGTATTGGTACAAAAGGGAGCTTCCTCCTCTTCTGTATTGCCAGCACCAAAAACAATAACCCAGGATCCTTCCAATGCTAGTGTATTATATGTAACCTTTGCTCAAAAAGTGGATAAAGTAAGTGCTGAAACAGTTTCTAACTATAGTATTGCTGGTGTTTCTGTGGTTTCTGCAGAACTTATTGATAATACGACCAATGGTGCAACCATAAAAGTAACCCTTCTTAGTGGAAGCATTGCAAGTGCAACCATTTATCCTATTACCATTAGGGGAGTGAAAGGTTTTAACAATACGTATTCAGCTATGGACACTTACAGTGTGATTATTGCATTAAATGAGAATACAGGCCCAATGATTTCTAATGCAATCTATAGCTACCCAAATACGATTACTTTAACCTATAATGAAGCTGTATTTGGTACTGCTAGTTTTAAAGTAGTACAAAATAATAAGGATTATACATCTTCTTGTATCATTAGTGGTAATACGGTTATCATAACGTTAATTGATATACCAACAATGGGTGTTGGAATGGTAATAGAACCAACTGCTAATAATGCCATTAAAGATGTAGCTGGTAATGTTTCATACAATACAACAAGAACCGTTATTCCTAAGATTAACTAGATGATTATGATTCACAAGATGATTATGATTAACCAGATGATCTATTCGTTCACTAAGAAGATCATTTGATTTAGATCATCTTGATTCATTAAATAATCTAAATTAATTTATAAGTAGCAGTTGTAAAGCACAATTTATGCGGGTTTTCATAAATTGTGCTTTTACTTTACCCCTTTACGGAATATCTTTTTTGATTTATAATAGCATAGAAAAATGCATTGGAGGAAATGGTGTTGAAATCAGTAAGCAGGAAATTTATAGTAAATGTCAGCCGAGTGCTGTTTGCTGGATATATTATTTTATTGGCATATTTTCTCTTTTTTAGCGAGGATTATGGAAGAAATATAAGTTCCCAGGATTATAGATATAATTTAGTCTTATTTAAGGAAATGAAAAGATTCATCGAATACCGTAATATTATTGGAATGGAAAAGTTCGTGGTTAATATTTTTGGGAATATATTTGCCTTTGCACCCTTTGGCTTTGTACTTCCTATTATAAGTAAAGAAAACCGTAAATTATTTCATATTACCTTGCTCAGCTTTGAATTAAGTCTTACCGTAGAACTGCTTCAGCTCATCTTTAGAGTTGGAATATTTGATGTAGATGACTTGTTTATGAATACGTTAGGTGGTTTTATTGGTGGAATATGTTTTATGATATGCCATAAGATTTATAAGACTTGGTTTGAACATAAAATTCGTATCAAATAGAATAAGAATCAGATCTATAAGAGAAAATGATTTAAACTAAGATGAATAAGTAGGTTAGAAAAATAAGTGAATTTAAAAATTTAGTAAATCAGAAAATTAGCATGTCAGAAAAAAAGGTAAACAATTAAATAAAAAAGTAAAATAAATAAGTCGGAAAAATAGAGAGGTGCTATGTATGAAGAGAAAAAAGGATAGTTTTAAATTTTCTGGTAGAAGCCATTCGCTTAGAGGCGTGATATCAGTTGTTCTTGCAATCATTTCTCTGCTTTTAATCATGACCTCCACAATACTTTCGACTATTTCACATGGCAATGGTGGAATGTACTTGGGTGCAGTTGGGATTCTTGCATTTATTGTATCTTTGGGAGGTTTTATACTGGGAATTAAAGCTTGCCTTGAAAAAGAAATCTATTATACAGCGCCGTTGGTTGGAATGATAATCAATGGTTTGCTATTTATATTTTACTTTATTTTATATATGGTTGGAATATTTATGTGAACCATTAGAGGTAATCTGGTAGGGTAATTAAATTATAATGGATTGTAAGTATAAAACAATATAAGATTTTTGATATAAGATTGAAAGGAGTAGTGAAGATGAGTTATAAAAATTTATTTTTAGAAGAAAATGATTTGTCTATGGAAAGGTATGTATTATCCATGGGTAGAATAGAAGAAATCAATAAAGAAGAGGTAGTAAAAGTTCCTTATTTAGACTATTTTAAGAAGGTTTCTGAGTTCATATTATTGATAAGAAGAGTTGCAGAACTTACCTCTAAGGATGAACTTAAGAATTTATCCCTTGAAGAATTAAAAGAAATGAACCATGCTTTATATGAGGATATACTTGAGGAAAATTACGAGAATAGTTATGCAAATCCTAAGTATGCTACGTCTTTATTGGGTAAGAAGTACGGCAAACTTCTTACTTTTTTATATGCTGAAGTAAGAGGGCTTATTCCAGCTGCTTTTGAAGGTAGAATTTATCATATTGCGAAGTATCTAGAGCTATTTATTGAAATATATAACTATTTTGAAGAAGAAGACAGCTATACTTATAAGGACGTAAAAAGAGTTATTTATGATTTTAATAGTGATTACTGTATAGATTTTGTGGAATATAGAACGAGAGAGTTAATTGATGCAGAACTTAGCTTTGCTGCAGATATTATTACCAACTGGAATCTGAATGATCTTCGTTATCTGTATCAGTTTGGGGAGTATGTTGGTGATAATGAGATAAAAATTGCCACTTTCTTAAATAGCTTATCAGAAGAAGAAGTGAAGGCCATGGCTTTTACCTATACAGATGGATACAAAAGAGGGTTTGAAGCAGCCAGAATAGATTTAAATAAAAAGAATACAGTTAACATTCGATTCAACATAGGTTTTGAGAAAATGGTAGGATATGCGATAGAGTATTTTAAAGAAATGGGTCTAGCCCCTGTTATGTATCGCGCAGCAACAGATAGTATGAATAAAAAACAGCACTTAAAAATCGGATATCATTCTGTAAGTCCGAATAGACAATATGACTATGATCACAGATTTGATAATGGCTTATATACAGATAAAGCTTTTCAAGGAAGAAAACTGACAGGCCTTCGATCTGGATTTGAAAAATATGAGGAAAAGGCATTGGCATATGCAGGCCCTGCCCTCATTCAGGTATTTGGTGAAAAACACTTTGAACCTGCAAGTAAAGAGGAATCCATTAAATTGGATAAAAGACAGCAGAAATTATCAGTGGCTTTTAATAAAGAATCAGGTATGATTACCAATGAATTTATTAAAGGTGATGCTACAAGTTTTACGATTATAGCATATCCTATTCCTGAGATTGGGGATAATTTTAATGAAATATTTGCTGAAACTGTTAAAGTGAACACCCTAAGTAATGATACTTACAAAGAAATTCAACAAGCGATCATTGATGTACTAGATCAAGGTGATTCTGTAAGAATCAAAGGCTCTATGGAGAATCGAACAGATTTAACGGTTAAACTATTTGCATTAAACAATCCAAAAGAAGAGACTATATTCGAGAATTGCACAGCTGATGTGAATATTCCAGTAGGGGAAGTGTTTACTTCTCCAAAACTTACAGGTACCAATGGAAAGCTTCACGTTACCAAAGTCTTTTTAAATGGACTTGAGTATAAAAACCTGGAATTAGATTTTAAAGAGGGTATGATAGATACCTACACTTGTACAAATTTTAAAGCTGAGGAAGATAATAAGCAGTTTGTGAAAGAGAATCTTATGTATAACCAAGAAACTTTGCCAATGGGTGAATTTGCGATTGGTACCAATACAACAGCTTATGTTATGGCCAGAAAGTTTAACATTGGAGATAAATTACCAATTTTAATTGCAGAAAAAACCGGACCACATTTTGCCGTAGGTGATACTTGTTATAAAATGAGTGAGGATTTATCCTTATTTAATCCAGATGGAAAGAAGATTGTAGCCAAAGATAATGAAGTTTCCATCCATAGAAAAACTGATGTGGATAAGGCTTATTTTCATTGTCACACAGACATTACCATTCCTTACGATGAATTAGGGGAGATAACGGTAAATAAAAAGGATGGAACCACCATAACCATTATAAAGGATGGAAGGTTTGTTTTAAAAGGAACAGAAAAATTAAATGAGGCATTTCAATAATATTGATGTGGTCTATTGATGGAACTTTTACTGAAAGAGTTCTAACGAGGAATGTCTGAACGATTGAACGACTGATTGTAAAATTAAAATATATTAAAGTTTCCTATCAGTACTTAAAAAACGAAAGTGAGGATTAGTTATGGCAGCAAAAGTAGGAATAGTTATGGGTAGTGATTCTGATCTTGAAATTATGAGTAAAGCAGCAGATGTATTAGATAGTCTTAAGGTAGAATATGATATTACAGTTATTTCAGCCCACAGAATGCCAGATGTGTTTTTTGACTATGCAAAGTCAGCAGAGGAAAAGGGCTATAAAGTAATCATTGCTGGAGCAGGTGGAGCAGCGCATCTTCCAGGTATGTCTGCAGCTATATTTTCCTTACCTGTAATTGGAGTACCAATTCATACAAAATCTTTAGGTGGAGTGGATTCTCTATACTCTATCGTACAAATGCCAGCGGGTATTCCTGTTGCTACAGTAGCTATTAATGGTGCATTAAATGCTGGTTTATTAGCAGCAAAAATTTT
The DNA here is from genome assembly GCA_047972335.1 of Anaerocolumna sp. Classification (GTDB taxonomy): domain Bacteria; phylum Bacillota; class Clostridia; order Lachnospirales; family Lachnospiraceae; genus Anaerocolumna. The sequence goes on along the minus strand of JBKEAO010000023.1, from coordinate 19,588 downwards.
AGCTACCTCAGATTCTGAATTACTTGGACGCATCAAGGAATATGCAGAAGGTTTAAAAGAAGGCGTACTTACTAAATCAGAAAAATTAGCGAAAGTTGGTCATAAAACATATTTGAAGGAAATGTAACTTCCAGATAGAAAATGGAACCATGTTTAAGACAATAAATAAATAATGCAAATAAGTCGTTGTGAATGATATATTTTTATATTATTGTTTACAGCGATTTTTTGTAACTATATGCAACAAGCATGTAAGTTCACAGAAGAGACGTTATAAACTCATACGTTGCAGTCATAATCCTTTATTATACTTGAAAAAATCAGTATTTAGATTATCGATATTATGGTAAGCCAGACTTTTTTATGATTGTTCCGATTCCTAATTTGGGAGTTACTTATTAGTAAGTCCGAATTATTAACACTTCTTATAAAAGACATAAGAAATTAAAGCTTCAGGATTTTAGACAAATGAATAAGCATATGTTAAAATAAAGCTGATAAATAAATGTAACAATGCAAAGATTTCATTTTTAGAAAGTAATGATTTAAAGCTTAAGAGAACAATGATCTATAATCTAAGAAAGCAAAGATGTAAATTAATCTAAGAAAGCAAAGTAATAGTTAATCAAATTGTGAAATATAACGATGATATAACAATGTAATAAAACAATGTCTAGTTTTATATCAATAGAATCATAGGCATATATTTAAGGAGGACAAACATGGATTACAAGAAAGCAGGCGTGGATATCGAAGCTGGTTATAAAGCAGTGGAATTAATGAAGGAACATGTAAGCAAAACCATGCGCAGTGAAGTACTATCTGGATTAGGCGGTTTTTCAGGAGCTTTTTCACTAGAAAGTTTTAAACATATGGAGCAGCCAACACTGGTTTCTGGAACGGATGGAGTTGGAACGAAATTAAAACTTGCTTTTTTATTAGACAAACATGATACCATAGGTATTGATTGTGTGGCTATGTGTGTAAATGATATAGCTTGTGCTGGTGGAGAACCATTATTTTTCTTAGATTATGTTGCCTGTGGAAAAAATGAACCAGAACGTATTGCTAAAATAGTTAGTGGCGTTGCTGCAGGATGTGTAGAAGCTGGTGCTGCTTTAATTGGTGGAGAAACAGCAGAAATGCCAGGATTTTATCCAGAAGATGAGTATGATCTGGCAGGATTTGCAGTTGGTATTGTAGACAGAAAAGATATGATTGATGGTAGAGGGATAAAGGACACGGATGTCATTATTGGTATTGCATCATCTGGAATTCACAGCAATGGATATTCTTTGGTTAGAAAAGTGTTTAATATGAAGGCAGAAACCTTATCTAGCTACTACGAAAGCCTTGGAGCAACCTTAGGAGAGACCTTACTTACCCCAACAAAAATATATGTAAAGGCATTAAAAGCATTAAAAGCCAACAACATTACGGTAAAAGGTTGTTCTCATATTACTGGTGGTGGTTTCTACGAAAATGTACCAAGAATGTTACCTGAGAATACCCATGCAAGAATTCAAAAGAATAGTTATGATATTCCACCAATTTTTCACATGCTTAAAACAGATGGTTCTATAGAAGAAAAAATAATGTATAATACTTACAACATGGGAATTGGTATGATGCTTGTTGTAAACAAAGAGGATTGTGAAAAAACTTTAAGAACCCTAACGATAGCTGGAGAAAAAGCATATGTCATAGGCGATATCATACAGGGAGAAAAAGGAGTAACCCTATGCTAAACATTGCTGTGTTAGTATCTGGTGGGGGTACAAATTTGCAGGCGATTATTGATCGTATTGAAGATGGCAGTACACAGAATGTGAAAATTCAGGTGGTGATTAGTAACAAAGAAGGTGCCTTTGCCCTGGAAAGAGCGTCAAAACATCAGATTCCTTCCTTGGTAATTCAACCGAAAGATTTCAGTTGTAAAGAGGAATTTGGTAAGGCACTTGTTATGGGACTAGAGCCATATGCAATTGATTTGGTAGTTTTAGCAGGTTATTTGGTTATATTGCCATCTAATTTGATCAAAGCTTATCCCAACCGTATTATAAATATACACCCATCTTTAATTCCTGCCTTTTGTGGGGAGGGCTATTATGGACTAAAAGTTCATGAAGGTGTTTTAAAAAGAGGTGTAAAAGTAACTGGCGCAACGGTTCACTTCGTAGATGAGGGAACAGATACCGGGCCTATCATTTTACAAAAAGCAGTGGAAGTAATAGAAGGAGATACACCGGAAATTCTTCAAAAGAGAGTGATGAAGGAAGCGGAGCAGGTTATCCTTCCTTTGGCTATTCATCTTTATGCTATGAATCAAATTCAGGTAATAGATAATAAAGTGACAATAGAAAGGCAGGAGTTGTTATGAGAATACTTATTGTTGGTGGTGGCGGAAGAGAACATGCTATAGCTTATAAGGTATCACAAAGTCCTTTGGTCAGTAAAATATTTTGCGCTCCTGGTAATGCAGGAATAGAAGCAATCTGTCAATGTGTTCCTATAGGTGTCATGGAGTTTGAAAAGCTTGCAGATTTTGCTTGTGAAGAAAAAATAGATCTTACCATTATAGGTCCTGATGATCCTTTGGTTGGAGGGATTACGGATGTATTTTTAGCAAAAGGACTAAGAGTATTTGGACCTAAGAAGAATGCAGCAATTTTAGAAGGTTCGAAAGCCTTTTCAAAAGACCTTATGAAAAAGTATAATATACCAACTGCTGGGTATGAGAATTTTGATCAGCCAGAGGAGGCAATTCATTATTTAAGTACATGCTTTTACCCAATCGTACTAAAAGCTGATGGGCTGGCACTTGGTAAAGGTGTGTTAATCTGTAATGATTTTGATGAAGCAAAAAACGGCGTACATGAAATTATGATAGAAAAGAAATTTGGAGCGTCGGGTAATAGATTAGTTGTAGAGGAATTTATGACGGGAAGAGAAGTTTCTGTACTTGCCTTCTGTGATGGTACGGATATATCCATCATGACCAGTGCTCAAGACCATAAACGCGCCCTAGACGGAGATCAAGGTTTGAATACAGGTGGAATGGGAACTTTTTCACCAAGTCCTTTCTACACGAAAGAAATAGATTCTTACTGCCAGGAGCATATATACAAACCCACTATGGCTGCAATGAAAAAAGAAGGTAGAGATTTTGTTGGAATTCTATTCTTTGGGCTGATGCTAACCGATGCGGGACCAAAAGTACTAGAATACAATGCAAGATTTGGAGATCCAGAGACCCAGGTGGTTTTGCCTAGACTGAAAAATGACTTAGTAGAAATATTTGAAGCTTGTATCGATGGAAGGCTAAAAGATATTACACTGACTTTTGAAGACAATGCAGCAGTATGTGTTATTTTGGCCTCAGAGGGATATCCTGGTGCATATGAAAAAGGATATGTGATAAATGGGCTAGAGCAATTTGAGGATACAGAAGGCTACTATGCATTTCATAGTGGAACAAGTAGTACACCAGAAGGAATTGTAACCAATGGGGGTAGAGTCCTTGGAATTACAGCCACTGGGGAGGATTTACGCTGCGCAAGAGAGAATGCTTACAAAGCTACTGAGTGGGTAACCTTTGAAAATAAATATATGCGACGTGATATTGGCAAAGCCATAGAAGATATATAGAATGAACAAATAAGCATAATTGTTGATAAATATTAAAGTTTGCGAAATAAACGATGTATTTACTTAAAATATAACGTACAAAAATTGTTAAATCAATATTAAAGTCTGTGGTTTTATATAATAAACTCAACTTTCCCACCAACACAATTGGTGAGGACACTTGATTTTTCAAGCAATTTTATCGTTTTAGTGGGTTCATTGACATAAAAATAGCACCATTTTTCTGGTATAATAAGATTAGCGAAATCAATAAAATCCCAAAAGAAAGGTGCTAATCTTATGATAAACCAAACGAATCAAAATGACCATACCCAAAATGAATTTTCTATGGCTTTGAAAGAACTTTAAATTGGAAAACTGCTACGAAATTCCAATATTACAAAATCATGTGGCATTCCTGCATTTGAGGTATTTCAATTCTTACTATTACTGGTGTTTCAGGGAAAGAATCTATTTCGGTTTTTGAATTCTAAACACAAAGATCAGGCTGTTTCAAAAAATACTTATTATCGATTTCTAAACGAAACATCCTATAACTGGAGCAGATTTCTTTTACTTCTTGCAGTTAAAGTTACTTCTGCATTTGATTCACTTACCCGGCCTGAAAGGGTTAAGGTTCTGATACTGGATGATTCTGTAATAAAACGTAACAGGAGCAAAACTGTGGAACTCCTCGCACGTGTCTATGACAATGTGGAGCATAAATATCAGAAAGGTTTTACCCTTCTTACACTTGGCTGGTCAGATGGATACAGCTTTATACCAACGGGATTTAACATGCTTTCTTCTGCGGAGAAAAGTAACCGTTATCAAGAAATTTCAAATACAATTGACCATCGCACAAATGGTTACAAAGCACGAAAAAAGTATAATGCGTAAAACTGATGCTGCAATCAGCTTGATGAAAAATGCTCTGAATGCAGGTATCAAAGCTGATTATGTTCTTATGGACGCATGGTTTACCACAGAGCCAATGATAAAAGAAATTCTTTTGCTGGGCATTGATGCGATTGGGATGGTAAAGCAATTGAAGCAACGTTATACCTACCGTGGCAAACAATACACATTGCCCCAATTAAAGCAATTTGTACGATTCGAAGGAGCGAAAAATATATTTGGCTCGATTGTGGCTACAACTAAAACAGGAATTAATCTTCTTCCTGAACTTTGTGCAATCATCCTATTTACTGGGTTGTAGGAATATGTAGTAAGGAGTTCGTCTATTATTGCTTTAATTTATAGATGAACCTTGTTAACTGCTAAAAGTGTAACGAAATGGATTAGCCCAATATAAAATTATATAGTTTAATAAAATACACTGAGAGCTCTGAATTACAAGTTAAATTATATAAATAATCTAAGGTAGCAATTCATCTGAATAATATTTGACATCAAATGCTACGTTTCTTAAATAATCATTAGAACTCGTTTTATAGGAAATTGAAGACCCTTCCCTTATTTCTTTAGCTGTTTTATAAACATCTCCATTAATTCCCACAAAAAAACGATTTCCAGCTTCAAGTTTATAAAAAATATCGCCTACAAATATATACTTATCTCCTGTTTTAGTAAAAATAAATGGTGAATCTAAAGAAACTATTTTGGTTGGAGAAGAAGTACTATCATCATAAAGAAATCCTAAATATATTCTTGGTTGCAATACATATGAATTAGAGCCAATTAGTTTATCCTTAGTAAAAGTATATGAGTCCATATAAAATATTGCATAACGAATTTCTTGATTTGATAGAGTCGAAGTTTGACTACTGTTAGCTTTAAATCGATTTATGTTTTCATCACTTATAAGAGTGTTATTTTGCATATCTATAAGAACTTCTTGAAAGGTATATGTATCTTCATAAGGTAAAATTGAAAGTTCATTAATATCAACACACTTTATTGGTACATAATTTTCTTCTACATTAATAATTGCGTATGTACCAAGTAACATTAGTACTATTAATAATGCTATAATAAATTTTTTCACTTTAATTGCTTAATTATATAAATATCACTGTTGGTTAATTTTATTAACTAGTTAAGAGCAAAATGCTTCAAAAATTTAAAATAGAATGCCAGCTTCCAATGTATGAAATAGAGATACTTAATTTGGGATAGCATAATTTTTCGCCCTACGCACTGCCGCATTATTTCAAAGACTTTGGATTACTCTAGTTGAACTTCTCTTATTTAAACTTAATAAAATTTATAAATAATATAGTCTAAATTATTTAAATGCATAGTGTAAGCCCCCTTGATAGAATTTCCGGGAGAATAGTAATAATCCTCTGATGAAAAAGAAGGCTTGCTAGAAAAAATACGAAATAAGATTGTGTGTCAAGTATTATTTTGAAAAAAACAGAAAAATGGTTAGACCCCCTTTAATGGAATTAAACCATTTGGGGTTATTTAACACTAACTTAATGACATTGAAGGCTAAGCTGTTACAAATTCATAACTTTTTGCCACAATTATTGCAATATTCTATCTTTTTTAATCTCGGATCAAAAATATGTTTGCAGTGTGGGCATCTAAATTTTCTATAAACCACAAATGCTGCCGCTAAAATACTAATGACAATAATTATGCGAATAAAACCAGTTAAAAAAACCGAAGGAACAATAGATATTAAAATCAGTGCAAATCCGATATTTTTATATAGTACTATATTGATTTTTTTTACTACTCTCATTTAAAGTACCTTCTTATATTTTTCTGCAATATAATCCCATTTTAACACAAATATATTATAACGCAAGTTATTAACTCAACTTTCCTAGCAGATATCCTAGAATAAAGCTTGTATTAAAACGGATTGATTTCTTGAAGTCCGCCAGATAAGTAAAAGTAACTCCTAAAAGTAGGAATAAAATGAGTCAAATTTATTTGAAACAAGAAACACAGTAAAATCAATAACTGGCGGTACTTTTTAGAAAGAACTTGCCGAATTCAAGATAATATTATTTTATCAGTGGCTATGTAGCGTATTACGAATTTTAAATGCATTCATCAAAAGAAATTAATTGTCGCAAACTTTAATATTGATTAACAAATGAACAAATATGCATAATGCTGAGTTTAGGATAAAAAGTATAACTTGTACAAGTAGTGGTGGAATAACCATGTTGTGCTAGTTATTTTTGTGCTTTTAATAACGAAATATTTACATACTATTTTCTTGTAATTATTTCTAACTGGTGATCTGATACCCCTTGTACGCAAAAGTTTATATATTTCGTAGTAAAATGTCATAAAACTGCCATAAGTGTCAGGTAAAATCATAAAAAAGTATATAAATAGTAAATAGTAGAATACTTAGTTTTAAGTGGGCATTTTTGGAATTAACTTTGTGTGACCAGATATAGATACTAGGCTGCTTTAGGAGGAATATTTTAATGAAAAAGTTTTTATTGTATAACTGTAAATATTGTAAATATATTTGTGTCGTTATGTGTTTTGTATTGTTTTGTAGTTTGTTCTATGGTACAAATTTTGCAAGTGTAGAAGCTGCTACAACAACAGGTACTGTAACAGCCACAAGTCTAAATGTCAGAACAGGACCGGGGACTAGCTATAGTAAATTACAGGTAAATAATAGCGATGTATTTATTAAAAAGGGAGAAAAGGTTACAATCATAAGCTCTAAAAGTGGTTGGTATAAAATTAGCTTGACTTATAGTGGGAAAAAAGTAGAAGGATATGTAATAGATGACTATATTGAGTTGAGTAAGACTACAACAACACCTACGCCTATATCAACGCCTACACCAACTCCTGGGGCAACAACAGATATAAAGCCAAGTTTTAGTTTTAGTGCTACAGTAACAGCAACGAGCTTAAATGTTCGTAAAGAGGCTACCACTTCAAGTACAAGATTGGGTTCTGTTACCAAAAATCAATCTGTTAAAGTACTAAATGAAGTCATGGTAGAAAAAGACAAATGGTATCGCATCTTATATACAAAAAGTAATTCGACTTACACTGGATATGTATTAAGTGATTACATTAAGTTAGCGCTAAAACCTTACATACTAGGGAATGTGAATCAAGTTTCTGGCGTAAAGCTTTATAAAAAGGCAAGTACAACTTCAGGCTATATGGTATATAAAGTGAGTAAAAAAGTTATTTCACTAAAACATAAAAGAGCACTTATGTTAATGTCTGAAACCACTGACAGTAAAGGTGTCAAATGGTTTAAGCTATATGTAACAATTAGTGGAGTTCGATATACAGGCTATCTGCCAGCGAATCAGGTAACCCTAAAAAAATCAGCTGGTACCACTACAGTTACTCCAACACCCACAGAGGAACCGGTTATTACAATAGCACCAACAGTAACTCCTACAGTAACTCCTACAGAGGCAGTGACACCCACACCCACACCATATGGGTATGTTCCAGATATTACAACAAGCACAGAAGGGAAAGTACAAAACACCTCACAAATTAATGTCTTTGCAGATGTACTTGATAATAATTTTGAAATACTATATGACACAAGTTATAATCCAATTTATTTAACTGCTAGCGAAAAAGTAATTGTTAGTAATACATATACCATCAATGGATACAAATGGTATTACATTACCTTTAAAAAGGGCACAAGTACAGGATATGGTTATGTTACAGCTGAATATATAGGAATTGGAACTGGTGGATTTGAAGATCAGAATACGGTGATTTTTCAGAATCTAAAGGGTGGAACAGGGACACCTACACCCACTCCGACAACTGGTGGCATTCTAGATGATGCTGAATTTGAAAATTATTTGACAAGTCAGGGCTTCCCAGAAAGTTATAAGCCATATCTTCGTACTTTACATAAAACATATCCAAACTGGGTTTTTGAAGCATATCATACAGGAATAGATTGGAATACTGCAATTGCCAGAGAAAGTGTTTTGGGGATAAATCTTATTACCAATGGAAAGAGTGTAGAATGGAAATCTTTAGAAAAGGGTGCTTACGATTGGTCCACTGATAAATTTATAGCGTTTGATGGACAAACCTGGGTAACACCTTCTACCCAAGGCCTTATGTATTTTATGGATCCAAGAAATTTCCTTACGGAAAAAGGAATCTTTCAATTTGAGACACTGACTTATAAAGGACAGTATCAAAACGCTAGCGGCGTGGAAAATATATTATATAACACACCATTTTACAATAAGTCCTTTACTTATAAAAATGACGCTGGAGCAACCATTACATCAACTTTTGGTGATGCATTTTTAGCTGCTGCCACCTACTCTGGGGTAAGTCCATATCATTTGGCTACTAGATCAAAGCAAGAAGTAGTGACGGGAACCACTACAGCAAGTTCAAGTGTGTCTGGAACTTTTGCTGGATATGAAGGCTACTATAACTTTTATAATATTGGTGCTTATCATAGTACAAGCCCTGGTGGGGCAATTGCTAATGCATTAAAATATGCAAAGAACGGTACTTCTAATGCGACATTAAATGCTACGTATTTGATTCCTTGGGATAATCCATACGATGCCATTGTAGGTGGAGGATATATCATAGGTGTCAATTATATAAAAAGAGGCCAGGATACGATATATCTTCAAAAGTTTAATATGACCTCAAACTCAACTTTTTCCCATCAATACATGGCCAATATTGAGGCACCAAATGCTGAGGCGGCTAAGACCTATACGGCATATAGTGGAATACTAACAAGTGCACCCATTGCTTTTTCCATTCCAGTATATCTAAATATGCCAGCTAAAGCGGTATCAGCGCCGACGAAAGCGTATAATCCTAACAATTGGCTAAAGACATTATCCATTGATGGTTATAGTTTAACACCAACTTTTGATTTGAAAAAAGATCAGATGTATTCTGTGATTGTACCAAATACCGTAGAAACCATTAATATCAAAGGGTCCACAGTTAGTTCTAAAGCTTCTGTTATGGGGACAGGTACTTTTACGATTAACACAGGAAACAACATAATAAATATTTATGTGACAGCGGAAAACGGTGATATACGTACTTATCAAATATCCGTTTTCAAAGAGAGTTAACGTTATAAATTCCATAAAGAAAAATTGAATAAAGTAAAAATATAGCGTATACAAAAAATCTGCCTAAATTCAATTTTACAGTTCTAAGGAACGGTTGTAATTTGAAGTTTTGGCAGATTTTTTATTCTACTACGGAAATTAAAAAAGTATATCAACGAAAGTTATTGGAAGACTAAGAAAAGGAGAATTTTTAAATATGAAATCTTATATAAAAAATAACCCTCTAATTACATTTGTTTTTTTAAGCTTTATTATGATACTAGCGAATAAAACAGTCATTTACGCTGCAAGTGCCAATGTTACTTTATCAAGCAAAGTGACAGAAATTGAGGAAGGAGAAACTTTTACAGTAGATATAAATTTAAATTCTTTAGAATCCATAGGAGATTTTGAAGGATATTTAACATATGATACAAAAACACTAGAATTTGTTAGTGAGTCCTCTTTTATAGCAGGAGGTGAGGGCTTAATTAAAATATCAGATATTAATGTAATGTCTGGAGAAACAACAAAAAAATACGTTGTTAAGTTTAAGGCAATAGAAACTGGATCTAGCCTCATTTCCTTTAGAGAAAACCCTGCAGTTTATGAATTTAGTACCGGATTATCCATGTCTATTTCTAGTAATCAGTTTACAGTAAATGTGAAGAATAAGGCGACTGTTTCGGATAATGGGGAATTGAAAGAATTAAAGATAACTCCAGGGAGTCTGACGCCAGAATTTAGCACAGACATGAAGGAATATACTGTGAAGGTAGAAAATGATGTGAATCAAATGATTATAAGTGCACTACCATCTGATGAAAAAGCCAGTGTTACGGTAATGGGAAATGAAGTCTTAGTGGAAGGTGACAATGCTATTCATATCATTGTTGAGGCGGAGTCGGGTACAAAAACAGAGTATAAAGTTACAGTTTTAAAAGAAGCAGCTGATTCTACAAAAGATTCAGAGAATCAAAATGAAATGGATAACAACCAAGAAGAGACTGATGAATATACTATTAATAATACAGCAGCATTCATTTCTTCGCCTCAAATCATAAAGGAAGATGGAAATGTCTTTTTTCAGAACGGATATAGGTATGAGTTAATATCTGTGGATCAAGATGTGATAATACCAGAAGGATACGTAAGGACCTCTATAGTAATCGATAATACCCAAGTTGAGGTATATAGTTTGGAAGGAGACCCGTATAGTGAGTTTTTATTAATCTATGCAATAGGGCCAACAGGCAATCAAGGATTTTACTTATATGACAGATTAGAAAATACTTTTCAGAGATATCATGGTGTGATAACAAAAGATCAGCAAAAAGATGATAACAGCAATAAGATTGTTGAGAGACTAGAATCTAGGATAACTATTATGGGTGTACTTTTATTTGTTTTTATAGCTGTATTCATTATAATGGTTCTACATTTGTTCCAGAATCATTCCTCTCAAAAACGGAGAAAGAGAAAGTAAGGCCGCCAAATAAATAAAGATAGCTCTTAATTCATCAAAACACTAAATAGGGACTTTTTAGTGGCGAATAGTATGATATGGCTGAACTGTTACAATTGTAAAGGCAAAGGAAAAAGAAATATCTTGACAATTACAGGTTAACTGCTATACACTGTATATAACAAATATAACGGACCAGTAAAGTAGGAGGTGGAGATTTTGATTGTAACAATCGATTTTAATAGTGATGAAGCATTCTATATCCAGCTCTGCAATCAGATTATATATGGTATTGCCAATGCAGAAATTAGAGAAGGTGATAATCTACCTTCTGTTAGAGATTTAGCTGAACACATTGGTATTAATATGCATACGGTTAATAAAGCTTATACCATTTTAAAACAAGAAGGCTACGTTAAGCTTGATAGAAGAAAAGGTGCTATTATAGCGGTTAATGTAGATAAATATAAAGCCATGGAGGATATGATGAACGAAATGAGAGTAATACTTGCGAAAGCAGCTTGTAAAAATATCTCTCTTGAAGAAGTTCATGAAATGGTTGATGAAATCTTTAGAGGTTTTTGCTCCATGGATAAATAGTAACTGTAGATAGTCGAATAGGAGGTTTGTTACTATGATGTGTGATCATTGCAAAAAAAATGAAGCTTCAATATATTATACTGAGATTATCAATGGAGAAAAGAAGGAGCAGCATATTTGTGAAGAATGTGCTATGGAATATTCCTCCTTCCAGATGAGCTCCCCTTTTATGGATCAGGAATTTACATTAGGTAGTCTGTTATCGACCATATTAGGTAATTATAGTAGTTTAAATAACACAGTTCACGGATCTGAAAAAAGAGAGGAAGAACCTCATTGTAATGGATGTGGAATGAAACATTCTGAATTCCTTAAACTAGGAAGGTTCGGATGTTATAAATGCTATGATACATTTGGTAAGGTATTAGAGAAAAGTTTAAGGAATATTCAAGGTGCTGATACCCATATTGGTAAAAAACCAATTGGGTTTGAAACAAAAACAGAAAAGTTAGTGAAGGAACTACCGGAGTTAGATAAACTAGCCATTAAGTTACAAGATGCCATTGAAAAAGAAGAATTTGAAGAAGCTGCCAAGATTAGAGATCGAATCCGTCAAATAAAAAAGGAGGAGATGAATAATGCATAAATGGTATAAAGATACTGGAAAGAATCAAGATGTAGTCATTTCAAGTCGTGTTCGACTTGCTAGAAATCTAAAGTCCTATCCTTTTTCTGCTAAACTAAAGGATGAAGAGGCAGCGCTTCTTGTTGAAGATGTACGAGGTGCTAGTCCAATATTAGAGGTGAAGGTTTCTAAAAAATTCTATAGTTGTAATGTGGATGCCTTATCTGAATCAGAACAGACAGCTATGATGGAAAGGCATATCATTAGTCCTTTATTAATCGCTAAAGAACAAAGAACTGGATTGATTTTATCAGATGATGAGAAAATAAGCATAATGATTAATGAGGAAGACCATATTAGAATCCAATCTATAACTGGTGGTATGAATATAGCTGAGGCATTTGAAGGTGCAAATTTTGCTGATGATATTACCAACGAATTATTTCATTATGCTTTCCATGAAAAATACGGGTACTTAAGTTCTTGTCCAACAAATGTAGGAACAGGGCTTAGAGCCTCCTATATGATGTTTTTGCCAGCTCTTACTGTTGCAGGTAAGATTGTAAAATTATCTGAGGAATTAGGTAAATACGGTATTACCTTAAGAGGAACTTATGGCGAAGCATCAAAGAGTCTTGGAAGTTTATATCAGATATCCAACCAAAAGACTTTAGGAGGAACAGAGAAGGATATCATTGAAGGATTAAACCGTATAGTAGAACAGGTTATGAAACAGGAACGCAGACAAAGAGAATATATTATTACGCATAGTTACGATGAATTTGAAGATAAAGTACATCGATCCTATGGGGTATTAAAATATGCAAAGCAACTCTCATCCGCAGATGCCATGACATTGCTAGCACAAATAAAACTAGGAAATGATATGGAATTAATTAAGTTTGGGAAGGTCTATAACATTCATGAACTAATGATGGAAATTCAGCCAGGCAACCTACAATGTTTATTAGATAATAGCTTAGCCAGTGCCAAAAGAGATAAGTTTAGAGCAGATTATATTAGAAAAAAACTTCCGGATTTAGTATAATGAAAATGTCTATTATGAAAATTTATGAATATTCATAAATAAAGGTTTGTTATTGTAGTAATGATTTTTAAAAATAAATTGGATAAAGCAAGAGGTAATAGCCTCAAATGCAGAAATAGGAGGTTACTATGAACGAGAGATATACAGAGGAAGCCAAAAAAGCCATAACGCATGCGACAGAAGTTGCTTATAGATTATCCCATAATTATGTTGGAACAGAACATTTATTAATTGGTCTCCTTGAATCAGAAGGTGCTGCAGCAAAAGTGCTAGAAAAGAATGGGGTAGAAGCCAGCAAAGTATTAGAACTTGTGAATCAATTAATTGCACCCAATAATACAGTAGAGGTAATAGAAGTAGATGGGTTTACACCAAGATCTAAAAGAATATTAGATCAAAGTTATAAAGAAGCCCTTAGATTAAAGAATCAGTTAGTGGGCACAGAGCACATATTGATTGCATTGATTAAGGAATCTGACTGTATTGCAGTAAGATTATTAAATACCTTGGGTATTAATGTACAAAAACTTTATGTTGATGTATTAACTGCTGTTGGAGCGGATATGACTAGCGCTAAAAATGAATATGCAGCGAATAAAGGGAAAGCAAAAGCGAAATCTTCTACACCAACCCTTGATCAATACAGTAGAGATTTAACTGAATACGCCAGAGAAGGTAAATTAGATCCTGTTATAGGAAGAGAGACAGAAATTCAAAGAGTCGTACAGATATTAAGCAGAAGAACTAAGAATAATCCTTGTCTTGTGGGTGAACCAGGTGTTGGAAAGACTGCAATTGCAGAAGGATTAGCCAGGAAGATAGTGGAAGGTAATATTCCAGAAACTATCAAAGATAAGAGAGTGCTAACCCTTGATTTATCAGGTATGGTGGCTGGATCAAAATATAGAGGTGAATTTGAAGAAAGAATTAAAAAAGTCATAGCAGAAGTAATGAGTGATGGAAATGTTCTTTTATTTATTGATGAAATTCACACAATAATTGGAGCAGGTGGTGCAGAAGGTGCTATTGATGCCTCCAATATATTAAAACCTTCACTAGCTCGTGGTGAAATTCAATTAATAGGTGCTACTACAAGAGAAGAGTACAGAAAATATATTGAAAAAGATGCAGCCTTAGAGCGTAGGTTTCAACCAGTGGTAGTGGAAGAACCTGCCGAAGAAGAAGCTATTCTTATTTTAAAGGGATTAAGAGATAGTTATGAAGCCCATCACAAAGTAAAGATTACTGATGAGGCATTAGAAGCAGCAGTCAGAATGTCAAGCAGATACATTAACGACAGATATCTTCCTGATAAAGCCATTGATTTAATGGATGAAGCGGCATCAAAGGTACGTCTAAGTACCTTTATTACTTCGCCTGAAGTCAAAGCATTAGAAGAAAAAATCAAACATCTTGAGGAAGAAAAAGAACTAGCCATTAAAAATGAAGCTTATGAAAAGGCTGGAGAGTTTAAAAAACAGCAAGAAGAGATTACAACGAAATTAAATGCGATCTCAGTAAAAGCAGAAAAAGAAAAGCAAAATACATTCCTCGTAGTAGGAGAAAATGAAATTGCAGATATTATTTCCAGTTGGACTAAAATTCCAGTGAAGAAATTAGCGCAAGAGGAATCTGAACGTTTGCGAAACTTAGAAAATATCCTTCATGAAAGAGTGATAGGTCAAGAGGATGCAGTGAGTGCTGTATCTAAGGCCATTAGAAGGGGTAGGGTCGGATTAAAAGATCCTGCAAGACCAATTGGATCCTTCTTATTCCTAGGCCCTACAGGTGTAGGTAAGACTGAATTATCTAAGGCTTTAGCAGAGGCTATGTTTGGTAGTGAAAATGCAATGATACGGGTTGATATGTCAGAATATATGGAGAAACACAGTGTTTCTAAATTAATCGGTTCACCTCCTGGCTATGTAGGTTATGATGAAGGTGGTCAATTAAGTGAGAAGGTAAGACAGAATCCATATTCTGTTATACTTTTTGATGAAGTAGAAAAGGCACATCCAGATGTATTTAATATATTACTTCAAGTATTAGATGACGGACATATTACAGATGCCCAAGGTAGAAAAGTTAGCTTTAAAAATACAATTATCATAATGACATCCAATGCAGGTGCACAAAATATTATATCACCTAAGAAATTAGGTTTTGCATCAGTTTCTGATGAAAAAGAAGATTACAAAAAAATGAAGGATAGTGTTTTAGAAGAAGTAAAACGTATCTTCAAACCAGAATTTATCAATCGTATTGATGAAATAATCGTATTCCATTCACTTACTAAGGAAAATATTAAGAGTATTGTTCGAATTATGTTTTCAACCATTGAAAAAAGAGCGAAACAGCAGATGAACTTAACCCTTGAACTAAGCGAAGAGATGATAGATTATATCGTAGAAAAAGGTTATGATCAAAATTATGGAGCTAGACCTTTAAGACGTGCCATACAGTCAAATATTGAAGATAAATTAGCTGAGGCTCTATTAGAAGGTACACTTGCTAGTGGTGATTCTGCTACTATGATTCTTTTCGACAAAGAAATTAAAATTTCTAAAAAATAAGTGAAATCTTTTAAGTATCAGTGGAAATTGTCATGAAACTATTATATAATGGAGACAGTTATAAATGTTTCATGACGAGAGGGAATTGTTTTAGTTGTTCATCTTGTAATTGAATAATTCATTAAGTTATGGACAGTGGGAAGTGTACTAAAATTATAATAGTGGTTTGAGGTTGATGCTTTTAATCAGTAATTTTTAGTGAGCACCCACTTGTTCGTAATCATATTTTAAGACAGTAGTTCTTAAATGGGAATGAGCATTCATATAGCATTATATCATATTAGGAGGATTTAAAATGTCAGTAATCGATGAATTAATACGAGAAGAAAGCAATGGGACAATCAGTTTTGGTAATTACAAATTAGATGTAAAATCAAAAGTTAATGATTTTGAACATAATGGTGATTTATATAAGGTAAAGACATTTAAAGAAATAACGAAACTTGAGAAAAACGGCTTAATTGTGTATGAATCGGTTCCTGGAACTGCAGTAGAGCAATTAGATATTTCAGATAATCAAGTAAAGTTTGCGGTGGAAGGGTATGAAGATACACAGATTACCTTAGAACTTGAAGCTGAGAAGGAATATAAGATATACATTGATGATACAAATGTTGGTAAAATGAAAACCAATTTAGGTGGAAAGCTTACTTTAAGTGTGGAATTAGGGGAAGAAAACAAATCTACAATTAGGGTTGTAAAGCTATAATATGACTGCCTAAGATGTAATATTTAATATTAGATTTATACACATGAAAAATAATGTGGTTATCTAGAGGCTGCCTTTCAATAGCATGAATTGACACTAAAAGGATTTGATATTCTTTGGTTGATTTTTTGCTGATTTAAGGCAGCCTTTCTTTTTTAGGAGGGAGAATGGCGAAATCAAAAACAGTGTTCTTTTGTAAAGAGTGTGGATATGAAGCGAGTAAATGGATGGGGCAATGCCCAGGTTGTAAGGTTTGGGATACATTTGTGGAGGAACCTGTTTCAAGGAAAGTGGTAAAGGGGATGGGCTCGGTTAAAGCCTTAAAGCCAGAACTTCTTTCCCAGGTTACTACCATAGAAGATGATAGGCTATTTACTGGGATTAAGGAATTTGACAGGGTTTTAGGTGGAGGAATTGTAATTGGTTCTCTTGTGTTAGTGGGCGGAGACCCTGGTATTGGTAAATCTACACTACTACTTCAAATGTGTAGAGAATTGTCAGATATGAACAATAAGATTCTGTACATATCAGGTGAGGAGTCATTAAAGCAAATCAAAATGAGAGCCGACAGATTGGGTGTTTTTAAAGGAGATGTGCTACTCCTAAGTGAGACCAATTTAGACAGAATTGAAGAATCAATCAAAGAGGAAATGCCTAAGATTGTAATTATCGACTCTATTCAGACTATGTATAAAGAAGATATAGGTTCTGCACCAGGAAGTGTGAGTCAGGTTAGAGAAACAACAGGAGTTTTACTTCATTTAGCAAAGGGACTTGGAATATCAATTTTTATTGTTGGACATGTAACAAAAGAAGGTGTTGTGGCAGGGCCTAGAGTATTAGAACATATGGTAGATACGGTACTGTATTTTGAAGGGGAGAATAAGGCTTCTTATCGTATTTTACGAGCAGTAAAAAATCGTTTTGGATCCACCAATGAAATTGGGGTATTTGAGATGAGGGAGCAGGGCCTTATAGAAGTTTCTAATCCTTCAGAATTTATGCTACAGGGTAAACCAGAAGATGAGCCAGGATCTGTAGTGGCTGTATCCATGGAGGGAACGAGACCTATCTTAGTTGAAGTACAAGCTTTGGTATGTCAGACTAATTTTAATATGCCAAGAAGAACGGCAGCAGGAACGGATTACAACCGTGTCAATCTACTTATGGCGGTGCTAGAGAAAAGACTGGGGATTCAGTTATCAGGAATGGATGCTTACATTAATGTTGCAGGGGGAATGAAAGTGAATGAGCCAGCTTTAGATCTTGCCATCATTCTAGCAATACTATCTAGCTACAGAAATAAGGCCCTAGATAGCAAGACCATTGCCTTTGGTGAAATTGGGTTAACTGGTGAAGTTAGAGCAGTCAATATGGCAGAACAAAGGGTTATGGAAGCTGAAAAAATGGGTTTTACTACTTGTATATTGCCAAAGATTAATAAAGATAGCATGAGTAAAGATAACAAGAGTAAAGTGGACACAAATAAAGACAATGGGAATAAAGATAATACGAAAGAAGACAATATGAATGGAGTAAATATCAAATTAATTGGGATAAGTAATATAAGGGAATTGAAAGGTTTATTATAGGGTATTAAGAAATAGTTTCTACAATCAAATTTATGATTAGTGATACATTAATTGTAGACTCTAAGTCATGATATTTATAGTTGAGTGGGAATAATAAGGAGGAAAATCACATGGAAGATACAATGGAGAATAAGGATATTCAATTATTTATGAAACAGCAGGAAGTATTTCTTAGTGAGATTGGTAGTATTGTAGACAATCTTGATAGCTCTCAGTTAAAGGTAGAAAAAAATGCCTTCGACGCGATCAATAGTTCAGATACTTCACTTAATCTGGTAAAAGAGGGAATTACCTGTGTGGATGAACTGTTAACTAAAATCAATTTTCTTTATGAAGTTGTGGAAGAATCCTCAAAAAACATGAATCAAATGAAGAATTTATCCAACATGATAGAAGGTTTTGCTGCAGTGATAGGAAGCATATCTAATAAGACCAATATATTATCGCTCAATGCTTCTATCGAAGCTGCAAGAGCCGGGGAACAAGGAAAAGGATTTACTGTTGTAGCAGGAGAGGTAAGGAATTTGGCAGCACAGTCTGCTAAGTCATCTAAGGAAATATCTGAAACCATTCAGTCTATTCAATCATTTGTAACAGAAACTGTAACAGCCATGAATAAAATATACGAAATTACAAGTGTGCAAAATGGTATGATTAATGATGTCAAGACTGTATTTCAAAAAATACTAGAAGCAGCGTATATATCAAATGATGTTGCAAGGAATGTAGAACATGAAATTGCCTACCAAAGAGATATTACAGATAGTGCTAAGAATGCTATAGGTGCTGTTCTTACAAATGCAGTGTAGAAAATTCCATAGAATATTCAAAATGTGATACAATAAAGATATAATGAAAAAGGGAACCCAGTGACCAAGAGGTCATAGGGATTCCCTTTTTTTGAGTAAAAGGAGTAGCTTGGTAATGAATTAGTTCCCCTTTTTATCTGTGAGAATTTTCACCTTCAGCTACGATTTGTTCTAATACACTCATAAGATCTTGAATGTTATTAAGATTTACATTTCTTTCTAATATTGTATTCTTTAGCTCGGTAGGGAGAGATTCAAATTTTTCTCGAAGAGCTGGTGCAACATGGGACATAGTAATATCACCTCCTATTTAGATTTGAGAATGTTCGGAAACTCTACGTTCCTTATATTCTCTATATTTTCTTTACTTCTTAAAATTTATTTCACCTCAACATTTTTGCATATTTTTTCATAAAAACGCTTGACAAATGTAAAAAAATTTGCGGCGAAGCCCTTAAATATATTTTTTTAGGAGGTTTCGCTTATGCTAAAATGTTGGACATTACATAACCAGTACCGTCAGTTTATTTCTGATGGTCTTGACTCTTTATCTGAGTCTGATTTCTTG
>JBKEAO010000132.1:0-15684 GCA_047972335.1 Anaerocolumna sp. | reverse complement strand
GCATAATTAATATCTTCAAAAAATAACCCATAGAGCATGGGACTTATTGCAGGTCCCCTTTTATTTGTATTAATACTTAAATTCATGTATATACCTCCCGTGTCTATTCTTACCGCTTTATCCTATTCTTACTGTTTCATCCTGTTCTTACCGTTTTATCCTATTCTTACTGTTTCATCCTGTTCTTACTGTTTATCCTATTCTTACCGTTTTAATAATCTTTGACATGAACCTTGTACTCTCTTATATGCACTTTATATACTCTCTTATATATACTCTTATAATAAACATATTTTATATGGCCTGAAATGCAATCTTGTATGTTATGACTCACAGATATATTATACTTTTTTTTGAATTTCACTAGGCCTACTTTCAAAACTATATTTCTCATGCATTATATTTTCAATAATAATAGTCATTTCTTCTGTCTTCCCAAAATTTTCTCTAACAATTCCTTGAAAATCCGTTGATAAATCTAGATTAAATTGCAAACAAGCATAATCTCCTTTTGGTATGGTTATTAAATTGGGGTAGTCTTTTACTTGGTCTACGATTTCTAAGAATAAACAATAGCGCATCTTTTGTAAAGGATGAAAAAACAACAATTGACCTGCCGGTAATAAGGGCGATAAATTGTTTCTAAGCGCTCTTTGATGAAGTTGAGCAATTTCTTTCACTAACTGTTTTATATCTAACTCCTGGCTAAAACATTCTGTAGTGACAATATGCCTCTCATCAATGTTTCTAATATACATACCCTTTCTATCTACAAACTCTTTGTTATCTTCTATACTCTTTAGAGCATATTCTATCATGCCTAGTTTTTTTTGCATTTCTTTCATCTGTTCTATGGCAACTGACTTTCCTCGTTCTAAAAGCTTTTTAGACTGCAAAGTTCCGTCATTACTTATATATTGGGCCATTTCCTTTAAAGGTATTTCTAAATCGATACACATAATGATTTTGTCCAGTATTGACAGCTGTTCCGCCTTGTAATATCTGTAATTAGTTTTATGATCAATATAGGCTGGCTTTAATAGACCAAGCCGCTCATAATATCGTAGTGAATTGATGTTAATATTTCTAAGCTTTGCAAATTCACTAATTGTAAAATAATGATTCATTTTGGGGACCCTTTGCTTACCATGATTTTTAAAATAGCTATTGACTCTATTATTATAACATGGTTTATGATATGAGCAACATCAAAGTACGAAAGGAATAGACCAAAATACATATGAAAGCAATTGAAAAAAATACCACAAAAGATTTGGGAACAGGTAGTATCCCAAAATTATTAGCAAAATTAGCAATTCCAGCTGTTGTAGCGCAGGTTGTAAATCTACTATATAATATTATTGATAGAATTTACATAGGACATATTCCAAATATTGGTGCATCCGCACTAACAGGAGTGGGTTTATTTATGCCCATTCTTATGCTTATTAACGCCTTTGCCATGTTGGCTGGATTTGGCGGTTCTCCACGTGTAGCTATTGCAATGGGTAAAAAAGATAGCAAAACTGCAGAAAAAATAATGGGAAATTGTTTTTCCCTTCTTTTAATGATATCTGTTTTTATAACTATATTATTTTATATTTACTCTCCTGATTTACTACGTTTGTTTGGAGCTAGTGATGTGACTCTTCCCTATGCCATTGACTATGCTAGAATCTATGTACTTGGCAGTATATTTGTTTTGATTGTGATGGGTATGAATCCTTTTATTACGACACAAGGCTTTGCTAAGATTAGTATGATGACTACCATTATTGGAGCTGTTATTAATATTATCCTTGACCCTATCTTTATCTTTGTATTTGATATGGGTGTAAAAGGTGCAGCTCTTGCCACTATTATAAGTCAGGCAGTGGGCACAGTATGGATTATATATTTTTTAACTGGAAAGAAAACGATTCTTCGTTTAAGAAAATGTAATTTTAAATTAGAACGTAATATTATTGTCCCTTGTCTTGCTCTTGGTGTTTCAAGTTTTGTCATGTTATCCACAGAAAGTATACTCTCCATTAGTTTCACCTCAAGTTTATCCCGTTATGGCGGTGATATTGCTGTTGGAGCCATGACCATCATAACCAGTATAAGCCAATTGGTTCTTATGCCCCTACAAGGAATCTGTCAAGGTGGCCAACCACTCCTTAGCTACAACTTTGGTGCTGGTAAAAGTGATCGTGTGAAAAAAGCTTTTAAAACCCAATTTATTGTGTGCGCTCTATTCGCTATCATTAGTTGGGTAGCCCTTATGCTGGCACCTCATATATTCTCTAGAATGTTTACAAACGATTCTTCCTTGGTAGAATATACTAGCTGGGCTATGAGAATCTATATGGCGGGGATTTTTTCATTGGGTTTTCAGGTTTGTTGCCAACAAAGTTTTATGGCCCTTGGACAAGCCAAAGTAAGCCTTCTTCTTGCTTGCCTTCGAAAGATTATATTACTGATTCCACTTATATTTATTCTTCCTATGTTTTTCCAAGATAAAGTTTTTGCTGTATTCTTAGCAGAACCTGTTAGCGATATTATTGCTGCACTTGTTACAACCGTTACTTTTATGTTTCAAATCAATAAAATTTTAAAAAAAGATACAAATGTGTAATTTCTATACTAAAAGCTACTTTTCTTGTAAACTTTATGTTAAAGCACTTTTCTAAAACTTTATAGTAAGGCACTTTTCTAATAAACTCTTAGAAAAGTGCCTTACTTAACTTTATTAATATATTGCTACTGGTCCAGTAGGACCTTCTATAATCTCAATATTTGTTTCAAAAATATCTGTTAAAATCCTAGGATTCATAATCTCTTCTACCGTACCAAAGGCAGCAATTTGCCCATCCTTCATTGCACAAATTCGATCAGAATATTTTGCAGCAAAGTTAATGTCATGTAAGACCGTTAAAATTGTTCTTCCAAATTCATTTGCCGCTCGTCTTAAATGTTCCATCATCTGAACTGAACGAGCAACATCAAGATTGTTAAGCGGCTCATCCATTAATACATATTCAGTTTCCTGACACAATACCATAGCAACATATGCCCTTTGTCTTTGACCACCGGAAAGTTGATCTAAATATCTATTCTCCAAGTCACTTAGTCCTAAAAAGTCAATATATTTAGATATAATGGCTTCATCCGTCTTAGACAATCTACCCTTAGAATAAGGAAATCGTCCAAATCCAACTAATTGTCTAACAGTAAGTCTTGTTACAAAATGGTTCTCTTGCCTTAAAATAGTTAAAATCTTTGCTAAGTCTCCTGATTTGGCATTGGTAACGTCCATATTTGCAACTTGAATTTGACCTTCATTCATATTCAAAAGCCTGCCAATCATCAGAAGCGCCGTTGATTTACCAGCACCATTAGGTCCAATTAAAGAAGTAATACCGGCCTTGGGTATTTCAATATCTAGGGGTCCTATTTTGACCTCTTCGCTATATACCTTTTTTACATGAGTAATCTTTATCATATTGTGCCCTTTCTTAAAATTACAATCAAGAATATTACTCCACCGAACATCTCAATAACAACAGAAACATAACCTAAAGCAGAGAAAATATGATACATAAAAAAATATGCTGCTGTAAGAACTAAAAATCCTATGGCAAGTGCCATGGGGAAAATGTATCTGTGATCATAGGTCTGTGCTGCTTGATAACTAAGTGATGCGACTAAAAATCCAAAGAATGTGAGTGGACCAACCAGTGCAGTTGAAATAGACATTAGTACAGACACTAGTATAAGGTTATAAATCACATAAGACTTGTGATTCATTCCCAGAGAGATACAAACATCTTTTCCAAGGGATAACACATTTAATTTCTTTGCATTTCCAATAAGAAGCAATGCTGCAAGGATTACTATGGGTATTGCAATGATAAAGTATTCTGATTCTGCATTGTTGACTGAACCAAATAATTTTGCCTGTAAGATGTCAAACTCAGAGGGAGCAAGGACCCGTCTCATAAAGGAAGATAGCGACTTAAGTCCAGTTCCAATGACAACACCTACTAAAAGAAGCAATTGTAAATCTCCATATTTACCCGAAAGCAGCCATCCATAGAGTATTAAGCACAGCAAGACCATAACAATTACTTGGAACAAAAATGATCCAATACCGCTAAAATTAATAAACGCACCGATACCAAAGAAAAATAATGTACTAGTTTGGATGGTCGCATAGAGGGCCTCAAAGCCTAGAAGTGAAGGTGTTATAACCCTATTCTTTGTAATGGATTGAAAAGCAACTGTTGATAAACTCTGACATACCGCTGCAATAATCATGGATACGATCGCTACTACCCTTCTTTTCACAACAGGGATAAAGGAAGGCGAATCTATAGGCACTGGATTATGATAAACCAAAAGTCCATAAGACATTAGGATACCCAGAGCAATTAATGCAAACAGTAGAATCCAATAATGTCTTTCTTCTTTTTTGGAACGAAAGGCTCTAGCCGATCTATTTTTGTTGTGAAGGCTATTATGTAATTCCATATTATCATCATTACGATAGGTTAATTCGTTCATTTTAATACCCATTGGATACCACAAGCCAGCTTGCGGTACTGCCACAAATAAAATAGGTTGAAAGAATCTTCACGTGGCATCCTTCCAATATTTAAATTTTCTTTCAACCTTGCCTCCTTTGTCTCAATAAAATAACTATGAAAACAATAGAACCTACAGTACCAAGTATCAAGGATACAGGCACTTCAAAAGGCTTAATAATGGTTCGAGAAATGATATCGCAGATCATAATAGAACCCATTCCCAGTACACACACCCAGGGTAGATTGCTTCTTAGATCATCTCCTCTATACATAGACACAATATTAGGTACAATCAAACCTAAGAAAGGTAAATTTCCAATAACAGCTGCAACGATTCCAATAGCAATGGCAATTAAACCAGTCCCTAAAAATACAATACTGTTATAATTTGCTCCAAGACTCGTTGCAATGTCCTCTCCAAGCCCCGCCAAGGTCAGCCGATCTGCATAAATAAAAATCAATATGGTAACTATGACAATGAGCCATAAATATTCATATCTTCCAATTTGAATAGAAGCAAAAGATCCTATAAACCAGTTTTGAACATTTTGCATCATATTAAAAGTTAGTCCAACAAAAGTTGAAATTGCGGAAATAACGGCTCCAAGCATCATTCCAATAATTGGTACAATCAAAGAAGAACGTAACTTTACTCTTTTTAAAAACAAAAAGAAAATCATAGTTCCTGCAAAAGAAAAAATGATTGCTCCTGTCATTCTAAGTACTAAAGTTGGCGCTGGAAAAAATAGATATATAAAGGTAAGGCCAAGCCCTGCCCATTCAATAGTACCAGTTGTGGTTGCCTCAACCAAACGGTTTTGTGTAAGCAGCTGCATAACAAGACCTGACATTGCCATGGCAGCTCCGGTAAGCATTAATGCAATGGTCCTTGGAGCACGGGTTATGAAAAACATACGAAATCCATCCTCTTGCCCTAATATATCATACACACCTGTACATAGTGAAATAATACCCAAAATTATAACGGCTATCATTGCCAAAATAAAAGACATTGTCCATATTTTATTATTTTTAAAACTTTGGGGCTGAGAATTCTCAGCCCCCATAAGTTTATGTATTGTACGTTTTGACACTTGGTTATACTCCTTTATCTTATACTACTTAGTTAAAGCCTTATTAAGGTTTTCAAATAATTCAAGATAAGTTTGTATTGATTCGTTAGTATAAGTATCTGCTGGTGCATATACAACATTTCCTTCAGTTACAGCAGTCACATTTTGTAGTGCTGGTGCATTATCAATTACATCTTGCGCAGGAACTGCATCTGTAGTAGAAGAAATAGCAGCATCACGATCTAATACAAATATCCAGTCAGGATTACTTTGTGCAATTGCCTCTACAGATACATCATCCCCTTGATGATCTGAAGTACTATTGTCAATTTCTAAAGCAGAAACCCATCCAAAGATATCATACATAGGCCCCCAAACACGTCCGGAATGAGGTGCTGAAAAACCAATTTCTCCTGCAGAAACTACAACACTCATAACAGTATCTGTTCCATTATATGCAGCTTTAGCGCCTTCAATGGCATTATCAAAATCAGCAACCAATTTCTCTGCTTCACTATTCTTATCAAAAATTTGTCCTAATGCAAGGGTAGAGTTCTTAAGACCATTCACTAAACTTTCCCCAGGATTACCTGTTTCACCAGATACATCAAATGTAAGATCAATTACTACGGCATTGGGTACCAACTTTTTAATATCTTCATAATACTTTGCAAAGCGTTGTCCTATAATTACTAGTTCAGGATCTGCAGCAGCTATGACTTCAAGATTTGGTTCTCCATGGCTACCTACATCCTGTACTGACTCATCTGTTACATATGGTGAATCTGCTGGCATAACAGGCTTTGGAACTGCTGCTAATACAACGCCCCAATCAGCTAAAGTTTCAAATGTTCTATTATCTAGTGCAACAACTCTTTGTGGATTTACCGGAACTGTAACTGTACCATAAATATCAGTTATTTCAACAGTAGTTGGTTTTGCTGGTTCTTCTGGTTCAGTAGTTGGTGTAGCAGTTGCCTCAGGTTCAGTGGTTGTAGTTGTATCCTCTACCTGAGCATATGTTGCAGGATCAGTATCATTACTTTGACTTGAGCAGCCTGTCAAAGCCAAAATAAAAGTTGCCATAATAGCAATTATGAAATAATTAAATTTTTTCATATAATTCTCCTCTTATATAATAGATTTGATAGTAAAGTAGATAATTGAATGGATGAAATTAATATCTGCATATATTAATTTGAAATAATTATTCTTGGTATTGAAATACTTACACCATTAAATTAATTCTATGTAATTGTAATTACTATAGCGCTAATAGTAATTGCATCTTTATGATATTAATAATCATTCTCAACAATACGTCAATTATAACAAGTAAGATTAGGATTGTCAAAATATTTCCAATAAAATAATATACAAATATTATCAGTTCCCTAGGTCTAATTCATACAATTCTACTAGATTATCTATGAAAAGTTTATATAGTATATAAGATTGATATAAACATAACAATATCATGTCATATGATTAACTAACTTATTCTACTATTTAAGAGTGTTTAAATGTCTATGTGGGAATTGGTAAAAGGTTGTGAATTAACTAAAAGTTAGGAATTAGAGTTATTACTCCATTTTATTTAATTTCTTACGTCGATTACAAACCAAGCATTTTTTTAAACAACAATTAATATTTTATAAAAGTGTGCAATATTTTTTCATATTGCCTCTCCATATAAAAGGTGGTATTCTATATGCATCATTTCATTTGCTGACAATACTCATTTATTCTATTGATTTTATTTTGAACGGAGAAACCAATGGATACATTTTATCAATATAGAGATCAACCTTTTTTATGTGCAATATCAAATAGTCTTAGCTATCCTGCTCACCTACACAAGCAAGTTGAAATCATATATATCATTTCAGGTGAAACAACCATTACCATGAATGGAGAGACAAAAACTCTAAAACCGAAAGATCTTGCTATTGCATATCCAAATACGATTCATAGTATATCCTCTAGTGAGGGCTGTAAAATGATACTTCTTATTTTTGATATTCATCTTACAGAGATACTTAGTGGGAACTTTTTAAATAAAACTCCACAGTCTTCCTTTATACAAAGAAAAGATTTACATGATGACGTGGATTATTGTCTGAATTCACTACTAGCTATTGATAAGCTCAATCCAGATTACATACTAATCAAGGGGTACCTAACCATATTACTAAGTCGTATACTAAAAAATCTTACTTTAGTGGAAAATCAATCTGACGATCTTGATCTTGTTCAAAGATTACTTATGTATATAGATAATCATTTTACCGAGGTAATCACCTTAACTGGATTGGCTAAGCAGCTCAATGCCAGTAAATACTATTTATCTCATATATTTAACAGTAAACTTGGTACCACTTTTCATTCATATCTAAATAATCAGAGAATTAAATATGCCAAGTACCTACTAGTCACTTCTGAACTTAGTATAACTGATATTTCTTACCAATGTGGTTTTGAAAGCATTCGTACCTTTTATCGTACTTTTAAAGATTTATGTAACCTGACGCCAAAGGAATATCGAACCAATCATCATTAAGGGCTGCCCAGTAAATTAGTTGGGCAGCCCTATTATATATTTAATCCTCATATTTAAAATAATCAAAATCTGCAGGGATCCTGCTTCCATAACCTCCATTATTAGCGTATATTCCCACTAGTGTACCTGTATGACGCTTCGGATCATCTGGAACTCCCTCATCGCAAAGATAGATACACTGTTCTAAAACGCCCACAGTATTCCATGTAATCCCGTCATAACTATAATAAAATGTTCTGGTTAGCTTCTCAACCATTACTTTCAGATAAATTGGGATGTTCTTAATGTTATCTATTTCAGCTATTAATTCCTCACCATGATTTCTGTTTATTACTAGTTGCAGCTTTCTTCCTTCCTCATAGCACAAACTTAGCCTTACATAAGTTGCAGTACTATAATAGCAGGTAAGACCAGCTTGTTCTCCGTTTCTAGTTGGACTAAATTCTAATTTAGTCTCCGCAGAATAACAAAGCTCTTGTTCTCTTCTTAACAAGGTATTTTTTGCCCTTTTTTCCAAAAGCTTACCGTCCCTTGTCCATATTCTAAAGTATCCAGGGCGTTCTGTTAAAGACCAGGACCCGTTATCTGGTAAACGTACAAATTCCCATTCCAGATTTAATGTAGTTTCATTAAAATCATCCTCTAAATTTCTTTCACATATGCTCTCTGGTAGTTCAGGCTTACGTTGACTTGTACTTGGACCCTTACCATCGTTTACTATAAACCAGCCATCCTCAGTCCAGGTAACTGGATCTAATCCACTTTCTCTTCCAATGGTTGTGTACTTCCCTTCATTTGGTCTTCCTAATAGATAATACATCCACCAGTCACCATTCTGTGTCTGAACTAATTTACCATGACCAGCACGTTGAATGGGAGCACTTGGATCTTTCTGCCTCAAAACTGGATTATAAGGGCAACTTTCATAAGGTCCATATATGTTTTTGGAACGGGCAATGTTGATACCATGTCCATACCCTGTTCCTCCCTCTGCTACTATTGCATAATACCAGCCATCTTTTTTCATAATATGAGGCCCTTCTGGACACCTTTCACCAGTACCTTCCCATGCAACCTTTGGCCCGCTAAGTACCCTGCTACAATCCTCACTGATTTCATATACAGTGGCTGCTTTTGCAATCACCATATAATGTTTTCCGTCATCATCTACAAAATGGGATGGGTCAATATCATCTGCTTCTAGCCATGTAGGTTTTGAATAAGGTCCTTCAGGCGTTTTAGAAGTAACCACCAGCTGTCTTCTTAAAATGTTGTTATCTCTTTTTCCATCACCATTTAAACGAAAAGTTGCAAATATATAGAAAGTTCCGTCTACATAGGAAATATCAGGAGCCCATATTCCATGTGAATCATTTATATCCTCTAGGGGAAGATCTTCCGTATTGGTAATTGCATGTCCTATCACCTTCCAGTGTATCATATCCTTTGAATGTGAAATAGGAATTGCAGGAAAATACTGAAATGATGAATTTACCATGTAATAATCATCACCCACACGTATAACGGAGGGATCTGGAAAAAAACCGCGCTGAACTGGATTATTATATTCATTTATTGTACTCATATCATACCTCCAAAGTTATATTCTTTATTGTATTGCTACTGCTTGATGTATTATACTTCATGTATTACTTCATGTATTACTTCATGTATTACTTCATATATTACTTCATGTATTACTTCATTATAACCAAATACAATAGTAACATAATATTCATACAATAACTTGCCAGTAATAGATTTTTTAATGACATTTATTGCTATGGCACAAGACTGACTTTCATTCTAACCCAAATATGCCTTCCTTATCCATATTGTTATTCCTCTTTTTATATCTTCTTTCATATTCCGTTAAATCTGTTTTTATTACCATTTTTAGGACTTACTGTTTGCTGTCTTTATAAGATAACGAAACCATACTACACCCTGTACATCATACTTTTGACATAATTCAATTAGTTCAAATGGAGTATTACGAATATGGGCATGTATCTGGTTTACCATCGGTTTTATCTCACAGACTTCAAACAGATTTTTAAGGTTTTCCTGTAAGAAATTAGACAATTTTTTGAGTGGTTCAGAATTGGTTATCTTCAATTGATAATCGTTACCAAATGTTTTTAGAAAGAAAAATAGAAATTAAAAAACAAATGAATCATTTACAAGACACATTGGATATGATAAATTTTAAATGTACTTACTATAAAAAAGCAAAAGAATTAGGCACTGTAAGTGATAAAGGTTTAGATAAATTACGCCATGAATCCAGTTCAAAATCAGCGTATATTAACGATATTGTCAGAGATTTAAAATAGTAAAGCATTATTTTACCAAAAAACAATTTAACAGATGAAAGAAAGTGAGTGAGCACGCAATGTCAGATTTATTAAAAAATATTTACATATGCTTTCCAGAAGGTAAGCATAAATGTTTAACATTAAGCTATGATGATGGTAAGGAACATGATCGAAGGCTTATTGAAATTTTTAACAAGAATGGAATTAAGGGCACTTTCCATATAAACGGAGGCCTCCTTGGAAATCATGCATGGGGAAAAAGAATTTCTTTTGATGAAATAAAAGATTTATATAGTGGACATGAAGTTTCAGCTCATACATATTCCCATCCAACAATAGAACGCTCCCCCTTAGATCAAGTTATCCAACAAATTATTGAGGATCGAAAGATTCTTGAAGATGCATGTGGCTATCCAGTTAGAGGACTGTCCTATCCTAATGGATCATATAGTGATGACATAATAAAACTTCTTCCCGCCTGCGGTATAGAATATGCAAGAATTGTTGGAGATTCGCTTGACTTTAAAATGCCTAGAAACTTTTTAGAGTGGAAATCTACATGTCATCATAATCATTCTGATTTAATGAAACTTGCAAATAACTTTATTGAATTATGTAAAACACAGTATCTCTATCTCATGTATGTTTGGGGACACAGTTATGAATTTGATACAGAAAACAACTGGGATGTAATAGAGAATTTTTGTGAATTAGTCGGAAATAAAAATGATATATGGTATGCAACCAATATTGAAATAGTAGATTATATGAATGCTGCAAAAAATCTAAAATATACCGCTAAAGGTGATAAAGTTTATAATCCTTCAGCTACGGCAGTATGGATTGAAGTAAATGGTGAAAAATTTAAAATAAATAGTGGGGAACTGGTTGAGTTATAAAGAACCCAGACATCAATTTTTATAATTCAGTATAGTAATAGGGTAGCATACATATAGTAAATGCTACCCTTATTACTCGCTATTTTTTAATAATACATGACTAATCTTCTTCCAAACACCTTTAGACCCTCGTCAATTCATAATATAACCCCTTCTTAGCCATGAGCTCTTCATGGGTTCCTTCTTCCGCAATTCCCTTATTTCTGATGTACAGAATTCGGTCAGAATTACGTACGGTGGATAATCGATGTGCAACAATAAAGGCCGTTTTATTCTTGAGCAAAACATCCATTGCTTCTTTGATTAACAATTCTGTTTCTGTATCAATGGCACTAGTTGCTTCATCTAAAATAATGACAGAAGGATTCTTTAGAACAATTCTAGAAAAACTAATCAGCTGTTTTTCGCCAGCGGATAATCCACTTCCTCGTTCTTCCATCATATGGTTGTATCCACCATTTAATTTTTGGATAAATTTATCCGCAAAGATACTCTTAGCCGCAGCAATGCATTCTTCATCCGTAGCATCCCATTTTCCATATCTTATATTATCAACTACCGTTCCTTTAAAAATAAATGGGTCTTGCATCAAAACTCCAACTTCTTTTCGTAGGGAATGTAGACTTGCATCCCTTACATCAATGCCGTCAATGGTAATGCTTCCTTGTTTTACATCATAAAATCTGGTTAACATGTTAATAATGGTAGTTTTTCCAGCGCCCGTAGGTCCTACAAGGGCCACGGTTTCTCCTTCTTTTACATGAAGACTAAAGTGCTCTAAGATATTAATATCCTCTTCATAAGCAAAGGTTACATCATTAAAATCTATATTACCTTTGATTTCATTAAGTATAATGGGATTTTCCTTATCAGTGATATCCACTGGATAATCAATGGTATCAAATACCTGTTCTAAGTTAGAACTTACCTGGGCCAACTCTTGAATTATCGTTGATAACTGAGACAGTGGTTCTTGAAAGGAACTCATATATGTGGTAAAAGTGACTACAACACCTGCAGTAATCAAATTGTTTCCGCTAAGAATTAATGCAAGTGCAGCTCCATAAATACACAAGGTCCCAAAATGCCAAAATGTTTGAACCACAGGTTGATTTAATCTAGAACGCTTTACAATTTCCCACCACATATTTACGCTATCTTCATGAATCTGCTTGTAAACCTCTTTGTTGGAATCAATTCGATTGTAATTCTTCACAATCTGTTCACCCATAATAGTTTCCACAAGAAATGCGGTACGGTTTGAGTTCTTAGCACGTTGAGCAGTATACATTTTACGTAATAAGGATCTTAGTATAAATACTATGGTCATCATAGGTATAATCGTTGCGAATACAATCATCGTCAGCACTGGGCTAATTGATAACATAAATACGGTTACTATCACCATTTTTACAATGTAAATTGCAAACATCATAACATAATTGGAAAAAAAGTCTGCTAGTCCATTAATGTACTCTGTTACACGGACTACAACTTTCCCATCTGGACGATTATCAAAGTAATCAAAGGATAACTGCTGTAACCTTTCAAAAATCTCAGATCTAATATGTGAAATGATATTAAGTCCCATCTGTCCCATACTTCTTGCTTGCGCAAATGTGGACAGAATCTCTACTGCTGCTAAAAAAACTAATCCAACACCTACAAGGAACAATTCACGGTAGTCCTTATTTTCCACCACATCATCTACAATCAGTTTCAAAAGTCTTGGAGGCAAGAGAGATGCCACTGCTGCAATCAGCATCATGCTGCTCACCAAAAAGAGAATCCGTTTAAAGGGAAGTATATATTTCAAAGTTCTTCCTAATTGCTTTATATCAATTTTTTTTTCGATTTTTTCATCTTCAAAAAAGGTGTTTCGTTTAGCCATTATACTTACCTCCGCTTATGGCATGATTACCGTAATCTACTGTGCCTTCCTGTTGCTCTTGCTGGACATTGTATATATGCGCGAAACTTCCTCCAAGCGCCATAAGTTCCTCAAAAGTCCCTCGTTCTGTTATCTTTCCATCTCGCATATAAAGGATTTCATCACAATCTACCACGGAAGAAAATCTGTGGGCAGTAATTATTAGTGTTTTTTCAGAAAAATTATCATAGATATTATTTAATACAATTCGTTCTGTATTTACATCTAATGCACTCGTAGAATCATCCAAAACAAAAATTGGTGCATTTTTATGGAATGCTCTTGCAATTGATACTCGCTGCTTCTGTCCGCCAGAAATACCAAGACCTCTTTCCCCAACGATG
The DNA here is from genome assembly GCA_047972335.1 of Anaerocolumna sp. GTDB lineage: Bacteria > Bacillota > Clostridia > Lachnospirales > Lachnospiraceae > Anaerocolumna. The sequence continues at coordinate 1,992 of JBKEAO010000132.1, read as the reverse complement.
GTCTTATATCTATCAGCCAATGCATCAATAAATTTGTCAGCCTGGGCATGGGTTGCTGCCTTCGTTACCATTTTTTCATCAATATCCGGTCTGCTGTATGCAATGTTTGATGCAATTGTATTGGAAAATAGAAATACATCCTGAAATACATAGGAATACATATTTCGTAAATTCTTGAGGCTAAAGTCTTTCACATCATGTCCATCAATGGTTATGGTTCCTTCCGTAATGTCACGGATACGTACTAAGGTTTTAAGAAGTATACTTTTCCCAGATCCAGTTTCACCCACAATACCAATCTTTTTACCATACGGTATACTAAGATTAATATCATTTAGTATATCTTGTCCGTCGATCTGCAGTGAAACACCCTTAAGTTCAATGTTTGGGGCGTCACAATGCAGATTTTGCTCTTTCGTATCAGGAATGTTGCTTTCTTTCTCCATAAATTTTTTAAGTGCAAGACCTGCAATGGTTTGCTGCTGCATATTAAATATATGATTGTTAAGGCCTGTTATATTATTCATAATTCGCATTACATATGTAGAAGATGCAAGAATATATCCCACTGTCATATGACCTTGCATTACGAGAATAGCACCAATCATAATGGTACCAATATATGCAATCTGCTTTATGGAATTAAAAGTCAAGTCAAATTCAGAAGATAGCCAGATCTGTTTTCTTCTTGCATTCATAAAACTAAAATTCGAAGTATTAAATTTTTCTTTTTCTAATTCCTCATTTGTGAAGGAGCGAACAATACGTACTGCCGCAATATTTTCCTGTGTAGTTAGATTCATCGCCGAACTATTATTACGAATCTCCTTGAAATTAATACGCGCTTTATTTTTAAATTTTAATACTGATACTATTAAAAATGGCATAAGTATTACGGGAATTATAAGTAAATAAATGTGAATATTGGAAATGAGGATTAAGGTGATAACCAGCATAAAGATTGCATCACCAAGGTATGGAATCCTATGAGCAAACAGTTCTTTAAACATGATGGTATCGCTGTTTAAAATCTGTAATAATTCACCCGAATTATAGTTAGCAACGGTTTCAGAATCTAATTCCATAAGCTTATTGTAGGTTGTATAGCGAAGCTCAGTTTCTAATTTTAATCCTACCCACTCTTGTATCAAATCACGTATGTATATAAGAACGATGCGAAGTATAATCATGATGGTATATACCACTGCAATTGAGAAAAATAACTGCATACTATGTACTGCACCAAATCTCTGTGTTAGTAAAAAGTGAAACATACCACCGCTCTCTTTTGTTACCTCTCCCTTTTGTATAACAAAGTCAATGAGTATCCCCGATAAAAGTGGTAGTAAAAGCTCCGCAAAGATACCCAAAAAGCTTAGAATTTCTGCGAGTATTGCCATGGGCATGCTTTTCCTAAAGTATTTAAATCCAAACTTCAGTGTTTCCATAATGTCCTCCTACGTTGTTATAAGTCAAATCACAATGTTCATTCCTATATGACTTTGACTATATTAGCTATCCTGTACCTACATACCATTTTAGTAACTCTATGTTTGCTTGTCTACCCTTATATAAAAAAAGCTCCTTTTAAAATAAAATATGGGCGATATTGCTTAATTAACGCAAAAATAGCACTTTACTTGTAGCGTCAATCCTTTATGCGGAATGGAAAAAGATTATGTATTAACACCTTCTGAGGAGAAAAAATCGGTCTTAATTATTGGTGGTGGGCCAGGTGGTATGTAAGCGTCAACTCAATCACGCCTTACAATTCGAGCACTCATTAGATATAATAACTCCAAAATAGCAAGGGAGGTTTTATATTAATGAAGTTGGATCGAAAGTACACAGATAATGAAAAAAGAAATTTTGTTCAAACATTTATTGCTAGCGGAGATTCTATGAATCGGTGGTGCAAAATTATGAGTCTGCCACATTCTACCTTTTATGGTTGGGTAAAAAAATATAAATCAGATTTAAAACCTAGCGAAT
>JBKEAO010000005.1:0-2174 GCA_047972335.1 Anaerocolumna sp. | reverse complement strand
TTTATTAAGTACTTGTCCAATAGCTTTAAAAGAGCTACCTTTGCAAAGTTCGAGTTCTATGGTAGTTCTTGCATCAAGAGTTAAATGTTTTTGTGAATTCATAATATAATCCTCCATATGAACCAAGGAGGGCAACCATGTTTAATACTATTATACATTATTTTGGAATTAGTAAATTCCATATCTATATGAAGGTATATTAGGAATAAGTAAATTCCATGGGAAAGTGGAATTTACTTTTGCAATCAACATACTTCAAAATATTAAGTACGTAGGGGATGACTTTTATCCTACGATGATAGATAAAGAAACCTTTGAATCTGTACTGTATAGAAGAAAGAAATAAGATCAAGAACTAGGAAGAACCCTGCAAACTAATAGCATGAAAAATCAAAGTTTATATAGCGATAAATTAGTGTGTGGAGAATGTGGTGATGTTTACCGCAAATACATTGAACATGCTGGCAGACCATCTGAGAAGAGCAACTGGAAGTGTAAGAGGTACATCTACCAAAATACTGATTACTATCTTAAGCAGTCAGGCACAGGAAGAAAGCAGAAACCTAAGTGAAAATACTAAATGGGGAATTGTAAGAAAATATGAAAATGGAATCATCTCGGTTAATCATAAGAAATTTATGGGATATACCAAAGATAAAAAAACTGGTGAACTGGTTATAGTACCTGAACAAGCAGAGATAGTGAGACGAATTTTTAGAATGTATTTAGAAGGAAGTAGTATAGGAGAGATTATAAAAGCTCTAGAGGCAGATAAAATCAAAACAGTCACAGGAAAGGAAACGTGGCATCCTGGTGTAATAGAAAAAATGTTAGTCAATGAAAAGTATATGGGAGATGCCCTGATGCAGAAGACCTATACCGTAGACTTCCTAACAAAGAAACGAGTAAAGAATAACGGAATTGTGCCTCAGTATTATATAGAAGATAACCATGAGGCCATTATACCAAAGGAATTATTTTATAAAGTACAGGAAGAAAAGGCTAGAAGAGCCAGTCTGAATAAAGCGGCGGTTACAAGAAAGGCAAATAAATTTAAAAAGGAAAAAAGCAAATTCAGCTCCAAATATGCACTAACAGAAATTTTAGTATGTGCCGAGTGTGGACATCCATACCGTAGACAGACATGGTCAAAATACGGACAGAAAAGTGCAGTATGGAGATGTGAGAACAGGCTAAAGAATGGAACAAAGTCATCTTGCAAGCACTCACCTACCTTAAAAGAAGAACCTCTACATAATGCCATTATGACTGCTATTAATAAGGTAGTAGAAAACAATGGAGATTTTATAGGTGCTTTCAGAGAAAATGTTATTAGAGTCATCGGCGGATACTCAACTAAAGATATCCCTACAGAATATGATGAGCAGATCGAATCCCTGCAAAAGGAGATGCTCGCCCTAATCGAAGAAAACGCAAAGCAAGGAGCTGTAGCAGAAGATTTTGATAATGAGTACAAAAGGATATCGGAGCAGATAAATGAGCTTAAACAGGCAAAATTAAAGATTGTAAGGGAGAAGAAACAGGCTGAGAACTATAAACAGAAACTAACGGAAATGGACACTACCCTACAGACTGTAAGACCGCAGGTAAGAGAGTTTGATGAGGATTTAGTCAGAAGATTAATAAACACCATCAAAGTAAATAAGGGAGAGAGACTGGAAATACAGTTTGAATCAGGAATAGTGATGGAGCAGATGGTAGATTACTATGATTAGAAATGGCAGGAGCAGTAGCTAGGATACATAAAGGGGTTACTGCTCTCGACATAAGGAGAATCTGTTAAGACTAAAATCCTCAGAAAGCTGAGGGTTTTATTGTTGATAGATAATGATGAGATTATAATTCGTAAATAGGAAGGTGTCAAAATTTAGAATATTACACACAATTATCTTGTAAAATAACTCTCTTAGAGATACAATTGTTATAACAATGTTGTTTATATCTCAAGTTTTGAAGCAAAATCGGCGCAACCCTTGTAAACACTGGGTTGCGCCGTTTCCTTTATATAGCGTACAGGTATTTTTTTTGAAAATAAAAAAAAAATTTTTAGTATCGTAGAAGACGTTGTATCTGCTGGCGTGAACGGTATTTATTGTCTAATTTCATGTCAAAGGCTCTGCCACAGGCTGCAAGGATCTCATCGTAGTAAGTGA
>JBKEAO010000064.1:0-16042 GCA_047972335.1 Anaerocolumna sp. | reverse complement strand
GGAGAAGACGAAATGAAAATTGAAATCATTTTATATCATGGGACAAATGTTAAGTTTGATACAGTAGACTTAAAGCACTCAAGAGATAAAAGAGATTTCGGCAGAGGTTTTTATACCACCTCCATAAAAGAACAAGCCCATAGCGGGGCAGAAACCATGTATATTAGATATGGTGGACAGGGACAAAATGTTATGAAGTTTATGTTAAGGCTAATAGAGGAGTTACATATCAAAGTCTTTTGCGGCATATCTAGAGAATGGTTGACTATGATTAAAAATAACAGACTATTTGGTGGGACACAGCACGACTATGATATTGTAATTGGCCCTGTTGCTGATGATAATACCATACGTACAGTTTCTTTATATGTAGCTGGAATTTATAATGAAGATATAGCACTAGAAAAATTAAGACCTTATGAAGCCCATGATCAGGTATCCCTACATACCACGAAAGCACTATTGTATCTTGAATATTTGGGAAGAGTATAAGGGGAAATATACAAAAAAGTATGAAAAATAAAGAGTAGATATAAAAGCATAAAGGCATAAAAAGCATAAAGGCATGAAAGTCATAAAATTCATATAGGATATGAAAGATATATGAATAGGAATAAAATAATGAAAAGTGTGTAGTTTAATCATAAAAGGCAGGAGAAATCATGAGAAACCGATATGTTTATAAAGGGGAAGATATTACTGTGGATGTTGTGATGAAGATAGAACATGTGGTGCGCTTGATTGAAGAAAGATCTGGAAATCAGTTTGATGAATGTCTATACGAATTTTATAAGTCTAGGGTTTATGAGGTATTATTAGAAACAGGATCACTAATGTGGTCTGAAAGTGCTGAATTTATTGTTGATGAATATTTTAGAGAAAAATAAAGTGACTACATGGCGCTAAAGTATAAAATTACCAAAAAGTTTGAATCATTATAAAATAATTTCCTAAAAATCCTCTGTCTGTGAATGAAAATCTTATTTATAAGTAAACAATATAAATACTATCATAAAAAATAATTAATAAATCATAATATTTTATTTGAAAATTTTTAATTTTCACGTATAATAAATTTGTTCTTATGATAAAACGTTTAAAGGAGAGGGATATGGAAAAATTTTTCAAACTTAAGAAACATGGAACAACAGTTTCTACAGAAATCGTAGCAGGTTTTACTACTTTTTTTGCAATGGCATATATTATCTTTGTTAATCCGCAAATGTTAGGTCTTACAGGAATGCCTACGGGAGCAGTATTTTTAGCTACTATTATTGCATCAGTTGCAGGTACCTTAGTAATGGGTCTATTTGCAAATGTACCTTATGCACAGGCACCAGGTATGGGACTGAATGCGTTCTTTACATTTACAGTTTGCTTTGCATTAAAATTCACATGGGAACAAGCGTTAGCCATGGTATTTTTATGCGGTCTTATTAATGTTTTAATCACTGTGACCAAAATCCGTAAATTATTAATTACCTCCATTCCAGCAAGTTTACAAAGTGCAATTGGTGGTGGTATTGGTATATTTATTGCCTACATCGGTATTAAAAATGCAGGCTTATTAGAATTTACTTCTGACCCTGGTAAAAATATTGTTTTAGAAGGCGGTACTGTAATCGCTGATTCAAGTATTGTACCTGGTCTTGTTAAGTTTAATACACCAGAAGTGCTTTTAGCTTTAATCGGTATTGTACTTATGTTTGTGTTACTGATATTAAAAGTAAAAGGCGCAATTATTATTGGAATCGTAGCTACAACAGTGATTGGTATTCCAATGGGAGTGGTTAGTTTTGAAGGTGTATCCTTTGATAGCAGTATTGCCAATTCTTTTACTGAGTTAGGACAAACCTTTGGTGCGGCATTTGGTAAAAATGGTATGCAGTCATTATTTTCTGATATGTCCAAGCTACCTTTGGTATTAATGACAATATTTGCATTTAGTTTATCTGATACATTTGATACATTAGGAACTTTTATTGGTACTGGTAAAAGAACTGGAATCTTTGATGATGCAGATGAAAAAGCATTACAAGATGGTACAGGTTTTAAATCTAAGATGGACAAGGCTTTGTTTGCAGATTCAGTAGCAACTTCCATTGGTGCAATTTTTGGTACTTCTAACACAACAACTTATGTAGAAAGTGCTGCAGGTATTGGTGCAGGTGGACGTACAGGGCTAACAGCTGTAGTGACTGCAATACTTTTCTTACTTAGTATTTTCTTAGCACCATTTGTTACAGTTGTTCCAACACAAGCTACTGCACCAGCACTTATTGCAGTTGGTATTATGATGTTAGCTTCTTTCAAAGAAGTGAACTGGGATGATTTTGAAGAAGCAATTCCTGCATTTTTTGCAGCAATCTTTATGTCTCTTTGCTATAGTATATCTTATGGTATTGCAGCTGGTTTCTTCTTCTACTGCATCGTTAAGGTTTGCACAGGAAAAATCAAAGAAATACACCCTATTATTTGGGTTTCAACTGGATTGTTTGTAATAAACTTTGTTATATTAGCAATTGGGATCTAATTCTTTGAGCTGTTCATGATGTTTTGAACCTAACCTCAGAGTAAGAGTTATTAGGCAATCGTCTTAATGAAGGTTTTATATTAATTATTTTAAACAAAACGCAATCAGTTTTATGGGGCTACAGTTTCCATATAAAGATACTCTCTACAGGATTCAAGATGAATACTGCTAGAGAGTATTTTAAGTTACAGGCATAATAAGGGACATACTGTCATAATATTAAGAAAAAGTATTTGGCAGGAAAAATGGAACAATTAGAACAAAATCAACAACTTGAACAAGCAGAATATAACACCGTGGTTAGAGAAAAACAAAAGCAAGGTATTACCATACATAATCCAAATACTGATGAGGAAACTGTAAAATATCTAGCAAGTCTTATTCTACAGGGATTAAAAGATAAACATCCTGGAGGTAAGCTATGAGGGTGGTAGCTTACTGCAGAGTATCTACGAATAAAGAAGAACAACTTGACAGTTTAATCACTCAGCAAAAATTTTTTGCTGAGTATGCTAGAAAGAATGGCTATGAATTGGTGTGTATCTATGCTGATGAAGGTAAAAGTGGAACAAAAATCAAAAATAGAAAGCAACTATTAGAGTTATTAGAAGATTCTAAAAGAGATCTATTTGATATGGTATTGATCAAGGATATTTCGCGTCTTGCTCGTAATACAGTTGATTTTTTAACTAGTATCCGTAAATTAAAGGCACAAAACATTAAGGTGGTATTTGTCAACTATGATCAGACTTCTTCTGATAGCTCTGAATTTATGCTAACCATGTTAAGTGCCATAGCCCAAGAGGAAAGTGCCAATACCTCAAAAAGAGTTCGCTTTGGTAAAAGACAGAATGCAAAACTGGGGCGGGTTCCTAATTTGGTATATGGATATGATAAAATACCTGGAGAATATTTTCAACTATCTATAAACCAACAGGAAAAAGAGGTGGTTCAAAAGATATTTGATATGTATACCCAGGAGAATATAGGAACAGGTGCAATTGCGTTAAAGCTTAATATGCAAGGAATAAAAACGAAAAGAGGATGTGACTTTACCCAAACAGGTATTAGACGCATACTAACCAACGAACTCTATATTGGAAAAATTATCAATGGAAAAGAAGAAGTAAATGACTTCTTAACAGGGGAGAGAAGATTAAAAGAAGAAGAGCATTGGATTGTAGTAAATCGTCCCGAGTTACAAATCATTGATGAGGAAACCTTTTGTAAAACAAAAAAAATATTAGAAGCACATCAAAATTCTTTTTTAAAAGAAGGTAAAAGGCAAAAAAGTAAGTATATATTTAGTCAGTTGGTGATCTGTGGTGAATGTAGAGCAAATTTTAGAAGAATTACAAGAACTTATAAAAATACATATCATTACTGGGTTTGTCAGACTAGAAACCTTAAGGGAAAGGCAGCATGTGTAAATGGCCAGGCTATAGATGAAGAGGAGCTTATTAATAACCTAATAGATTACATGATGTCTTTGTTAAATAAATATAACCACATTGTAAAAAAAGTAATACAGGGCTATTATATACAAAGGATGAAAGATGTTCAGGATTTAAGAAAAGAATATATAGAGATTGAAAAGACAATTGAAAAATCAAAGGTAGAGAAACAAAAGTATATAACCTTGTATACAAGTGATATTATTCACCTAGAGGAATTAAAGATAAGGGTGAAGGAAATAGACAATAGAATAAACATAGAGCAAATAAAGGCTGCCTCATTAAGAGAAATTCATGATGATGTAGTGCACGGAAAAGAAAAAGGAATAGAATATGGAAAAGAAAAAGGAATAGTAAAAGGAATAGAACATGGAAAAGAAAATAGAAAAGAAAATAGAAAAGAATACTACGAACAAGAAGAATCTATGGAGGAACTGATAAAAGAATATATAATAAGCAATGTTTCACTTAGAAAATTCTTAGACCAAATAGTGATACATAAGAATGAAGAGATTGATATTTATATCAAACTTTTATAAGTGAAATCTTTATAAGAAAAAGATATGTATTTTAAAAATCTATGCAACAAATGTATGCAACAAAAAGAAGGGTGACATACATATCTTTTATCTTTTGTACATTTTATTTATATGAGTAATTGAACATAAGCAATTACCTTTATAAGCTTAGAATACATTTTAGTATCAGCAAAAAAAGTAACAGAACTATTTACATTTTATTTTTGCTCCTTGTCTAATAACCAAAGAATACTAACATTTAGAGCATCTGATAAGGCTACTAATTCAATGTCAGTTACTGGCCTTTTAAAAGTCTCTATTTTGGAAATAGAGGTGCTTTCCATATTCACGCCTCTGATGGCTAATCTTGCTAATAAGTCCACTTGGGTAATCTTTGGGTTTTTTCTGAATCTTGCTTCTCTAACTTTGTGTCCGATTAGATTTTTCATAATATTATCACTCCACTCTTTGTATTAAGTTTTCATACCGTTTTCGTTAAATATAATTTTACTTATCTAATATTTTTATTTTTTTGCTGATATATCTTGATTATAGTTGAAGATTAATGCTATAATTTGCTCGAAAAGCAAATAAATAATAATTTTCAAATTTTTATAAGAATATTCAAGTACCAATGAGTATAAACAGTTACCGGAGGGGTATACAAATGAATATAAAAATAAAGGATATTTTTAATATCCATTCAATTGATAAAATGATACATGAATTTTATCAGATTGCAAAAGTACCAATTGCTTTAGTTGACACATATGGGGACTTTGTCTGTAGCTACGGTTGGATAATGGAATGTTCCGATGCTCAATGTGAATATGATGTGTTTCAATCTTATTGTCTGCATGAATACTGGGACAGTAATCATATAATAAACGGTATGAAAAATATAGATTGTATTCATGGGCTAAAAATGTATCGATTACCAGTATACATAATGGATACAGTGGTGGCTAACGTTTTCTTACACATTTTCGAGGAAATGAATGGAAATAAAGGGTCTCTATCTGAAGTGGTACACTTTGTGGAAAATGCTGTAAAGGCACTGAGTGAATTTCTTACTTCTACCCTAGGAAGAAGAGAGAGAGAAAATGCTATGCTTAATAACTATGAAGAGATGAAAGTATCTTATGATAAATTAATATCGGTAAATTCTGAGCTACGCTTTAAAATATGGGAATTAGAACAGATTATGCAGTTAGAAAGAACCCCTGAGAATAGGATGGCTGGCACGGAGCAAAAGAAGTACATGATGGAGACAGTAACTGCACTTTCTGCCATGGTAGAAATTAAAGATATCATTACAGCCAGACATCAAAGGAAGGTTGCTTACTTGGCATATAAAATAGCAGGCAGACTAAAGCTAAGCAAAGACCAGTGTGAGGGAATATATGTAGCGGCTTTGCTTCATGATATCGGTAAAATAAGTGTGCCCACTGAAATATTAGGTAAAGCAGACAAATTAACAGACTTAGAATTCGAATTGGTTAAAACTCATGTAGAAGTAGGCAATTCCATATTAAAAGGGATCAGTTTTCCATGGCCGGTGGAAAAAATAGTATCTCAACATCATGAAAAGATTAATGGGACTGGATATCCACAAGGGTTAAAGGGTGATGAAATATGTATAGAAGCTAAAATAATAGCCGTTGCAGATGTGGTAGAATCCATAACGGCTCATAGATCCTATAAGCCCTCCTTAAGTATGGCTTTTGCTATGGAGGAGATAAAGAAGTACGCAGGAATTTATTATGATAATGAGGTTGTAGAGGCGTGTCTTAAGGTATATATGAATGGAAACTATCATATAACAGATGAGGAGTATCAATTTCTTCACAATATGTATTAAGTAAAACATTCCATTATGGTACAGCTTTACATAAAGATGTTACTGAACGTCTTGGACAGATTAACCCATCTCTTGCGAACAGAGCTAGAGTGGTGTTAGATCTGAATAAATCTGAGAGGCATATTAGAGGCGGCCTTGCAACAAAGGAAAAATACCTTCATAAAACAAAATATAATCAGGTATTTTAGTAAGAAGTCAAAGAGAATTAGAATAGGACCGGGCTTTAGTGTATAAGGCATCACCGGTTCTATTTTATAATGGTCAGGATAAATAAATAGTATAATAAGATATAAAAATGTGTCAAAAAGACCATTTTAGTGACATATTATACTATATGAATAAATAGTGATTAGTTTGTACAAAAAAAGGGATAACCTTTTAATTTAAGGTAGCATTTTGAAATTCTATATGTTATAATATTTCGGTAGGTACTTTTAGCTAATGGTATCGCGTCTTAATTTGCAATTAATTATTAAAAAATTAACAATATTACAAAATTAGTTGACGAATCAAGGTTAATTTGTTAAAATGCATCTGTAAATTAGCGAAGGAGAAGAAAATGGAGAAAAATATTGTAATTGTTGGTGCGGGATATTCCGGTATACTAACAGCTAAAAAATTAGCCAAAAAATTTAAAAAGAACAACGAAGTTAAGATTACTATCATTGACAAAAATCCATTTCACACAATGCTTACTGAACTTCACGAAGTTGCAGCAAATCGCGTTGATGAAGACAGTATCAAAATAAGTTTAAAGAAAGTGTTTGCAGGTAGAAAGGTTGATGTTAAACTTGACACTGTAAATTCTATAGATTTTAGTGCTAAAACAGTACTTGGAGCCAATGAGTCTTATCCATATGATGTTTTAGTAATGGCAGCTGGTTCAAAACCTACTTTTTATGGTGTACCAGGGGCAGAAGAATTCACATTTAAATTATGGTCTTATGATGATGCAATAATATTAAAGGATCACATTCATAATAATTTCCGTAAAGCAGCAGTTGAAACCAATGCTGAAGAAAGAAAGAAATTACTATCCTTTTATGTAGTAGGTGCAGGCTTTACCGGTGTTGAGATGATCGGTGAGTTAGCAGAGTATGTACCTTTCCTTTGTGAAAAATATGAAATAAAAAGAAGTGATGTTAGTTTATATAATGTAGATGGTTTAAGTAGACCAATTCCAAATCTTCCAGAAAAACTTTCTAACAAAGTAGCGAAACGTCTTAATAAAATGGGCGTAGAACTTATATTAAATGCTACGGTATCTAGTGTTGGTAGTGACTTTATTGAATTAAAACAAGATGATAAAGTGCTTCATAATACAGCAGGAACAGTAATTTGGGCAGCAGGTATTCAAAGTGCTGACGTTACGCAAGAATCTGGAAAAACTCTTGAAATTACACGTGGCGGACGTATCCAAGTAGATAGTTTCCTTCGCTCTACTAAAGATGAAAGTGTATATATTGCTGGAGATAACATGTACTTTGTTGCTGAAGGTGAAGAAAAACCAGTACCTCAGATGGTTGAAAACTGTGAACAATGTGCAGATGTCATTGCGCATAACATAGTCAATGATTTAACAGGTCATGGGGAAAAAGAAGCATATAAGCCATCTTTCCACGGGGTAATGGTTTGTATTGGTGGACGTTATGGTGTAGCACATGTTGGTCTTCCTAACTTTATGTTTAGTTTACCTTCCTTCTTAGCTATGTTTTCTAAGCACTTTATTAATGTGATTTATTTTATACAGGTATTAGGATGGAACAAGGTATTTAGTTATATTAGACATGAATTCTTTACAATCAGAAACTGCAGAAGTTTTGTTGGTGGACATTTCTCTAATCGTACACCTAGCTTTTTACTAGTAGCTTTAAGAGTTTGGCTTGGCGCTGTATGGGTATTTGAAGGTATTATTAAGATTGTTGAAGGTTGGTTTACAAAACCTATGCTTACTGGATTCTTTGGTGGGGCAAATTCTTGGTATAACAGTATTCTTGGCGTAGTTAGTGAAGCAGCAGACGCAGTAGCATCCGCATCAGGGGCAGCAGCAGAGACAGTAACTGCAGCAGCAGACGCAGTAGCATCCGCATCAGGAGCAGCAACAGGAGCGGCAGATGCAGTAACATCCGCATCAGGAGCAGTAGAAGGTGCAGCCGAAGCAGTTGGTCAAGTGCTTGTTAATTTTAACTTTTTAGGTTTGGTTAAATTTATTTTTGTAAGTGGTAAACAAATAACAGAATCATCTCTTGGTGATTATGCTTTTAAATTGGATATACCTTTAATGAACTGGTTTGTAAATAATGTTATTTTATCCGGTGACGGCATTCAATTAGTAATGCAGATCTTTATTGTATTAGCAGAAATATTAGTTGGTCTAGCATTAATTGGTGGATTATTTACAACTCCAGCAGCTGCAGTATCTTTAGTGCTTCAATTTATGTTTGTTGCTACTACAGGATTATACTTAAATACATTCTGGATGATTTTCGCCGGAATTGCAGTGTTAATTGGAGCAGGCAGAACATTTGGACTTGATTACTATGCTATGCCAGCCCTTAAAAAAGCATGGAAGAATATACCGATAGTTAGGAAGTTGTATATTTATAATGATTAATCAAAAAGCAAAAGAAAATAACGATATAGAGCTCATTCCATTTGATGAAGCGCTAGAATATGTTATGAAAGAAACCAACAAGGTTTTATTAAAATCACCTCTGGTAATTAGAGAGTACACCAAACATTTAACCAATTCTAATGGTAAGTTAATACGGGCTAATTCTGTATTGATTTGTGGGGAAGATGACAATGGCATGGTACATCCTAATGCAGTAAAAATAGCTGCAGCCATAGAAATCTTACATCTTGCCACCCTGGTTCATGATGATATTATAGACAATGCAGATTTGCGAAGAGGAGAAGTTACCCTTCAAAAAAAATACGGCAAAAAAACAGCTGTAATCTGTGGAGATTATCTATTATGTGCAGCTCTTAATTTGGTGAATTCAATTTCCAACAAGCAGGCTTATGTAGACATTAATATGCCTAACTATATTGGAAGAGTGTGCATTGGTGAATTAGATCAACATGTAAATAATTTTAATATGAATTTATCTGCTTATAAATATTTAAAGATAATATCAGGTAAGACTGCAGCTTTATTTGAAGCCTCCTTTTTCTCTGGCGCTGTATTTTCTGGAGTCAGTGAAGCAGAATGTAAACGATATAAACAGTTAGGTTTTAATGTCGGAATGATATTTCAATTGACAGATGATTGCATGGATTTTGATGCCACTGTTGATGAAGCCAAGAAACCGGTGCAATCTGATTATGAACAAGGAGTGATTACCCTACCTTTAATACATGCTTTTAAGATGAAAAAAGAATTAAAAGAAAAAGCTGTTCATTCAGGTATTACAAGGGAAGAGATTAATGATGCAGTTCGATTAACAGATGGTTTGGGTATTGCCAAACTTACTGTGAACAGGTATTATAAAAAGTCTAGAAAAATTATAGATGAATTAGAAATTTCAGAAACAAAACGTAACAGATTGCTCAGGATATTGGATAAAGCAGCGAGATTAGCTTAAATGTATTGCTAATAATAAAAAGTGTAAATGCAAGTGATGTAAATACAAAGGTGTAATACAAAAAAATATAATATAATATAAAATATACAATACAAAAAATATAATATAAAATATGTAATACCAAAAAGTATAAAACAAAAAATGCAATACACATGGAAGCAATATGATTAAGTTCATGATTTTTATGATTTGTATATGTAACTAATTTCATAGGAGTATGGTTGCATATACAAACCAAAATATTGCTCTTATCCTAGATAGGTTGATAATGATAAAAAAATTTTTTAGTTATGTAGAATTAAGAACAAAGATTACAAGTTTATGTGCATTTCTTATGACCATTGCATATTTGGTTTATAAGGGTGAAAAAATAAGTGTAATACCAACGGTGATTTTTTTTACTTCAATGCTTTTGTTTGACATGACCACAACGGCAATAAACAATTATATTGACAGTAAAGCAGAACCTGAAAGTCGCCATTATAAAAAGGGAATTGCCAAAGGGATTATATATATTCTATTGGGGCTTAGCACAGGGTTAGGCATATATCTTGCTTATTTGACTGACATTGTTATTTTATTAGCAGGGGGTATGTGTTTTGTGTTTGGTGTGATATATACTTACGGACCTGTGCCTATTTCAAGACAGCCTTTGGGAGAGATATTATCTGGTTTCTTTTATGGCGTTATGATACCATTTATAATTATTTACATAAATATGCCAAAAGGATCCTTGCTTACACTAAGCTATAGTTTAGGAAGTGTACATATTGCATTAAATGTGGTTCCTTTGGTAAAATTACTTCTATTTTCCCTAGTACCTTTTTGTACAACAGCAGCAATTATGCTAGCAAATAATATCTGTGATGTAGAAAAAGACATTAAAGTAAAAAGGCATACGCTTCCTTATTACATTGGGGAAAATGCGAAATACTTATTTGCTATATTATATTATATCAGCTATGTGGCAATACTTATAATGGTGATACTAAATGAGTTGCCTATTACTTGTCTTTTAACGTTACTTACGATATTTGCTGTTAGGAAGAACATCAAGGAATTTTGGCTGAAACAAGAGAAGTCAGTTACATTTGTACTATCTATTAAAAACTATTTACTTATTATGGCTACAAATATTATTTTTATCTGCCTTGGTACGATAGTTTTTTAACAATCATGATATGTAACAATGGCATGATCAAAATATTGATCATTAAACAAAGAAATAATGTATGAATTATTTTATTGCGTTTATTTTTTCAGCTTATTAAGCTGATTAAAATATAAAAAAACAAACAATTTATGGAGGATTGAATTATGAAAAAAGGATTAGTATTATTACTAAGCTTAGTACTAGTAGTATCTATGTTTGCTGCATGTGGTAAAAAAGATGATACGACAGAAACACCAACAGAGGCAGTTACACCAGAAGCAACAGAGGCAGTTACACCAGAAGCGACAGAAGCACCAGCTACAACCGACGCAGTTAAAACAGGTCTTGGCGTTGTTAGCTCAATCGCTAAATCTAAAGATGCAAGCACAGAAGATGGTGTTGCACAAGTTGATTCATATGTTGCTGCTGTTTTAGTAGGCGCTGATGGCAAAATCGTTGATTGTGCATTTGATGCAGCTCAAACAAAAATCAACTTCTCTGCAGAAGGTAAACTTACTACAGATCTTGCAACTGAATTTAAAACAAAACAAGAACTTGGAACTGAATATGGTATGCTTTCCGCATCTTCTATCGGTAAAGAATGGAATGAACAAGCTGATGCATTTGCTGCATATGTAATTGGTAAAACAATTGATGAAGTAAAAGGTATTGCTGTAACTGAAGAAGGTGTAGCTACAGATGCTGATTTAGCTGCTACTGTAACTGTTAAACTTGGTACTTTCATCTCTGCATTAGAAAAAGCTGTAGCAACTGCTCAAGACTTAGGTGCAACATCTGCTGATAAATTAGGTCTTGGTGTAGCTACTAACATTGCTAAATCTAAAGATGCTGGTGAAGAAGCTGGTGTAGCGCAAGCTTATTCTAACTATGCTGCAGTTACAACTGATGGTTCAGGAAAAATCACAAGCTGTGCAATTGATGCTTCTCAAAGCAATGTAAACTTCGATGCTACTGGTGTTGTTACATCTGACTTAGCAGGCGAATTAAAAACTAAACAAGAACTTGGCGCTGACTATGGTATGGTTGCAAATTCTTCAATCGGTAAAGAATGGTTTGAACAAGCAAATGCATTAGCTGCATATGTTGCTGGAAAAACTATTGATGAAGTAAAAGGTATTGCTCTTACTGAAGAAGGAACACCTGCTGATGCTGATTTAGCAAGCTCTGTAACAGTACACATTGGTGATTACACTAACGTAATTGACAAAGCAGTTGCAAACGCAGCTAAATAATGAAAGCAGTATTCTAAGTAATGATAAAGTAAAGACCAGTTGATTAGAAGCGAGAGCCAATAATCAATGGTATAAGTTATGATATGGTTATTTACAAATAAGGAGTTAGAGTATAATAATGTATTTGGTAAGTGAAAAAGGGAAAACCAAGTGTATTATTATGCTCTAACTCTTTTTAGATAGGAGCATTATTTTGAATAGAAAAATCCTTGCAGTTTTAATGATAGTTATTAGTTTGACTCATTTAACAGCCTGTAGTACTGATAGTAAGTTGAATCGATATGATGCACAATTTCTGGTACTTTTTAATACTGCTACAAAAATCGTAGGCTATGCTAAGACAAAAGAGGAATTCAGTGAGTATTCCCAGATGATTTATAATGAATTAAAAACATATCATGAACTTTATGACATATATAATGATTATGAGGGTATTCATAATATAAAAACAATTAATGATAATGCGGGTGTTGCACCTGTAAAGGTAGATCAAAAAATCATTGATTTATTAATTTTTGGAAAAGAAGCTTATCTAGATACCGATGGTAAGATTAATATTACGATGGGTTCTGTATTAAAGGTATGGCATGATTATAGAGAAGAAGGATCAGAGGATCCATTGTCTGCAAAAGTTCCTGATATGGAATTGCTGCAGGAAAAAAATAAACATACGGATATCAATAAGCTTATTATTGACGAAGAAAATTCAACCGTTTACTTAGAGGACCCTAAAATGAGACTTGATGTGGGCGCCATAGCCAAAGGATACGCCACAGAACAGGTGAGTCACTATGCCTATGGCCATGGATTTATACATGGGATGATAAGTGTTGGTGGTAACATTCAAACCATAGGTGATAAAGTAGGAAAAGACGAAAAATGGAATGTGGGCATTCAAAATCCTGATGAGGAAAGTGAACAGGAATATCTTTATGTATTAGATCTAAGTAACAAAACATTGGTATCAAGTGGGGATTACGAAAGGTACTATACAGTAGATGGAGTAAGATATCATCATATCATAGATCCAGAGACCCTTATGCCCTCCACCTATTTTACAGCGGTATCCATTCTTACGGATAATGGTGGGTTTGCGGATGGATTATCAACAGCAATTTTTAATATGTCATATGAAGATGGCCTGGACTTAATAGAAAGTTTATCTGATACAGAAGCTTTGTGGGTGTTTAAAGATGGAAGTATGAAGTACAGTTCTGGATTTAGTGATTATATTCACAAGGAATAATAGTAAAAATATGTTATGTGTAAAATGCTACCAAATAAATTGTTCACAATGTATAAAAACAATAAAATATATAGGGCAATGTGTATAGAAATCCGAATCCAAAATAATGTGGAATTCGGATTTTTTGTATTAAAGTTATGAAAAAGTGTTAAAAAGATAACATAGAATTTGGCAAAAAACACTGTAAATATCCGTCTTTCTATGTTAAAATTGAATGGATGCACGTATATATTTGTTATTTCGACATCGAGTAATACACTTAAAAGAAAGAAGGTAAATAGAATGGGAACAGCTACATTTATAGGTGGCATTCATACCTATGATGGTAAGGAGTTATCTAAGGATAAACCTACCACAGTCTTACTTCCACAAGGTAATCTGGTGTATCCTATGGCACAACATATAGGAAAACCTGCAAGGCCATTGGTTGCAAAAGGTGATTATTGTTACATGGGTCAGAAAATAGGTGAGGCAGACGGTTTTGTTTCAGCAAATGTTATTAGCTCAGTTTCAGGCACGGTAATAGGGATTGAACAACGACTTACCATATCTGGAAATAAAGTAGAATCAATTATCATCGAAAATGATAATGAATATAAAGCCGTACCAGGTCTAGGGGAGAAAAGAGACTATACAAAATTAACAAAAGAAGAGATTAGAAACATTATTAAGGAAGCAGGACTTGTAGGTCTTGGTGGAGCAGCATTTCCGACTCACATCAAATTAACGCCAAAAGATGATACAAAGATTGATTATGTATTAATCAATGCTGCAGAATGTGAACCTTATCTGACTTCAGATTACCGTATGCTCTTAGAAGAACCAGAAAAAGTAATAGGTGGTCTTAAAGTGGAACTAAGTTTATTCCCAAATGCCAAGGGAATCATTGCAATTGAAGATAATAAACCAGATGCAATCAAAATACTTCAAGACTTAGTAAAAAATGAAGAACGTATTGAAGTCAAAGTATTAAAGACAAAATATCCACAAGGTGGAGAACGTTTGATCATATATGCCTGTACAGGACGAAAGATCAATTCCTCCATGTTGCCACTAGATGCAGGATGTATCGTAAACAATGTAGACACAGCGATTTCAATTCATATGGCTGTTACAGAATCCACACCTTTGATGAGAAGAATCATTACCGTAACAGGAGATGCCGTTAAGGATCCACGTAACTTCCAGGTAAAATTAGGCACAAACTTAAGAGAACTAGTTGATGCAGTGGGAGGGTTTACGAGTGAGCCTGAAAAGGTAGTATCCGGTGGACCTATGATGGGTCAGGCATTATTTAGCTTAGATGTACCGGTTATCAAATCATCTTCTGCCTTATTAACATTTGCAGAAGACAAGGCAGCGAAAAGAAATACTGCTTCTTGCATACGTTGCGGAAGATGTGTGGAAGCCTGTCCTAGCCGAATTATACCTCAAAAATTATTTCAATGTTCTGAACGATTTGACGATGAAGGTTTCGTAAAATTAAATGGAATGGAATGTTGCGACTGTGGTTGCTGTACTTATGTCTGTCCAGCAAAACTTGATTTAAATCAGTCCTTTAAGCAGATGCGTAACAGTATTCTAAGTAGCCGAAAAAAATAGAAAGAGGTGTCAATTTTGAGTAATATGTTAAACGTATCTGTGTCTCCTCATGTTAGAACGAACACAACCACTGCTACAATTATGAGGGATGTAGCAATTGCTTTAGTACCTGCAAGTATATTTGGTATCTTTAATTTTGGGTTAAATGCACTTTTGATTATCTTAACTTGTATTACAACCTCCGTGCTTACGGAATATTTATATGAAAAATGGATGAAGAAACCTTTGACCACGGGAGACTATAGCGCCCTGGTAACAGGTTTGTTACTCGGTCTTAACCTATCACCTACAGTTCCTTTATGGATTCCTATAATTGGTAGTGTATTTGCAATCGTCGTAGTAAAAATGCTTTATGGTGGCATTGGTCAGAACTTTATGAATCCAGCTCTTGCTGCTCGTTGCTTTTTGTTAATTAGCTTTGCTGGTAGGATGAACACATTTGCATTGGATGGAGTAACAGGAGCAACGCCACTTACTGCCCTTAGAGGTGGCGAAGAAGTTGATGTACTTAGTATGTTTCTTGGTACTACTGCAGGAACCATCGGTGAAACCAGTGTAATAGCAATTTTAATTGGTGCTGGTTATTTACTATTTAGAAAAGTAATTACTTATAGAATTCCTGTATTTTATATTGGAACCTTTGCTGTATTCGTATTAATATTTGGAGATAAAAGTTTTGATATAAATTACCTATTAGCTCAGGTATTTGGTGGTGGTTTAATGTGAGGTGCATTTTTTATGGCTACTGACTTTAGCACCAGTCCAATTACAAGAAAAGGTCATATCGTATATGGTATTATTTTAGGTATAATGACAGGAATATTCCGTATCTTTG
>JBKEAO010000145.1:0-9346 GCA_047972335.1 Anaerocolumna sp. | reverse complement strand
TGGTCAAGCGGTCAAGACATCGCCCTTTCACGGCGGTAACACGGGTTCGATTCCCGTTGGGGTCATCCGTTCAAATATCGCGAAGAAATCATATGCCGATGTGGCTCAATTGGCAGAGCAGCTGATTTTTAATCAGCAGGTTATCGGTTAGAGTCCGATCATCGGCTTTATTTGGACCTTTATCTCAGTTGGTTAGAGCAACCGGCTCATAACCGGTCGGTCCGGGGTTCAAGTCCCTGAAGGTCCATCCAAAAAATATATGGACCAGTGGCTCAGTTGGTTAGAGCGCCGCCCTGTCACGGCGGAGGTCGAGGGTTCGAGTCCCTTCTGGGTCGTTTCTTTAGCAATAAAGAAGACCAAATAAATTAATTTTTATATTAATTCCCAAGGGATCTTAGCTCAGCTGGGAGAGCATCTGCCTTACAAGCAGAGGGTCATAGGTTCGAGCCCTATAGGTCCCATCAAATGATTGTTTCTAACGGGACAATCATTGAATGCCGGCGTGGCGGAACTGGCAGACGCACAGGACTTAAAATCCTGCGGGCCTAATAGCCCGTACCGGTTCGATTCCGGTCGCCGGCATTTAGTTTTATATTGTTTTAGGTGCGTTTAGCTCAGCTGGATAGAGCGTCTGGCTACGGACCAGAAGGTCGGGAGTTCGAATCTTCTAACGCACATATAGGTTTGTAATGAAATCAATTGCATATGCAGTTGATTTTTTTTGCTTATATAATAGTGTGACAAAATTATATATCTTAATACTTTTCCTAAATTCTATTAATCCATATTCTATTCAACCCAACAACATAAAAGGTGATAGAGACACCTATGAATAAGTAATTAGAATAAATAAGAAAAGTTATTATAAAGACTGATTAAATGAAATATTTAATTAATTATTAATATTATGTCTATTTACCCTATTATGAAGTTATGATAGAATGGGAATAATTCCATTACATGACTAATCGAAACATATTGTATACTTACCAGTACAGTCAGGAGGTAAAATGACTAAAGAAGAATTTATAGATGGTTTACGTACTGCCTTAATGGGTGAAATTCCAGATAGTGAGGTATATACAAATATTAAATTTTATGAAGACTATATTAGGGATAAAAGTAAAACTGAAGGAGAAGATAATACATTAGCCCAATTAGGTGATCCTAGGCTTATAGCTAAGACGATTATTGAGACTTATCAGATATCTCATGGTCCTATTTATAATAATGTAAAATCCAATATATCGTATCAAGATGCTGATACAAATGATTGGAATAAATCTGATAATTTAAATCATAATTATGATGATTTTGATAGACGAGGACAAAACAATTCCAATAGTAGATTTAATATAAATATAGGAGTGAATCTTACATGGTATCAAAAGGTACTTCTGATATTAATATTATGTTTTACATTTATTGTGTTGTTAATTATTGGTGGGGTTGTTTTACAGTTATTTATTTCTATAGGTATACCAATTTTATTGGTTTACTTAGGTTATAGATTAATATTTGGAAATAGAAGATTATAGAATAAACGTATATAATTAAAAGCACAAAAATAAATGTTTAAAGAGGTCTACATAAATATTGGTAGGTCTTTTTTACTAATCTACATTATTTATTTTTTAAGACAAAGTAAAACGACCGCGAGGGGGAGCCAAGCGGTCGTTTCGATGAGGGGAGTATAAATAATTAATAAGGGGTTATATAGTGTGTTAAAAGACTTAATATCTCTTTAACACATCTTTATTATAATACATTAGAAAGGTTATTGCAATAAGAAAGATGAAATTTCTTAAAAAAATTATAGAAGGTATTTGTAATTTATTACAAATACAACTAGCCATATATGTACTAACTAACTATAAAAAAATAAAAAATGTAAAAAAAATACCAAAATATAGTATAAATAATTGTCTAATTTTATAAATTACTATAATTGTTAATAAATAATTGATTAATAATACTGAAATATTAATTGCTTAATAATAATGAAACATTAATTTATTAATATTTAATAGATAAAATTTATGAATTATAATTAATAAATTTTAAATTATAAAGTAATAGTAAATTAATTTATAAAATCATTTATCAGGATGTATATTTGAAGTCAAATAAGTCCATAATAAGTACGTAATTTAAATTATATCTTTTAGGAGGCTTTTAAAATGGCAAATTATAATGACAAGACATCTAACAAAACTAATAACGTAGAAAAAAATTCTACAAACAATGCAAGCAAAAATTATTCTTCTACTAATAATGCTAAGAACACAAATTCTAAAACAACTTCTTCTAATGCAAATCGTAATACAAAAGAAAGCTAATCAAAAGAATGCAAATAAGTCTTCATTTTTAATGAAGACTTATTTTTTTGACAATGGTTATATTATTTGAATCTAGCCAATATAATATAGTTTATGTTCTCAACCTATCACCAAACTATTTTCCACCGAATATGATAATAGGAGTAGGTGATTATATGACTTTTGAAACAATTCGAGCAAAAGATATTGAAATGTACATAGGAAGGCAAGGGACACTAATTGTAGATATAAGAGATGAATCTGATTTTAGAAGAGGTCATATTCCTACCTCTATCAATATACCTTATATAGAAATTGATAATTGGAAGAGGTCTATATCAATTGACCTGCTTTTGATTTTTTATTGTGATAGGGGTAATTTAAGTCTTCTATTAGCTAGAGAGCTCAGTAATGAAGGATATCATGTGAAAAATATTTACGGTGGTTTAAATGCATATCGTGGACCTTTGGTAAGATAATTAAAGAAGAAAATAAAATAGATAAAAGAATAGATAAAAGAATAGATAAAAGAATAGAGAATAAAAATCATTATCTAATGCAGCAGATATCGGATTTTATGAAACAATTATATGAACATTATATATTGAAAAAGTTAGGCATCATAAAGAATTCAAAAAATATATCTTCCAATTTGCTAGCAAGCTTTGGACGGCAACTAACAAGAGAAGATATATCCAATACAGAGAAATGCACATTGTTAAGCATTGCTTGATAGGAACAGTATACCTAGGGAAGTGATAACTGAAAAGAGTTAGCATTTGCAAGGCTGTTAATCATATGATATAATTTGTTATTGTTCTATATAATTAAAATTCGTAAGAAAAAGGGAGCACGAAAGAAATGCAAAAGTTTGAGTTTATTGCACCTTGTCACTTTGGACTAGAAAGTGTATTAAAAAATGAAATAATAGATTTAGGATATGAAATTATACAAGTAGAAGATGGTAGAGTGATTTTTGCAGGAGATGAAACAGCTTTTAGTAGAGCCAATATATTCTTACGTACAACCGAACGTGTCTTATTAAAGGTTGCTAAATTTAAGGCTGAGACTTTTGATGAGTTATTTGAAAAAACAAAAGCGATTCCTTGGGAGAATTATATTCCTAAAGACGGTAAGTTTTGGGTTGCTAAAGCTACTTCAATTAAAAGCAAAGTATTTAGTCCTTCAGATATTCAATCTATAATGAAGAAGGCTATGGTAGAAAGATTAAAGCAAGTTTATAAGATAGAATGGTTCCCCGAAGATGGAAATCATTTTCCAATACGTGTTACTTTTATGAAGGATGAAATTACCATAGGTATAGATACCTCAGGCGAATCTTTGCATAGAAGAGGTTATAGAAAGCTTACTAGTAAGGCGCCTATCACAGAAACATTGGCTGCGGCATTAATTATGTTAACACCTTGGAATCAGGATAGAATTCTGATTGATCCTTTTTGTGGAAGTGGTACTATTCCTATTG
Source organism: Anaerocolumna sp. (assembly GCA_047972335.1). Classification (GTDB taxonomy): domain Bacteria; phylum Bacillota; class Clostridia; order Lachnospirales; family Lachnospiraceae; genus Anaerocolumna. The sequence continues at coordinate 5,545 of JBKEAO010000145.1, read as the reverse complement.
AGGCTGCAATGATTGGAGCTAATATTGCGCCTGGTATAAATAGATCCTTTTTAGCAGAAGATTGGTCAGATCTTATTCCAAAAAAAATCTGGTATAGTGCTATTGAAGAAGCAAATGATGTAAGAAGAAATCCTACAGACATGGTCATTCAAGGATATGATTTAGATGGTGAAATTGTAAAGGCAGCTAGGCAAAATGCTATGCTAGCAGAAGTTGATCAATATATTCATTTTCAACAAAAACCTGTTAGTGAGCTAAGCCATAGTAAGAAATATGGTTTTATCATCACCAATCCACCTTATGGTGAAAGATTAGAAGATAAAGAATCTATGCCCGCTTTATATAAAGAAATAGGGAGTGCTTTTTCAAAATTGGATTCCTGGTCGTATTATATTATAACAAGCTATGAAGAGGCAACCAAGTATATTGGTAGAAAAGAGGATAAAAATCGAAAAATATATAATGGTATGATGAAAACTTACTTTTATCAGTTTATGGGGCCAAGACCACCTAAGAGAGCACCCAAAGAGGATGTTAAGTAAACAAAGCAAAATGAATGAAACGAAGTAAAATGAGTAGAACAAAGTAAAATAATAGAACAAAGTAAATAAATAGAGCGTTATTTGGGTTTGGCTGCCATATATTTTGGATAAACAAAAAGTATATGGCAGCTTTCTATTTTATTATAGAGATATTGTTTTCTTAATCCAGTGGGAAATGTCATGCATAATTTCTGAAGCATTCAACTCCTGAAGAAGTTCATGACGACAGTCGGGATATAGTTTTTTTATTACATTTTCAAATTTACATCTTTTTAATTGTGTATATAGTTTATTTATTTCCTTACCCATACCTCCCACAGGATCGTCTTTACCTGCTATAAGATATAAGGGCAATTTTCTTGGCGTTCTTTTCACCATTTTAGTGGTACTTGCACTCAATGTGAGCTTTAATAAATCTTGATAAAAACTAGTACTACATACAAAGCCACAATAGGGATCATGGATGTAGGCACCTACTACGTGATTATTGCGTGTTAACCAATCAAAAGAAGTCCTTTTTTGAAGCGTTTTATAGTCCTTTGAACCAAATATTATCCCATCTATAAAGGAAGAGGGGTGGTTGGGCCCATAACGTGCTTTAACTAAGGTAGTTAGCAATATTCCAGGTACAAGTTTTAATTTTGAAGGATAAGTAGTGCCACATAAAATCACGCCATCTAAGTCGTGATATGACTGTATAATGCATCTTGATACTAATGAGCCCATGCTGTGCCCTAAAAGAAATAATTTGCCTGTTCTTTTGTTCTTTTTAATATAGTTTAAAATGGTTATTCCGTCAGATATCAATAATTTATAACCGTCCTTTGGGGCAATGTAGCCTAATTCTCTAGTGTGTTTATCCGTTCCATGACCACGGTGATTGTATATATATACATCCAGACCTTGATCTAAAAGATAAGTTACAAAGGCGTCGTATCGTTTGTAATGTTCTGCCATACCGTGTAAAATAAGTATACTTGATATGGGTTCTGCGTTGGTTTTATAGCACTGTAATAATGTCTTTGCACCATCTTTTTGTATTATTAATTCTGTTGTATGAATCATAAATGCCTCCCATTCTTTTCGTCATTTTAAATAAATCTATTATGCATATGACACCGACATCATGTTATATAAGGTAATTATAAATGGTGACTACTAATAAGGCAACAAGGGTAGAAAATATTTGGTGTTTTACTGGTAATATGCCCTTTTATTGTATGTTTCCAAATAATAATTTGGATACGTGTAATAATAAAAAGGATTTACTAAAAGATAGTAACTATGCAAAATAGAATGGGAGAATATATAATATAGATGGGAATTTACATTACATTGAAATAAATTGTATAAATAAAAAGTATATTGTAGAATTTCATCCCACATAGTATAATCAACCTAACAGGGGGAATTTTCATGGAAGAAAGACTTTTAAGAAGGACAGCCTTAGGTAGTTTTCTATGCCTGCTTTTTGTGATATCCATTGCCGTGTTATTTTTCTATGATGGGAAGGCAAACAAGGAAATTGCTTACGCTGTCGAACATGCAGACATGAATACTGAAGACCATAATATGAAGGATGATTTGGAAAGTGTTTTTAACTATGTAGAAACACACACAGAGATTGGTGAAAAGTATATTGTCATTAAAAAACCCAATCAAATGGATTATAATATTAAAGTTCAAAATGACTACATGGATAATAAGTTAATTCTTACTATACAAGATTTGGATGCTGATTTGATACAAGTAGATCACATTATAAGGGTGAATCATAATATAAAATTTATAGGAAATTCAAACACTGAGCTAGAAATTATAGATATGAGTACCATTCAAGATGAAGAGATATTAATAAGTGATTTAGAATCAGAAAATAAGAACGAAAACCAGAATTTGAATGAGAACCAGAACGAGAACTTGAACTTGAACGAGAACCAGAACTTGAACGAGAACCAGAACTTGAACGAGAACCAGAACAAGAACTTGAATGAGGGCAATTATTTAAATGAGAATGATACTTTAAAAATGTATTTGATTCCTGAGGAAATCAATGAAGATGGGTCCATAACAGCATATGGTGAACCCCCTAAAGATCTAATTTATGACCCAGTTGTATCCTTTGATTTTAGTAATGTTAAAGGCGAAATGGAGGATACAAGTGTAATTGAATTTCAAATGGATAAGGTATACGAGCCATTTATTTATCAAGATGACAATAGGATTTATGTTGCTCTAAAGGAGCCTAAGGAGGTCTATGACAGTGTCATTGTGTTAGATGCAGGACACGGAGGAAAAGATCCAGGTGCATTTGCCAGTAGCTTTGATGCATATGAAAAGGATATTAATTTAAGCATACTATTGCAGTTGAAAGATATTATGGAGCAGAATAAGGACGTAAAAGTCTATTACACTAGGTTAGAAGATAAAACAGTTTATTTAAATCCAAGAGTTGCATTGGCGAACAGTGTCCAAGCCGATTTATTCATTAGTATTCATTGTAATGCCAGTGATTCAAGTGCAGCAAATGGGCTTGAAGTACTATATAATGAAAACGAATCTACAGATGAAACAGCAAATGAAACAGCAAATGAAACAGCAAATGAATCTACAGATGAAACAGCAAATGAAACTGCAAATGAAACAATAAATGATCTTAATTCAAAAGAACTTGCTCAGCATTTATTTGATGGGTTAAGAGGCATAACAGGTAGAATTAACAGGGGGTTGGTGCCGGCTAGTGAAATGGTTATTGTAGGTAATTCAAATGTGCCTGTTGCCTTAATTGAATTGGGATTTATTACAAATTATGATGATTATTCAGTACTTGCTGATGTAAATAGTCAGAAACAAATAGCTGAATCTATATATAACGTAATAATCAAAGCATTGAAGTAAAATTAAGCTTTGAAAGGATAAGTAAAATTTATAAATAGATATTTACAGAATTATTAAGCGATAAAAGTAGGGAGATTAGTTAGTATGAAAGATACCATTATTTTTGCAACCACAAACGAAGGCAAATTGAAGGAAATTAGAGATATTTTATGTGATTTAGATTATGAAGTTATCTCCATGAAGGAAGCTGGTATATCTATAGATATCGTAGAAGATGGCTCCACATATGAAGATAATGCAATTATAAAAGCTAAGACAATTATGGAGATGACGGGGAAAATAGTGTTAGCGGATGATTCGGGACTAGAGGTAGATGCTATGGATAAGGCGCCTGGAATTTATTCTGCTAGATTCTTAGGAGAAAATACCTCTTATGATATAAAAAATAATTATATCATTGATCAATTAAAAGATGTGACAGGAGAAGACCGTTCAGCCAGATTTGTATGCGCTATTGCTTGTGCATACCCAAATGGGGAAATTAAGACCACTAGAGGGGTTATTGAAGGGTATATAGGGCATAAAATCACTGGAGAGAATGGATTTGGTTATGATCCTATTTTTATGGTGCCACAGTTTGGCTGTTCTAGTGCAGAGTTATCACCTGAAATGAAAAATCAGGTAAGTCATAGAGGACTGGCATTAGAAAAGATGAAAGAAATACTGCGGGGCGTTAAATAGATGAAGATATTGATTGTTAGTGATTCACACGGAAGAAATAATAATTTAGTCAAGGCAATTGAGAAAGTTTCTCCAATTGATTTGATGGTTCATTTAGGTGATTTTGAAGAGAGCTCTACTTCTATTTCAGATTTGGTTACTTGTAAATGTGAAATGGTTGCAGGGAATAATGATTTTTTTACAAGTACAGAAAAAGAGAAGATAATAACCATTGGAAATTATAGAGTTTTTATGACACATGGTCACAGATATGGTGTGAACTTTAGTATGGACAGATTAAAGGATATAGCTAGGTCTCATTGGATAGACATTGCATTTTGCGGTCATACGCATCGTCCTCTCATCGATCTAAGTGATGATGTGTGGGTAATAAATCCTGGAAGCATTAGCCAACCACGCCAGGAAGGCGGTAAGCCTTCTTTTATCATTATGGACATTGATTCAGAGGGAAAAGCCCACTTTACACTAAACTATTTATAGTGTAAAGTGGCTTACATTTTTTATGTTAAATTAGTAATATTATGATAAAATATTATGTCAAAAAAAATAAAAAAAAAGTTTAAAAAAGTTGTTGACTTTTATATTTACCTGTTATATAATCCTGTTTTTGACACCTAAAACGATAAAAGAGTCTCGCAAGCCTTGATTTTACTGGTTTGAGAGACTTTTATAAATTTTGGCATTGCACGTTATGCAAGCTGTTTTTTTGTCTGTGCACAAATATTTCTCATTTTATTTATTGGAACAATCTGTTTCGATGTATTAAAGCCAAAAGCATCATGTAATGCATCGGTAAGGTCTGTTCTTTTGTATGTAGGAATATATCCTTTCCCCTCAAATTTTAGGAAATTCATCTCTCTTAAGCAATCTAATATCTGACTGCAAGTATATTTTTCATCCAGCTTCTTTTCCAGATATCTGTATACAATCAGTGCAATAAAACAGGTTATAAAATGGGCTTTTATTCTTTCTTTGTCGTGAAGGTAAACTGGGCGAGCCTCAAAATCACTTTTCATGATCCGGAAACATTCTTCAATTTCCCAGCGTCTCTTATTAATTTTTACAATGGACTGTGCTTCATCATTTAGGTTGGTACAGACTGCATAAAATCCATCATACTGTGATTCTTCGTTTACTGCCTCTAGGTCAATGTAGTATGCTGCCTTATCAGCTACTTCTCCGTCTACTGTAGCGTGGTCTACTTTTATAAAACGTTTTGGGTCATTCTGACGCTTTGTTTCCACTGCGGATTTTCCTTTTTTAACAGCTTTCATGGCTCGTTCCAGTTGTCGACTGCGAATGGTTTCCTGATATTCCTTGTATTTTAACGAAAAGGTTACAATCAGCTGCTGTTCCAGTCCATCTTCCTTAATCCATCTGCTTTTATAATAAATCTTTTCCTTATCTCCCTTATCATCCAGTTT
>JBKEAO010000135.1:0-14911 GCA_047972335.1 Anaerocolumna sp. | reverse complement strand
TTTTATGCAAATCAGGGGCCAGAAGCTTGGATTAAAGGCATCGTCCCTCAATATATAACCACCAATCCCTATATTGCAAATCTATATGCTAAGACTGTATTTGGCTATTGTAGGGATATTGCCGCCAGCAAAGATTTTGATAAAAATACCACCATATATATCATGGAACTAGCCGCAGGTGTTGGTAGGTTCACATATACTTTTCTTAAAAGATTTACTAATATCCTAGAGAATTCTTCCTTAAAGGACATAAAGTATAAGTATATTATTACAGACCTTGCAGAAAGAAATGTGACTTATTGGCTAAATCATAGTTATTTAAAACCCTATTTTGAAGATGGAATACTTGATTGTGCAACCTTTGACATAGCAGAAGATAATGAAATCAGATTAAGATATAGTGGGGAAGTTCTAAAAAAAGATTCTCTAAAAAATCCACTTATTTTATTTGCAAACTATACCTTTGATAGTCTTCCTCAGGACACCTTTTATGTGAATGAGGAGAAGCTTTATGAAGGACTGATTACAGTCACCTCTATTAGAGAGGATGTTGATTTAAAAGAAAACGATGATTCTATTGCAGAAGAAATTGCTTCAAAAGATAACCCTATTGCAGGAGAAATTGTTTCAAAAGAAAACCCTGTTACAGAAGAAATTGCTTCAAAAGATAATTCTATTCTAGCTGGTTTAGATTATGAGTATACTGACCACTTATCACCCTCTACACAGTATTATGAGGATCCTAATTTTAATAGTATTCTTCATTTTTATAAAGAAAACCTAGAGGATAGTGCTTTTTCATTTCCTATCATTGCTTTAAGATGTATAAACAGATTAAAGGATTTATTTCAAGATGATATTCTTATTATCTCAACGGATAAAGGCTATAGAAACTTAGCGTCTATGGAAGGAATATATCATCCCTTTTTATCAAAGCATGGTTCCATCTCCTTAACTGTTAATTTTCACGCTATGGAACTTTATTTTAATAATCTTGGGGGTGAGGCTATTCATAGTATCTATGATCATGAAAATGTAACCATGTCCTTGTTTTTATTAAGCAAACGAAATCATAAATTTTTAGAAACCATTATGGCTTACAAGGAGATGGTGGATGGGATTGGTCCCGATGAATTTTATACCCTAAAAAAAGCGGTGGTACCACATAATACAACCCTTACTTCCAAAGAGCTATTAGCCTTTCTTAGACTTACAGTTTGGGACAGTAGAACCTTCCTGGAATTTTATAATACATTTCTTGAACGAATTGCCGATGATAAAGACTTCCCCAAAGAGGAACTTATATCTACTATCTATAAGGTTTGGGATCATTATTTCCCTATTGGAGAAGAAGGTAATCTCTTCTTTTGCTTAGGGTCTTTACTGGGCTATTTTGGCTTTGATTGTGATGCTGCAAAACTTTTTGAATCCTCCATAGAATTTTATGGAGAAGATGCTGCTATTTACTATGAGATTGCTCTTTGTTATTATAACTTAATGGAACTTGACAGTGCCATTATATATTTAGATAAATCTCTTGCATTAGAACCAGACTTTGAAGAAAGCATTCAGTTAAAAGGTATGATTGAAGCGACAAATAATGAATAAGCTTTTTACCGATTTTTACCGCTCCTTATTAATTATTACTAGCTTTTATATTGTAAAATATAAAAAACCATCTGCAATTCTTATATTAGTAAGAGTTCAGATGGTTTTATGGACTATAGACTTTATGTGTCTCATAAATTCAAAATTTGTAGTAAATTAAATAACAATTTCTTAATATATAAATATAATAATTTATTGTTTATGCTTGATTGTTTATACTTGATTTATTGTTTATAATTTAAAATAGAAACACATTAATAATCCATTTTTATATATCCAACAGCGGTTCCAATACACCCTCCGCTCTTAACAAATTCTTTTATATTTCTCTGTAAAGATGTACCCTCTGCCATTTCTTCAATTGTAACCTTAGGATTTTTAAACACCCATTCCTTATAGGAGGGATCCTCTTTATTCCATTCATCGATGGTGTAATCCTCTTGAAACTGAATAATCCTTGATTCAGGCGATAGCACTTCTTTTAATGCTGGAGATAGCATCCAGGAATCACATATAAAATATTTGAACTTTAAATTAGGATAAAATCTTTGAAAGAATTCTTTTGCCTGTGAATAAGAGTTCATAAAATTTTCTTTACTTATCTTTGCATCAGAGGGAATGTGTACACTAATAACAACTTCCTCCTTCCACTTTTCTATTTCAAATTCAAGTTCTCCTAGACGAAACTCTTCCATAGCAATATGTCTTGGGGTCCAAAACCCTCTATCAAATCCATAGGTATGAAAACTAGCCATATGTTCTCTTACAAATCTGGAAAAGCATTTAAAGGTATCAAAAAAGATATCCTTACCAATCCCTTTTTCTTCATACAATTTAAAGGTTTCAAGTCCTGTAATTAACATAAAAGTAAGTATCTTAAATCCATTTTTATCCTCACCTAATATGTCTTTTGCTTCTTCAAGACCTTGTGCCCAACTCATACGATGGAATAACTTAGCTGCCGCTGGTTGTAATGCAGCATAATCCAAAGTATCTTGTAATTCTATAATATTTTTTGTAACTTCCTCTGGCATATCAATACCATTACATAATGCAATTATATTCATTTTGTTTCCCATACCTTTCCCAAAACTTAAAACCCCAAGTCATTTTTAGATGAATTATGTTTTACCGAAGCAGATACTTACAATCCCCTCCGCAACTTACTCATAATACGCATTTAGTATACCATGTGGAAAATTGCTCTTCAACTGTCATAATTGGCGTATTTTATATACGCAAACTTATCTATTATCAATTTGATTCTAATTTATAAGTTGAAATATCAAAAGTAGCACCTTTACATTAGATGCGTGTTTTGTTTTTATTAGATGTTTATCTAATAAAAAAATTGACATTTATTGGAACTTGTGTTAGATTAATATTTAATAACATAATTATTATTGTCTAACAAGAAGCTTAATCTGGGAAAGGACATTTTATGAATGAGGAAGAAAAAATAGGATATAGGCAGATATTTCGGCAGAAAGAATATATGAAGACTGTCATAGCTGCTGTGATTAATCGCTTCGGAGATTCCATCGATAGTATTGCTTTTACATGGCTTGTATATCAGATTACTCAGAGTGCAGCCTGGTCTGCTATTATCTTTGGAGTAAATAGAATACCAACAATTCTTTTACAACCATTTGCAGGAGCTGCAATTGAAGGAAAAAACAAGAAAAGGATTATGATACTTACTGATCTAATACGAGGGTTCTGTGTTGGCTTTGTTGCAACAGGTTTTTTATGTGGCTTTTTAAATCAATGGATACTATTATTTGCATCAGTCCTAATCTCTTGCGCAGAAGCATTTCGGGGTCCAGCCTCCCAATCACTTTTACCAAAGCTTCTTGATAAGAAATATTATGCTTTGGGTCTTTCCCTAAACTCTAGTGCCTGCAATGTGATGGAGCTTATTGGCCTGGGTATGGCAGGAGCAATTATTTCTATATTTTCAGTTTCAACGGCAATTTATATAGATATGATAACCTTTTTTCTCTCGGCTCTTATCATACTGACTGTCCGGGTACATGAAAATAAAATAGAGCAAGAAAAAGTTAATATTACAGGGTATATAGACACTTTAAGGGGTGGATTTAACTATCTAAAAAACAATGCTATTCTAAAGTATTTTATATTACTAGCTGTATTTTTAAATGCCATTCTAGTTCCTTTTAATAGTCTACAAGCTCCATTAATTACAGAGGTTTTAAAGGTAAATGAAATAATGTTATCTATTTTGGGTATTTCCATAACCCTTGGTATGATCATAGGTGCAGCTATCTATCCACACTTTAGTAACCGGTTGAGCAAACGCTTTATCGCTTCTCTAGGATCATACTCTATTGGCATATTTTATTTAGTACTCGTATTAACCGGTCGTTTTATTACATCTGAGATATTAATTTATAGTATTATAGCGATTTCAGCCCTGCTTCAGGGAGTTGGCGTTGCTACCTTAACCACTTTTTTTAATGTGGAATTTATGAAAAATGTAAAGGAAGATTACATTGCAAGAGTATCTGCTATATTTAGTGCTTGTGCTGTTTCTGCTATTCCTATTACATCTTTTGTTATAAGCTTCCTTGCCAAATTCACTCCAACTGTAGTAATATTTTTAATAGCAGCAATAGCAGATATTAGTATTAGTATTTTATTATGCAGTAAAAAACGTCTTAATTCCATAGAACACAATGCCAAGGAGAATCATACTAAAATGACTAATTCGGAGAAGATTAGTTTGGAGAAGACTAATACAGTGAAGATTAATACAATGGAGGACAATATGGATGGAAAAGAGATTACAGATATTACAAACGCCTGACTTAGTTGGTGAGGCTTATATTTTACTATACTTTTGGATAAACAATGATGATATGGAGACCTCCTTCCAAAGAAATTTGGATCTGCAAGGAGAAGAGACAGAGGGCAATAGGGAACATTTTCAACTATTACGCTCTATGTATTGTGACATAACAGAATATTTTACAACACAAAAGAAAAGAATAGAATACCTTTTCAAGGCCCGCAATGGAGATTTCTCTACCTATGCAGGGTTATCCATCCTATGGAACTTTCACGAATACCATAATCAACTTATTTCTTATAAAGAAATGTTTGGTCAAATGAAAGAAGAAACAAAGGTTAAATCCTATGCCAAATTAATTGACTGCGAACAAAGCGCAAACACATCAGAGAAAAATCTAAAATCTCTGGCTGACCTGATTGCATTCCTAGAGGATTCCTCCTTTGATAAAGACGCCAAATGGGAGGCTATTAAAATCTATCATAATCAGGAATCCTATTATAATGAGGTAATCACATTATTATCAGAAGTAGTGGAACTATTTAAAAATAAACATATAAATACAATCACTACTCTTTCAGAGACTTTTTGTAATTATTGGCATGCATACCATAAAAAGAATGATATCATAAAAATTATTAAAGAAAAAATGGGATTTACTTGGACAGAAAGTGGTGCAGGCACCATAATTATTCCACATTTATTCCAGCCCTTTCGTGTATCCCTATCTACAGATGAGGATCTGCCCACAAAACCTGATGTACTCCGAATTGGCATTATGTTAAATGAACATTTTATACTAACCAATAGATCTATAAAGAAAGAAGATATTATTAATATTGGTAAACTCTTAAGTGATAAAAGTAAAGTGGATATTCTAGAGTATGTAAGTAAGAAACCTTGTTATGGAAAGGAACTAGCCAATGAATTACAACTTACTACTGCTACCATTTCCCATCATGTAAATGCTCTGTTAAAAGAAAGACTTTTAAAAGCAGAGGTCAGTGCCAATAAAGTATATTATAGTTTGAACAGGGAGACTCTGGCTATTTATTTAGATAATATGAAGGCTTATTTTTTGTAGTCTTGTAATTTAAGTCTATTGATATTATTAGTTATCTTGTTATACAATAAATACTTAATAGGTTTATATTGTTAGTATTCTTATATTGAGATATGTACATCTATATAAGTATTGATGTATTGGTCGGTATACCAACAATGCTATATGATAAATTAATAGGTGGGGTACCTTCATTTATTTCTTCTAATGTGTCAATTTCAAATTCCTCATGACTATAAAACTGGTCTATATTAATAGCTCCCCTAAACCACCTACAGTCTTTATATTCAGTGTTTTTCCATCACCTACTGCTCCATACGAAGTAATATCAAATAACTCTTGCTGGGTTTTAGTCCGTACACTTATCTCATAATATCTTAATTCTTCTCTATTCGCTTGTTTGTCCCAAATAATTGCAATGGAAGTATCTGTTTGCACTGCCGTTGGAGAAATTAGTTTAAAGTCTCCAACGGATTTGTTCAAATTATTACTCATTTTAATTTCTTTCATTATAGTTAGTGCAATCCCGTGCTGCGTACACCAATTGTATATCGGTTTGTAATAAGTCTCTTCCATCCTCTTGTTAATTGTTTCCTCAAACTTTTTCTTGCATAATAGGACATATCTTTCCCTTCAAACCATAGAAGAGGTAAGTCCTTTTCCTTATTTCCATTTTCTAAGTAATACACTAAAAAGTCTCCGGTCCAGGGTTTTAACTCTGGGTCACTACCCTCCTTATTATCTCCAAAATAATTCCGTTAACACATCTAAATATAATTTTTTATTCCTTCTAGGTTCTTCGTCAAAACTTTCATATTGATTATAACCATCTAACCCAATGTAATCAGTATATCCCGCCCTAATTGCCTGGGCGAACCGTTCAAGACATGTATCAGAAAGATATACATTAAATCAAGGAGCTATACAAATTATTACTTAGTTCGACAGTTCCTTATGATTAGATGGCAAAATGATTGGTGCTTTTTCTCCTGCATCTTTCATTCTTGAGATTAAACGTCTACCAAGTTCCTCTCGAATATCTTTATATTTAATATCTTGTACCAAATTATTTTTCTCGAATGGATCTTTTAATAAATCGTAAAGAAAGTCTTCATAGTAAACTTCTGCCCCTGGCTGGGTCCAAGGGTCTCCTTCTGCACGTATAGAATATTTATATTGTTTGGTACGAATCGCACGTCCTATTTGGCTTTCACTGATTTGTAAAAACACCTCTTCCGCCCAATCCTTAATTGGTTCCATCATCAGGGGTTTTATACTTCTTCCCTGAAAATCACTAGGTACATCAATCCCTGCTATATCTAATAAAGTTGGTGGTAAATCGATCAAGCTTATCATATTATCAATACGCTTTCCACCTCTAAACCCAGGACCAGCAATAATTAATGGTATATGAATACAGCCATCATGGCATGCTCTTTTATACTCCTCATTTCTTGTTCGAAAATGTGAACCGTGGTCCGCAGTATAAATAATAATCGTATTATCGTATATTCCCTTATCTTTTAAAGTTTCAATTAGACGACCTACATTATAATCTAGACTATGGCAACATCCAAGATAATCAGGATATTCTTTTTGCCAATTTCCTTTTCCTTCAGGAAGATCCTCTGGTCTTTCAAAATTTTTAAATCGTTCCTTACTACCATCTGGCCCTTCATAGCAGTCATGGTCATTCTGATGATGAGGCTCAATTTGAGAAACAAATAAGAAAAAAGGATTATCAGAGTTTTGGTTGCGAATAAAATCAATGGCATAATTATTAATACAATCAGCCCTATAGCCTATAAATTCTCTTTTTTGATTATCTTTATCAAACACGTATCCATTATAGCCATGTGAGGTGAATTCTAAAACATCTGCAGCCATCCAATAATCCTTGTATCCACCTCTACGCTCTTTAGGTACAGCGCTAATTTCATATTTTTCTCCAGAAGAATTATTAGTTGCAAGATGCCATTTTCCTACATATGCAGTCTGATATCCTGCTTCATTATAATAATCAGCCAAGTACTTTTGTGTAAAGTCTAGTGCAATCCCATTGGTAAAACAACCTGTTTGCGTAGGATATCTACCACTTTGCAGACAAGCGCGCACTGGCCCGCATACAGGTTGGCAGGTATAAGCATTCTCAAAACACACACCTTCTTTTGCTAAACGATCCAAATTAGGGGTCACATCCAATTTTTGTCCATAGCACCCCATGGTATCATGCCTTTGTTGATCAGAAAAATAAAAAATAATATTAGGTTTCATCTTACTACTCCTTACATTTTATTCAAAATACATTGTTTCTTCTTGTCAATTTAAGTATTTGCTAATTGTGCAATATCAATCCCTATTTAGTTATTCCAAACCTAAAGTCCCCTACGCCTATATAAAGATTTTGAGGACTCCATTGAGAGAGACGACAGTGAGATTTGAACTGGTGATCAGGGTGTTGCAGAACCCGACCATCAAGTCCTACAATACCAGTATATTCAAGGGTTGTAGCCATTCTGTAACCGACTTACACAAATGTTATACACAAAAGTAAAATTCTTAAAGATTTGTCATCCTCCCTAAAAAAGTTAATGTCCTGATACCCCTATATGTAAACAACCTCCAAGGAAGGATTTGGGGCTGAATTATTTTTTATGTGAAGTAATGTCCTCTAATGCGCGAATACTATCTAAATAGTCATTTTCCACATTACTCAACGTTCGAGTCTTGTATTTTTTGTATTCGCCTTCTGCCTTTTCCATCGCTTGTAAATGACTGATAGAGCCATTCCCAATAAGGAGCTTTTCTACACTTATGATCAAAATATTCTCCAGATGCTTCACCCAATCTTTCATAGTCATCGTCTGTTCACGTTCTGCTTGACGCTCTGCAAAATCTAAATATCCTGACACAAGCTGTCCCATTGCTCGAAGTTCTTTTTCATCAAGATAATTCTTTGCTATTTTAGCTTCTTTTAATGTGGGTTGATCCCCTGAAAATGACACCACCCATTTTTTTAAGTCGTTCATCGTCCATGGCGAAGCCTTTCTTCATATATTCTTTTAGAATATTAGTTGCCCATATTCTAAATTGGACACCTCTCTGAGATTTCACACGATAACCCACTGAAATAATTACATCAAGATTGTAAAATTTTACTGGTTTATCCGAATTTGCAATGTGCAAATTTTGCACATTGCTTTCTTCCAGAAGTTCACCTTCTTCAAAAATATTTTTTATATGTTTCGATATCACGCTTCTGTCCCGCTGAATGAGATCTGCCATTTGTGCTACTGACAGCCAAACTGTATCATTTTCTAAAGTAACATCTACTTTTGTAAGTCCATCCTCTGTTGTACAAATAATCAATTCTGAATGTTGATCCAATAAATTTTTTGCTCCATACCTAACCTTAGCACATTCTTCTAAAATTCTTCGTAAAATCTTTTTGGATTCCATGTCTTGAAGCTGTAAACAAAGGTTGTATGTTATGCTGGAAAATATATCGAAATTCCCCCAACCACCATAGCCTGTAGCCTCAACATATCCTCCTTCAATTGATCTTAAAATTTCAATTTAATATACACTTTCAAATTGAATTACTATTTCCCATAATGAAGACAATTTATTTGCAACTATAAATTTACTTAATTTATCTGATGCCACTAAATCCATTATATACTCATGTACTTGAGTATCATATTGACTATTCAAAATTTTATTGATGGTATCAGTTTTGTCTTGTACCTCTGACAGTGATTTTAATGTAATATCTATATCTGATATAATCTGCTCTACAGAATTATACCTCAAATCTTTATCCCTACAGATACAACGCTCAACTATCGTTTTAAAAATATGATTTGTTGATGTAGCATTATAAGTAAGAAGTTTTTATGTCATCAATATGAACTACCTTAATATAAACAATACAACAAATTACACGTTTTTACTATACCAATTTTTCATTACATAATATATAGCCTTAATTATCTTGTAATGGATTGGTCTCGTATTTATTACATATTTATTAATGCTTACAAAACATACATTAATAAAATTCTCTGATTCAGCCTTCTTAATTTTGCACTTAAAATACCCATTTCCAATAATTCTAAATAAAATCAAAGACACCTGTTCGTTTTACATGAGAACTACCACAAAATCTCGTTATAAAAAGAACTCAGCAAAAATCCTCTGAGTCCTTTTCATAATTAAATTATATCAATCCATATCAAAAAGATTGTCGAATGTTTTCATCGTAGCTGTTTTCTTCACTTCGTTTGTATGTCTTGCATATTTTAAAGTAACACGTATATCATTATGTCCAACTATTTCAGCTATGCTTGCAATATCCTTATTTTTATCATTTACCAGTATACTTATAAATGAATGCCTAAGTGAATATGATGACATTTTGATAATCCCAATATTATCAAGAACACGCTTTATGTACTTATTATAATTTCCATGGGTTAGATACCACCAGATTCCTTAATTCTGACGGTGTCAGTTTCTTATCATCTAACCGAAGTGAAGAGTACTTTGTGACATTTTCTAATGTCTTATACAAAACACTATATGCTTCGGATAAATTATGCACCACCTGCTGTAACCTTTCTAAAGCAATCTCCAGATAATCCGATACATAAGACGTTTTATCAACATAGTTGCTTAAATCCTTCTTCCTGCTTTGTAGCTAATGCAAAAATCCGAGATTTCAACCAGTAAAATCTTAAGTACGCCTGCTATTGAAATTCCTGTACACAAATATCTACACAAAAAAAATACCCCAAAATGATAATAAATACTATGGAACGGTAATTCACATCCCTTGTAAATCTTTAGAAGAATCGAGTAGGAAGATAATCATTAATTGATTATCTTCCTACTCGATTATAAACAATAAGCATCCGGAGATCCTGCCTGTTACGGGATTATTACTTTAGACCGCTCAAATAAATCTATCTCCTGCCCAGCAGCATCATAAAAGGTATAAGTAACATCGGTCAATGTTTTTGAAAACTTCATCACCGTCATACTCGGATTAACACCGTCAACTTTCTCACTGATAGCGTCAGCCCCTGCCACTCGGCGTATCTCCGCAAGATTTTCGTTGTTGCTTAGTATTACATCAATATATTGGTCATCAGGTGCAGTCAGCGTACCTAGTGCAATACGATTTTGTTCCAATGCCTGCCCTTTATGAATTGTTTGACTAAGCAACTCATATTGACCGTTTTTGTATTGAAACAAGCCCGCTCCAATATCAGAATTTCCTTCATTACCACCAGCAAGGAATCCGATAATATAGAGTCCGCCATCCATTTCGTAAGTAGAGTAGCAGTATGCAGATGAATAACCTAATATGCGGGCAACTTCTTGCTCAGTCATATCAAATCCATTTTTATCATCATATACTCTAATAAAGGGGATATATTTACCTGTCAAATCCTCAAGGTAAATGGTATTTGCAACTGTATCACTCTGATAAAGCGCGTTTCCTGCGTACTTATTATCTATATTTACAGCCTGAAAGTTTTTTGGGGGATTTTCTTTTTCCCGCTCTAATACACTTTCCAATGTACCGAGTACAATGCTACCTTCAGGTAGTGCATCAATATTTTCATCCTTTTGTTGGTAAACCATATTATTCACCATAATTTTTTGGTGATAATTCAAAGAATTCGTGACAAGACTAACACAAACTCCAACTACAATAAGAACTCCAATTAAGACCGTCCAAAATGCAGGTTTCTTGTAATTTAGCATGGCTATTCCTCCTTATGCTCGTCGATTAGGCGCTGTATTTCATTAATTTCTGTTTCACTCAACTTATTATGCCGGATAAAGCTTGCAAGAAATTGAGGCAATGATCCCTCAAATGTTTCTTTCAGAAACTCTTTTCCTTGTCCTACCCGAAACTCATCTTTACTCATTAAGGCAATCACTATACCATTTTGATTTTTAAAAATACTCCGCTCACTAAGACGTTTAAGCATCGTATAGGCTGTGGTTCTTTTCCAACCGAATTCTCTCGCACATAGTTCCGTAAGGGTACGGGAGGAGATTGGCTCATGGTTCCAAATCAAATCAGCGAGCCGCTGTTCCATTTCCCCCAATTTATATTGTTCCATATGATAACCCCCTTGTCTAATCATATTAGACACTTTCAGTCTAACACGTTTAGACAACGAAATCAACATTGTTATTATAGCAAAATAAGCTGTTTCTCGAACTACTGCGAATTCCACAAGTAATTCGTTTAAAGAAACAGCTTATCTCTTAGGTTAATCGGCTATACCACTATGGTATCACAAGTTTTTAGAGTGCAGCACAATTTGAAATTGTTCTGCACTAATAAAAACTAATTAATTTGAAAGACTCGTAGAATAAGCAGTAAAAGTTTTACTTAAAGATATAACTTCTTGAGCTGTATCCCAGGAGTCCAAAGTATAGCTTGAATAGGTTGATATAGAAATACTTGCTTTGTTATCGGGACAATCAAAGGTAATTCCTGGTTCAAAGTTAAAAGAATCTTCCTGTGCGTCTTCTGTTAATGTAACATCCCATTCAGCACCACTTGATGATAGAGATACGTCAATATCTGTATCATCAATATTTCTTGAATAGCTAAGACCCAAACTTAATGTTATCTCTTCTTCAAAGCTAAGTCCTAAATCAACCGAGTAGGATGATGATCCTATTGTCCTTGATGGTCCATATGCGTCACGGGTGACGCTGGTACTTCTGCTACTTAATGACACATTCATTTCTTCGCCTTGATATTTGGTTTCATATGGGCTGCCTAAATCACAACCCGGCATCCCAGTTACATTAGCCTTAACAATGTAATAATCTTTTGAATAATAGTTTTGCACTGTATAGAATTCATAACTGGCATTAAGCTTGCCTTTAGGCTGCCTTGTATAAGTATAATCTCTTTCGCCCAGATATGTTCCTGAATCTGATGCTTTGGCCACCTCAGTCGTTTGCTTTTCACGAATATCATTTATAACTTCTTCAACTACGGCGTAATCAAATTTATCTTGACTACCGATATTTATTTCATGTACGCCAAATGCACCCTGATGCATATAATAAATAGCCGCAACATCAGTACCTAGGTCAGATACGAAAGCCTCATTTTTGTTATTTGTTTCAGCATCTTCAGAAGTAAAAGGAATATCTAATGCGTTGTCAAGAGATACTGTCCCTCCATCTTTCAGTAAAACAATAATTCCACCGTTACCCAAGAAATCTTGATAGATATTATTGTTTTCAGCTTTGATACTTTCGAACTCGGCTATTTCATCCTCCGTTACCTGAAGTATTGATCCTTCATTCTGGATATTAGCAAATTCCGTCAAGGTAACTTTTTCTGTCTCCACATCAAGCGCATATGCTTGCATGGATGCACCGAAAGTAAATAAAACGGCAAATACCATTAACATACTAAATAGTTTTTTCATATAACTCCCTTCCTTTCTTACAATAGGTCATTCAGGACTATACGGTTGCTATGACTCTGCTCAAGTTCATGTATTGTTCCTGTAATATCATCTTTAATCATAAACTCAAATAAATATGTGGTATTGAACGTAACACTTTTCTTATTTGAGCTGATTGTATAGGTGTTTTCAGTAATATCATAGGAACTGTATGCCCAAGTCAAGCCAATAATAATATAGTTTGTCGTTGTTTCTATGTTGGCGTTTGTTATTCTTTTAAAAATATAGTCTCCGCTGCTGTTGACTTCGGCTTCCCAATCAAATTCAATTTGAAAAGTGTAACCTGCAAGTCCCGCACCATAATCATCAGATACATATGTACCTGCCACAACACTACTACTTTTTGAAGTTATAACTGAATTTTCCAGTAAATCATCCAATTGAATTGTACCTCTGGCATTTTGTGATGATTCCGGAACCTCTACTGACATATCGACATCCGTAACTTGTTGATTCGAAGTGTTATCAGCAGCTAATGCGGTTGTACTCATTGCTAACATCATCACTAAAGCCAATAATAGTGTCAGCATTCTTTTAAATCTAAGCATAGGTATCCCTCCAATCATGTTTTTGCTTCCTAACCTTAATCAAATAAGGTTACGGAAATTAAACTCATAGTTAATCAAACTTTTACCCAAACGATCCATCAGTGATTATTCTTAATTTACATAGAGTATGTAAATAAAGCATAATCATCGTTTCTCAACCTCCTCTCATAATTGGGCTTGTTTTGGTAATTTGATATTATCAAAAGAACAATGTTTGTGCGGATGAATGGCAAAACTAATGTATTTTTTTGGTAAAACTTCAAAACCAATCTTCTCTTGATCTCATTCTCAGAGATTGCCTTGGGAACATAGTGTGTCAGTACAAATATAGTAGAATAATACATCTTGGGCGAAGAATTAAGTTTGGCATTCAAGATTACAAAAAAAGAACGTAGATTTAGGAAGTAGAGTGGTTTGCCTAGGAGCTGATAACCATAGTGTCATAATGAAAAAATAATTAAGTTTCAGGTCCGCGGCAAATTTAGAAAGGCAATACTTTCCCAGCAATTGATTTTTATAGATTTTAGTTTTTACCAAAATAATATATTAATTATGCCACTATGCTACATTAGTATTATTTTATGGTAACATTAATTTGTTAATTTTGAGCTAGATGTTTTTAATATCTGGTTTATATAACTTTGCAAAGACAAAGGAGTGTAGTGCTACTATCCTAATCGCCAACAGACATATAACGACAAAATTAGCTAAAACTTTTATTATATTATAACTATTTACTTCTTTGCAATATATTTTTTTACAAATTCTGGCTTGCTTATGGTATAATCATCATAGCATGAGGTGGGGTAGGTGAATATATGTTAAAGGTAGCGATATGTGATGATGAAATGTATGTATGTTCTCAGTTGGAAAATATATTGATAGAATTAAGTAAGGTGCTCCCAAAAAAGATTGAAGTTGACGTATTCTTTTCCGGAGAATCGTTATATCAATTTCTTTCTGACGGAGCTTATTTTGATATGATTTTTTTGGACATAGAACTTCAAATGTTAAACGGCGTTGAGACTGGTAAGAAAATCAGAGATGAGCTACATAATGAAATTACACAAATTGTTTATATTTCTGGCAAAGATAGTTATGCAATGGAGCTTTTTGAAATACGACCACTAAATTTCTTAATTAAGCCTCTCCAAGAAGAAAAAATTGAGGAGGTCGTAAAAAAGGCCATTGAACTCTCAGGTAAGTTTAATCTCTTTTTTGAATATAAAGTAAGCCGTTCAAAAAATAAAATTCTGTAACTATTCAGGACCTCATTTTGAGTCCAGTTGATTTTTGTGCAAAACAGAGATTTTGAAAATATTATTTTGCACTTTAACACGCTTGATTGTGGATTACTATTCTGTAAATATTG
>JBKEAO010000142.1:0-2142 GCA_047972335.1 Anaerocolumna sp. | reverse complement strand
TAGCATGCATAAAGTTTGTTGTGCAAGTAAAAGTTATGTAATAGTAAAACCATAGTAAAACCGGAAGAAGTAAAACAGAAAACGGAGGTTGGGAAAAGATTGAGTTTAGGTAGAAGTTGGAGTATAATAGATGCAGTAGATAGAGCTTAGAATAAAGTGAAGGTAAAAATAGAATGGGTATAAAAGAAAAAAACATGTTTAATAAAATAAAGAGGAACACGCCTTATTTTGAAGATTTTATAACGAGAAGCATTTACAATTCAAATGCCATAGAGGGGAATACGTTGTCATTTGCAGAAACCTACGCTTTGGTTTTTAAGGATAATTCATTGAAAGTAAATGCCACTGCACGAGAAATTTATGAGGCAATAAACCTAAAATATGCGTTTAATCATGTACTACAAAATTTAGATAGTAGCATATCAATAGATATGATAAAGACGGTAGGAAAATTAATCAATAAGAATATTTCGGAGATAGATGGGTTTAGAACGGCAAGTGTTTTTATCAGAGGAGCAGAGCATATACCACCAGATGCTTCACAAGTTCCAAGACTAATTTCAGAATTAATATATGAAAGCGAGCAGAAAAGTGAGGATATCTTTTTGTATTGTGCGAGGTTTCATATACAGTTTGAAAGAATACATCCATTTATAGATGGGAATGGAAGGACAGGCAGGTTATTAATTACAAAACAATTACTATCTAATGGATATGCACCTGTAGTAATTCCATTAGATGATAGGTTGCAATATTTAAAATATTTAGCAGATTGTGATACATTAGGTTTAGCGAATATGTTAAGAAACTTAAATAAAAAAGAGATAGAGCGAATGGAAAAGTTTGGAATTAATATGAATTAAAATTAGAACTAAGAAAGAGAAAGATGAAAAAGAAAAAGGCATTATTAATATTTGGAATGATAATAAGTTTATCAATTTCAGCATGTGGACAAGAAGAACCAGCACCAACTATAATGGTATCATAAATTAAGACATTTTTTAGGACAGTTTATAATGAATCTGATATACTGAAATTAATTTAAATGAAGGGATTCATTGTCATGTCCAAACAAAGAAGAAATTTTAATGCCAAATTCAAATCAGATCTTGTAATTGAGCTACTTAAGGGAGAAAAGGAATTAAATATTCTCGCAACTGAAAACAATATTCAGCCCAACTTACTACGAAACTGGAAGAAAGAATTTTTAAGTAATGCTTCCGTAGTTTTTGATGATAAGCGAGAGGATAATCTTAAGGGTAAGCTTGCAGATGAGCGCAAGGAAAAAGCGGAATATGCAAAAAAAGTCGGGCAGTTAACCATGCAGGTTGACTGGTTGAAAAAAAAATCTGAAGAACTCTGTGGACCTGACTACGAGAGTAAGTTTAGTTCAAAACCTTTTGACGACTAAAGAAATACCTGCTTCTGTTGGTGCGGAACTTCTAGACATCAATCGTACAAGCATTTATTATAAGTGTAATTCGATATCAGAAGAGGAATTAACATGCAAAGAGATTATTGACCACCTTCACACTGAAAATCCAACTTGGGGTGCAAGACAGATGTCTGCACAGCTTAAGGCGCGTGGATATCTAGTAGGTCGACGTAAGGCACGACGTTATATGAATGAAATGGATATCTTTCCAATTTATCCTAAAATGAACTTATCAAAAAGAATGCAGCTAGCAAAGGTATGCCCTTATTTACTCCGTAATGCTGTTATAAATGCACCAAATCAAGCATGGTCTATTGATATTACATATATACCAATTAAACATGGATTTTTATATCTAACAGCTATAATCGATTGGTATAGCCGCTGTATTGTTGGTTGGGAAGTTGATGATACACTTGATACAAGAATGGTGCTTGCTGCTTTGAAAAAAGCTTTCAAAGTGGCTAAACCGCAAATATTGAACAGTGATCAAGGTAGTCAATTTACAAGTGGACAATACATTGATTTTATAAAACAAAATAAAATTCATCAGAGCATGGATGGTAAAAGTCGATGGGCTGATAATATCATGATTGAACGATGGTTTCGTAGCTTCAAATATGAAGAAGCGTATCTGACACAATATAATAATATCAAGGAAGCTAGAGTTGCCATTAGTCGATATATTCACACCTATAATTTTGAGC
>JBKEAO010000106.1:0-9864 GCA_047972335.1 Anaerocolumna sp. | reverse complement strand
TTTTTTATAGAAACAACAGAGGTGTAACTCTAACTGCTTATGGTGTAGAGGTCTATCATTATGCCAAGTCAATCATCAAGCAATTTGAAATTATGAAGGATAAACTTTTAACGAATACCAATGATAATAAGATAAAAGTTGCCTCTTTTGGCTCTGAAGTTATTAACTTTAAGTTTTATGAGGTTTGCCAAAAATATAACGAGGATAACTACGAATTCGAACTTTGCGAGGCAGGGGTAGAGGAATCCATAGAAAAGGTAATCGAGCGCAAAGTAGATATTATATCATTTGTGTTCTAAATCCTTCTAAAACAAATTTAAAGGAGGACCATACATTGGACCAATTAGACAATGTCAGCCAAGTTTTAGAAAGAAAGATGGATATAAGAATTGTGTATTTGCCACCAACAACGGTTATTTCAAGTCATCACATAGGAGAAGGTCCAGAAGAAGTAGCAGGTACAAAAATTTATAGCTTGATTAGAGATATCAATTTACCAGTAATCAAACCAGATTTCAGAGTCTTTGGTTTTAATAACCCCTCACCAAGTCATGAACAAAGTGTATATGGTTATGAATTCTGGGTAACTGTTCCTGAAACCATAGAGGTAGAAGAGTCCTATGAAAAAAAATACTTTCCAGGAGACCTATATGCCGCCCATTGCATTAAATTCGGTGATTTTCATGAATGGGAGGCCTTTTCAAATCAGTTAAGCACAAGTGAAGAATATGAAATCGACTATAGATCCCCAGATGGAATGGGTGGCTGCTTAGAAGAAGAACTCAATGTTTACAACAATATATTAGAAAGCGTTCAAAAAACTGAACAGTTAGATTTATTAATCCCTATTAAGCAAAGGATACAGTAAGTATATAAATATACATCAAAAAAAGATATTGAAAATGTTCTCTCAATATCTTTTTTTATGGACTAATATTCTACAATCTTTTTACTTTTTACTTCTTACTTCCCCATACACAAACATTTTCCCCTAATGCTGTAAAGGTTGTAACCATTCTATGTTTATTCTCAGTCGCTTGCTTTAGAAATAGACCTTTATATTCTATACCGTCAAGGATAACTGACATTTCAGGACTTTCTTCTTTATATGTCCATGTACCGGTTAAGTCACCAGTAACAGTACCATCCTCATTTAGTGTAATATTTTTAATAGGTGCAATCCCCGCAACGATTTTACCGTAAATAGAGTAAAAGGTATTCGGCGTGTGAACAATAAATTCATAATTGCCCGTCATTTCTTCTTTAGAATAGCCAGTTTCTGATAAGGTTTCGCCTGCGTACTCATAAGGAGCAGATATTAACCAACCGTCTTCATTCACAAATAGTTGTTGTACTCGCACCTGATGCGCTTCTTTGATGCCATCTTTGCCGCCTGCAAATCTAGTGTGGTAAACTAATTGAATCTTACCATCCTCATCAACGAATGCAGAATTATGTCCTTGTGCAACATGGGTGTCATAATTCCCTGATAGCTGATAACTACCCATGATCCTAATACCAATTTTACTTGATAAATTATTTAGATTTCTTGTGTAGATAGCAGATTCTCCATTTTGATCTACATAAGGACCTGTTATTTTAGTAGATCGGAAAACTCTCATCTGATAACCATCTTCGGCACTTAAACCACCATAGGATACAAACAGATAATAATAATCATCAGTTTTTAAAATATAGGGACCTTCTCCAGAAACAGCATTACCACCTGCTATTTTATAACCATAATAGGCATCTGAAACATTTTTCTCTGTTGCATACGTATAGGTATAGTCTCTTAATCCAGTTTCTGTATCTAACTTAAGCATATAAAGACCGCCAAACCAAGATCCATAGCTCATCCATAAATTGCCCTCATCATCATATTGTAGATTCGGATCAATTGCATTAATCTTACTATCATTGACAGACTGATATCTAGATATGTCTGCATTGTCACCAAGTACCTTGTATACATCAGTTTTTTCAACAGGGTGGGTGGTTGTATTAAAGCCAGAGAATACAACATTACCAGCATACTCGTAAGGACCTTCAATATTGTCTGCTGTTAAAAGAGTAATTACAGAATTCCAATCATCTCCATTAACACTCATATAAAGACAATATTTATTCATAGTATCATTATAAATCACATCAGGAGCCCATAGATTCCCAGTCAATCCTGGGTTTGATTCAGTTTTACAATAATCTGTCCAAATATCACCTAACAGATCATAATAATCTGTATTGATGTTATTCTCAAAAGTAGTCCATTCCATCAAATCATCACTTTTTGCCCATGCCATGTGGGAGCCAAAAATATAATAACTTCCATCTGCCTTGATTACAGAGGGGTCATGTACAGATACTCTTTTATAAGTTACATCTGCGATTTCTGCTGGTTCCTCCACCTCAATTACCTCTGTAGGTTCCGCAGTTACTGTGGCTTCTGGTTCTGTTGTTACAGTGGTTTCTGGTTCTGTAGTTGTAGTTTGTTGATTTTGATTACTGTCTTCTTTAGAAACCTTACTGTTACAACCAGTGAATAGCACACAGGAACCAATGAGGGATAGTAAGATAAGTTTAAATACTGTTTTTTTCATAGCCTCTCCTTTTTTGAATAGCGTAATACAACTTTATTATGAAATGAATGCCTATTTGGAAAATTTATTTAGTAAAGCCAATAATAATTTATATAATTAATAGCATTTGGTCATTTCATTGATTTATTATTTATTTTATCATTAATTATTGTACATTTCAATCATTAGTTTTGCATACACTAAAATACTTTATATATTAATAAATTATTCCGATAATAAAATCTTCTAATCCTGAGTTTGTAGCTATTTAAAATGTGATACCTGTAGATTTTTTATTTCTTTCAATGTAAAATTGTGGTATACTTAGGATTAATACTAAGAAAAACTTAAGATATTTCTATCAGATAGTTTTATTAGATATTTCTATCTTTATCATATCAAGTTTTTCCAATAATGAATAGGTATAAAAAAGGCAATTATTCAGTCCTCTAGAATAAAGAGAAGGAGCGTCTAAGTGTGAAGAAATTCAAAAAGATAATATTGTTTCATAGTGTAATATCCTTATTGGCTTTATCTGCCTGTAGCAAAAATAAGGTTGAAACGACACCTTTTGTTACGGATGTAACACCTACTGTAACAAATACCGTTACAAGCGCTGTTACAAGCACAATTACAAAGGATGAGGCATATAGTAAACCTACCGAACCTACTAAAGCGATTGACACCGTCTCTACCTATAAGATCCCTGATATTGATATATCCAATCAGAACATACCCACTTCTACAGCCTTAGACTTTGTAAAAGGAATGAAGATTGGATGGAATTTAGGCAATACCTTTGATGCGTACACAGATGAACCTTGGTTTAGTGATGAATTGGGCTATGAAACAGCATGGTGTGGCATAAAGACTAACCAAACCATGATAGATACACTGTGGGAGGCTGGATTTCATACGATTAGAATCCCTGTGTCTTGGCATGATCATGTAACAGAAGATGAATTTCTAATCAGTGAAGTTTGGCTAAATCGAGTTCAGGAAGTTGTAGATTATGCGTATAATAAGGGAATGTATGTTATTTTAAATACCCATCATGATAACCAAGAAGAGTATTATTATCCTGATCATAACCATCTAGATAGCTCAAAAAAATACATTGAAAAAATATGGACACAACTGGCCAAACGTTTCTCTACATATGATGAACATCTCATTTTTGAATCTTTAAACGAGCCAAGATTAGTAGGTACCAATTACGAATGGTGGCTAGATGTTAACAATGAAAGTTGTATTGATGCAGTCAAAACCATCAATGCCTTAAATCAAGCATTTGTGGACACTGTTCGAAATGGTGAAGGGAATAATGACACCAGATACCTTATGGTCCCAGGATATGGAGCCTCCGTACAAGGAGTACTCATTCAAGAATTTGAGTTACCAAAAGATATCATAGAAGATAAGTTAATCCTATCAGTCCACGCTTATACCCCATATAATTTTGCTCTACAAGGACCAACTGAGTCTGGAAGTGTAGATGAATTTTCAATTGATAATAGGAATAACACTCAGGAAATAAATCAATTTATGGAACAAATTTATGATAAATACATTTCAGTGGGAATACCTGTTGTAATTGGAGAGTTTGGCGCTAGGGACAAAAACGGTAATACACAATCCCGTATTGATTATGCCACATATTACGTAGCATATGCCAGAGCTTATGGAATGACTTGCATATGGTGGGATAATAATTCCTTCACCGGAGCGGGAGAGAGCTTTGGGCTCTTAGATAGAAAAACAGTAACCTTTCAGTATAAAGAAATCGTAGAAGGTTTAATGAAATATAGCACGGAATGATTTTACGAGTATTTTATATTCTAATTCTCTGAACAACAAACACAAGAAAAAGGAGATATCATGGCTTATTTAAAAAAGTACTACATATGGATTGCATCATTCATATTAATCCTATTATGTCTGCCAGGAGCACAGGTTTTAGCAGCTTCTAAATTAAACCTGTATTTATATAGCACAAAAAAATCCCTTACCTATTCTGGAACCATGGTTTCCTATGACTATGAAGGTGCTAAAATAAACATGAATAAGACATCTGGGATTGTTCTTGATGGTACCTCTTTGGGTTCATTTTTAGATGTTTTTGTGAACTCAGAAATAGGTCTTTCCTATTCTTATAACAAATCCAAAGGTACCCTTACCTTGTCCTTAGATAGTAAAAAAATGGTATTAACAGAAGGCAGCAAAGTTGCAATCGTTGACGGCAAAAAAATGACCATGTCCTTAGCACCAACAAGAATAACTTTTAAAGATGTAAATAAAACGAAATTTATGGTTCCAGTCAGGTTTGTTGCTGAGAATTTTGGATATACCTATACTTGGAACAGTAAAACTAGGATTGGTTCCATAACAAAGCCTTTACAGTTACATTATAATAACAAATCTGTAACTTATTCAGGTACAAGAGGTTCTGTTGTGGTAGATTCAAACCCGATTGATGTGATGGATTTACCAAGTTTAATCATAAACAATACCGCTTTGGTGCAAGCTTATAAAGTATTTGCAGACTCTACAGTGGGTGCTAGTTATCATTTTGATGAAGAAACCAACACTTTAACTTTGTGTAATGACACAACCAACATACAGCTTACAATGGGTAGTAAGACAGCCAAAGTGAATGGCAAATTAAAAAATATGGATACAGCCCCTCTTGTTGTTACCAACTTAGATACAGATTTTACAAGCATTATGGTGCCTGGTGGTTTTGTTGCCTATTATTTAGGATATGATTATAGTTGGAATACCTCTACTAAGACTTCAATACTAAAGAAAAGTCCTATATTAAATGTACCTGAGCAGTCAGAAGAAGAATCTTTACCTGATAAAGAGGTTCTTCCCGATGGAACATTATTGACTCTTTCACTACAACCAACCTTCCTGAATGAATACAATAACTTAAGTAGTATTACTAACGTGACAGAAGGAGCAGAAGATAAATCATATAGCTCCTATATCACATCCATCACAATGGAAGGAATGACTCAAAATAGTGAAACCTACGCCATTCGTGGAACACTTCCCTTTAGTAAATCCATCTTAACCAAAGAGGATTCTACTTTAAGTCTACATATAAACAATGCAACAAGCTTTGCACAGACCTATATGTTAGGAGGCTTTTTGGCTGGAAGTATAGTAGCAACCACCCAAGATACCGCATCCTCCACTGATACTACCATTACATTTCATTTGACTGATCCAAGTTTAAAATATGAATTAAGTGTTTCAGCAGATGGTTATACAATTTATGTACGTATGTTTCGCAATTTAATTTACGAAGTATCAGCAGGGGTGTCATCTGGACTTGAATATCTTCAAATCACCGGTATAAAAGAGTTAGAAGTTACTATAACAGAAAGTGATAATCTGATTACCTTACAAATGCCTGGTACTGTAAACGGTGTGGGAGATAACAACATTGCGACTACACTAGATACGATTCACAATCTAGCCATTACCTCTTTGGGCAATATGACAATACTTACCTTTGAAAAAACGGGATCAGATTCCTATACTATTGTAAAAAACGGAAATCAATATAGAATTGTCTTTGGTGCAGATACTACTGAATACACACTTTTATTTGACTTACCACCTGGAGTTTCCTTTCAAAGTATTACAACACAAGATCAATATTACAATAATCGTATTTTGATTAAACTCCCAGGAGACCATGTATCTTATTTTATGGAAAATGGAATCAAGTGGTCAGGCAATATGGTGAATAAGGTGGGCCTTTTACTAAAAGATGGGTTTACTCAGATCATCATTGAGACAGCCTCCATACAAGGTTATAAACTTGCAGAGCTTAGTAGTGGAGTAGTAGGGATTACTCTTGGAGATCCACAATATATCTATGAGCATGTCGTTGTACTTGATGCTGGACACGGAGGTACAGATCCTGGTGCCATTAGAAAGCTAAATGGTATAACCTATTATGAAAAGGATCTTAATTTCACAATCCTTTATGAGCTTGCCAAACAATATTTTGATGCTCCTGACTCGAAGATCAAAGCATATTATACTAGGTATAACGACACTTTGATAAACTTATATGATAGAGCTGCATTTTCTGATCAAGTGGGTGCTGATATGTTTATAAGCCTTCATATGAATGCAAATACAAAGACTGCCCCAAAAGGTACTGAAATATATTATTATGCCTCTAATACCTCTACAAATGCAGCAGGTTTAAACAGTAAAATCTTAGCAAACATTTTCCTAGAGTCTATTACTTCAAAACTTGGTACACAAAAGCGCTATATTTCTAGTAAAAATCTAGTGGTAACAAGAGAAAGTAATGTACCCTCCGTTCTAATAGAATTAGGATTTATGTCCAACAAGGAGGATTTAGCACTGCTTACTGATGACATTTTTCAAGAAGAAGCAGCGTATGCTATCTATCTAACTATTTGCGAAATATTTGAAACCTATTAGATTATGAAAAATCATTCAATGAGATATACAGAAATCCCCATCAAAAGATGGTACTTAGAAAAACACTATATTTTATACATATATGAAAGGATTCATCATGACAACATTGCTTCTCATCATAATTTACATATCTTTTATTAGCCTTGGTTTACCAGATTCTTTGATTGGAACAACTTGGCCTTCCATGCAAGCTGATTTAGCAGTCCCTATATCATTTGCAGGTGTATTGTCTATGATTGTAACTGGTGGAACCATTATATCTAGTTTCTTTAGTGAACGTATTATTAGAAGACTAGGTACTGGCCTTGTTACGGCAATCAGTGTATCTATGACAGCTGCAGCACTCCTTGGATTTCATTTTGCACCAAGTTTTATTTGGTTGATTTTTCTTGCAATTCCCTTAGGATTTGGTGCTGGTTCAATAGATGCAGCATTAAATAACTTTGTAGCGATTCATTATGAAGCTAGACATATGAGTTGGTTGCATTGCTTCTGGGGTATTGGCACAACCATTGGACCAATTATTATGTCTAGATATCTCCCTAGAAATCAGGGTTGGAAATTAGGATTTGGGACCATAGGAATAGTGCAAGCTTGCCTTGTTATCCTTTTATTTTTATCCTTGCCTCTGTGGAACAAAGTAAAGAATGTAGAGCAGGAGAGTACTGACGATTCCAATGAGTCACTGAAACTACAAGATATACTAAAAATCAAAGGGGTAAAACCTGCATTTATATCCTTCTTTTCCTACTGTGCATTAGAAGCTACCACTGGATTATGGGGAAGCAGCTTTTTAGTCATGAATAAAGGCATTTCCTCCAATATAGCTGCAAGATGGATTTCATTATATTATTTTGGTATTACATTAGGAAGATTTATATCTGGGTTTGTTACCATGAAAATAAGTAATAAACAAATGATACGATTGGGTCAATTTATCATCGCACTAGGTGTACTTCTTATCATTGTACCCTTTGGAAATTTGAGTCTGTTATTAGGGTTTTTCTTAATTGGCTTAGGGTGTGCTCCTATATTTCCATGTATGCTTCACGAGACACCAAGACGATTTGGTAAGAACTTATCTCAAGCATTAATGGGAATTCAAATGGCAAGTGCTTACATCGGTTCTACTTTTATGCCACCACTATTTGGAACAATAGCAGAAACAGGGGCAATCTCTTTCTTTCCAATATATCTATTTATCATATTATTGATTATGATTGTATCCTCTGAAAAAATAAATAGCACCCTTGCCAATAAAAACAAAACACTGTAGGTGAATTATGATAATACTCATTAGTGGAAGTACCCACACTGGGAAGACTGCCTTGGCACAAAAATTAATTATGAAATATCATTATCCATGTATGTCACTAGATCATCTTAAAATGGGACTGATCAGAAGTGGGTTAACCCATCTTACCCCACAAGACGATGATAAAATGACAGATTTGCTCTGGCCAATCGTTAAGGAAATGATAAAAACTGCAATTGAAAACAAACAAAATATGATAATGGAAGGTTGCTATTTTCCACATAATTGGAGGACCTACTTTACAGAAGAATATGCGAAACATATTCATTTTATATGCTTAGTTATGTCACCAAATTATATTGAAACGCATTTTGATGATATAAAGAAATATGCTAGCGTGATTGAAGCCCGTATCCATGATGATTTTTATGACAAGGATTTATTAATCAAAGAAAACTTAACAAATCTAGAATTATGTAAAAAATATAATTGTGACTATATTTTAATTGATGAGGAATATAATGTAGATATAAACGTTGAAACCTTAGCATTCTAGATCATCTATAAAAGAAGAAAAAGTTGTAAGATGTTAAAAATTTATCAGAAGGGAGCACTAGATATGTCATTCGATAATATTATTTTTGCAACAATATGTTGGTTTTGTTCCATGTTGTTTGGTTTAATCGCAATGTGGGCCTTTAAAAGAAAAAGTCCAATGCATTTTTGGTCAGGGAGTACTGTTAAAACTGAAGAAATAACAGACCTTACGCAATATAACCGTGCAAATGGTTTCATGTGGACAATATATACCATATGCATGTTTATGACAGGAGTAGTGTCACTTTTTAGTCTTACAATTGGCACAATAATGTTAGTGAATGTATGTGTCCCAGGCCTTATTATTTTAATTATAGCTTATAATCGAATATACAAAAAATATAAACGGACTACGTTATAATTTAATTAACCATTCAAAAATTAAACTTCATTGTGTAAACTTTGCGTCTTAAAATGCATGTTTTTTCAGGTGACTGATCCAGATAAGTAAATATTAATTGCATAAAAATCAGCTTTTTGCTAATCATGTGTCCAGAAAATATATGATGATACAACATATATAATGTAGAGAGTACATTTTGTAAGTTATTTGACCAACATTGTGTAAACTTTGTGACGACCGACAGGTGTCCCTTGACAAATTGTTATTGGGTTAAAGATTACCACCCAACTATTCGCAAAACGCAAGTTTAACGAATAGTTGGGTATATTTTTGTTGAAGTCACCTCTATACGACTAGATTTTAACATATAATATCTATATATAATATATGAGTTAAGCGACAAATGAGGTGTTTTATTTTACCTCTTTGCTATATTGTTCCTTGAAAATTTAATATATTATCTTTTAATTCGGATTTCTAAGGTCATAAGTGCTATTTGAGATGTTATGCGTGTACCATCTGGCTATTTTATTAAGCATTTGCAGTTTTTAGGGTACACGAAGCCAAACTGGTCATGTATTTGATCAGTTTTCGAACATTCATGCCAGCTATTTTAAATC
>JBKEAO010000061.1:0-3932 GCA_047972335.1 Anaerocolumna sp. | reverse complement strand
TGAAAGAACAATTTGAACATTTGAGTAAATTTACAAATGGTGGACCACTTATGTGTATGGAGTTTTGGGTGGGCTGGTTTGATCATTGGGGAAATGGTGGCCATAAAACCTCTAATTTAGAAGAGAACTGCAAGGATTTAGATGAGGCATTGCAGTATGGTAATCTTAATATATATATGTTTATAGGTGGAACCAACTGTGGATTTATGAATGGATCTAATTACTATGATGAATTGACTCCTGACGTAACTTCTTATGATTATGATGCCGTACTTTCAGAAAATGGAGAGATTACACCAAAATATAAAGCATTTCAGAAAATAATTGGCAAATATTATGAATTACCTCAGGTGGAACTTACCACTAATATTATTAAAAAGGCTTATGGTGAAATAAAATTAAAGGATAGAGTTGGTTTGTTTCAATCCCTAGAAAATATTTCTGAACCAATTCGTTCAACATTTCCAAGATCTATGGAGAGATTAGGTCAAGGTTATGGGTATATCTTATATAAATCCATTTTAAAGAAAGAAAAGAAATTAGAGAAATTACGTCTCCATGATGCGAATGATCGCGCTAAAGTTTATATTGGAGAGGAACCAGTTGTAACTTTATATGACAGAGAATTGTTAGTTGAACACGAGTTTGGCTACGAATTTGAACCAAACAGTACGATGTCAATACTAATGGAAAATATGGGAAGAGTTAACTTTGGACCACTTATGGATAAACAGCGTAAGGGAATTGACGGCAGTGTTATTATAAATGGACATCAACATATGAATTGGGATCACTATACTTTGCCACTTGATAATCTTCATAAACTTGATTTTACGAAAGGTTATGAGAAGAATAAACCTGCATTCTATCGGTTTGAATTTTCAGTCGATGAGACAGGAGATACGTTCATTGACATGGAAGGCTGGGGTAAAGGATGTGTATTCATCAATGGATTTAATCTGGGGAGATTCTGGGAGATTGGACCACAGAAAAGATTATACTTACCAGGACCTTTGCTAAAGGTTGGTAAAAATGAAATAATTGTATTTGAAACAGAAGGATCTGTAAGTGATACAATATGTCTAGTGGATGAGCCAAGTCTAGGATAAAGATAGAGACATAAGGTAGATGGAAAAATGTAATTTACAGTAAAGTAACTAGATTATAGTAACTTTGCTGTAATTCTATTCAATTCCTTATGTAGGTCCAGGTAAATCCTTTTTCTATTATTACAGTTGGTAATTGGAGAAAAAGTCATTGTGAAAAAACAGTGGATATAATCAAAATTATTCCTTTCATTGCTGGTTCATACTGAAAGGAAATAATGGATGAAGAAATAATTACATAATGTATAAATATTATAATTACTTTTTTACATATTTGAAAAGAAGAAGAAATAATACCATTATTGGGAATATTTATTATTGCAATATGTTAGTACTGCCTTTATGCTTTCTTCGTACAGTTATAGAATAATGGATAGAAGAGGAAGGGATTTAATGATCTGAATCTGTCAATGCCGATTTTTGTGTTGCTATATATAAAAGAGAAGGCATGTAACTGGGTAAAAATAGAAGAAGGAGAGCGTAGTATGAAAAGAGTAAAAGGAAAGACTTATATTGGTGTATTGAGAATATTACTATGTAGCATTGTATTAGTAGTAGCATCTGGGGTAACACCGGTAGCAGCAGCGACTAACGTAGTAGTAAACGGAGATTTTGAAGGTGCTTTTGATAATAAGAGTGCTTCTGAATCTGCCAGTATTACCGGTTGGCAAAAAGATCTTGATGTGGATAGCGGGGGTATAGGGCAAACAAAGGTAAATGTGGAAACCGGGGTAGACAGTTCTAACTCAATAAGAATCGGTGTAGGTGAAGGTGGCAGAGGACAAATCATCAACAACATCCAAGAAGGCGCAGAGTTTACTTTATCTGGAATGGGAAAGGTAAGTGAAGCAGGAGAGATTGGTTATCTTGGTGTGGATTGCCTTGATAGTGAAGGGAAGAAGCTTTTTGGAGGTAAATTCGGTGTTCAATTTTCCAGTACAGACTACACAGAACAGATGATAACCTTTAAGACCATACCTGGGACAACTTCGGTTCAAGTATATGTTTACAAGAATCCATCTGCAACTGGATATGCACATTTTGATAGTATAAGCCTTGTACAAAAAGAATTACTCTTAAAAAATGGTGGTTTTGAATTGGATAAGGATAATTGGGCTGACTGGGGTAATTCAACTGTTGAAGAAAGCATTGTGGACAAAGGGTCCAAGGCAATAAAGCTTAGTAACGATGGTGGAATGGGCCAGATAATAGAAGGAATAGGTTCAGGCCAGACCTTTGAAATTGTCGGTAGTGGAAAGGTAGAGGTAGCAGGAGAAGCTGCCATAATCGGTGTAAACTGCTTTGATGGAGATATGACCAAACTTGATAAATTTGTGTTGGATTTTACCACTACAGAATATCAACAGAAATCACTAAAATTTACAACACCAGAGGGGACAGTAAAGTTACAAGTTTTTATTTATAAAGATCCTGGAGATGGTGCGGCATATGTTGATGGTATTGAACTAAAAGAAGCCGTAGAGGAGATATTAGAACCTGATGTTATTTTAAAAAATGGTGGTTTTGAATTGGATAAGGACAATTGGGCTGACTGGGGTAATACATCTGTTGAAGAAGGTATTGTGGCTAAAGGGTCCAAAGCAATTAAACTTGGTGACGATGGTGGAATGGGTCAGATAATAGAAGGAATAGGTTCAGGTGAGACCTTTGAAGTCGTCGGTAGTGGAAAGGTAGAGGTAGCAGGAGAAGCAGCCATACTCGGTGTGAATTGCTTTGATGGAGATATGACCAAACTTGATAAATTTGTGTTGGATTTTACCACTACAGAATATCAACAAAAATCATTAAAATTTACAACACCAGAGGGGACAGCAAAGTTACAAGTTTTTATTTATAAAGATCCTGGAAGTGGTGCTGCATATGTAGATGGTATTGAACTAAAAGAAGCCAGACCAGAGCTAACAGGACCAAATGTTATTACTGTGGTAAAACCTGCGGATTACGGCGTATTATATGATGATTTTACGAATGGAATAGACCCTGATAAATGGTTGATTGGAAAGGACCAGTGGGGTGGAGCAGATGTAAGCGGTGGAGTGATACCTGAAAATGTTACGATAAGTAACGGAGTTGTAACAATCACTGGACGTGGAGATCTCTATGAAGGTGAGATTAGAGGAATTACTAAGGATTCTACTGGTACTTTAGTTCCAAGAAACAATGGGAAGAGAACAGGTGGAGTTATAACGACCAAGGATTTCTATGGCTCGGGTAGATATGAAGTTAGAGCAAAAGTTCTTCCACAACTAGGAGCGGTCTCAGCGTTCTGGACCTATTTCAATGATGGTGAGAAAAATCATGAGATAGATATTGAAATGCCAGGAGAACAGGCTGGAGTAAAAGCTGTGAATAAAGTTATGGCGAATACATGGACAGATGAAATTGGTAGCGCATCCAAGGTGATTGATACTCCAAGTTTTTTTAAAACAGAAAATGGAATTACCGATGGAGAATGGCATACATTCCGTTTTGACTGGCACACGGATACATCCTATCCAAGAGTAGAATTTTATATTGATGATGAATGGGTGCATACAAGTACAACAAAGGTTCCTTATGTGGCGGGAAGATTTTGGCTTGGCGTATGGTTTCCTATGAATTGGGCAGGTGCTCCTAACTTTGATACAGATACAATGCAAATTGACTGGGTAAAAATAACACCTTTTAACGAGGATGGTGATCAGTGGCTAAATTGTTATAATAACACATGGGCTGATGTGACGGAATATCCTATCGTAACTGAAGGTCCAGTTGTAGAGAAACCAGAAGAAAAACCAGAAGAAAAACCAGAAGAAAAACCAGAAG
>JBKEAO010000059.1:0-7121 GCA_047972335.1 Anaerocolumna sp. | reverse complement strand
CATAAAAGAAAACCAAAGATTCCATAAAGAATTCTTTTTAGAAAGAATTGCAGATTTGTATGTCCCTCACCAGCTTTTAGTAGCAATGCCTTTATTCGTAAGGTTTTTCCATAGTTCTTGTGTAGGAGTGGAGTTAGTACCTGATGAATCAAGGGGATGCTGCTTAAATATTCCAAGAAGGCATGATTCTTTGTTTCAAACTCTTTATTCTCCTTTAGCCTATTCAATAGAACATAGGAAGCATATGTAATTAAAAATATAGCAGTAGCGGTAAGAATACCATATAAACTCTTATAATAGGATTCTATTTCAGGAAGGCTTTGAATTGCCCACTTTTCTATTACTTTAAGAAATAAAATGGGTACAACAGCTATGGAAATTAACCCTGAAAACACATGCTTAATTCTTTCCTTATGTAAGATCTCAATATTTACTTCCTGTCTTAAATATTTGATATTGGTTAAAAACAAGGAGTTTTTATTTATCTCTTTATCACCATAAGTTACCATCATCACGCATAAAGATAAAAACAATTTAAGAAATCGATTGGGTGTTGTCTCGTTATATTTAGACACCTCTTCTTGCATATCAGATGCATCTAATATTTCATATATTTTTTGCCCATGAAATTGCATCGGATTAGGTGTTTGCCTTAATGCATCAAATATCGCTTCATCAATCATTTTATGTATCTGAAAATTATGGCGTACTTCCCCTAAAAAAAGATCAAATTGCTTTAATAATCTTATGTTTCCACTTTCAATAGCCACATAAATCATTTGTTTGTTTATGATAAGAAGATACATGATAAATAGAAAAAATGTAAATACACTTGGATTTCTTACATAAATGAATACGATAAGAAACAGATCCACTGTCCAGATTTTAAGGATAAGCTTCATAGTTTTAATAGAAATATCATCATTCTTAGATGCATGATAGATTAAAAGAATTTTTGTTACAGACTTAATATATCTTCTTGTAACCTTCCATTTACAAAAAAATTCATATAATTCTAGGTAAAAATTATGTACTTTCTTTTTACCAAACAAATAAATTGAATAACCCTCTCTTAATCTAATCTGTTTTTTCAGATAGTAATACAAAACAGAAAATAGTAAGATGGTTAATAACACTAAGTAGAAAAGGATATTTATCACGCGAAAAGCCTCCATTTCTCCTGACAAAATGGTCTGGTGGAGCTATTATTATCTCTTGCATACCACTTTGCTTTATATTCCAACATTTTTCTAGCCTCACTTAGGCACTGCTTTGTTAAATAAATCTTGAAAGGCTCCTTGCTCTTTATCATTAAGATGCTTAAGTATCTGCTTTCTAGCACCCTCACTTAACCCACTCACTAACTGATACCTCCCCTCTTCAAATCTTAAAATATCAACAGTCTTATACGCTCTTACTTCTGTACTACGTTTATAATACTCCATAGTTGCGGGGACTAAACTTTCTGGATATTTCTCCATTTTCACAGGTATGATTTCAGTTATTTTTGAAATATACCGATGTCCATTTTTATTTTCCATATGAATATCAATATTAATCGCTTTTACTACCTGTTCTTGCGCAAGATACTCATCTTTAAACCCTCCCACTCTAAGTTGTGCGATCTTAAGACTATCAATTAAGTCTTTTGTGGTTTTTGCATGATGAGAACACATGGTCATCTTAGAAACCTGAGCTGTCTCTACCAAATAATTAGCAGCTTCGTGTGAAGCAACTTCACCTAGTATAATAACCGACCCATCTGTTTTCTTAAGGATATTTAGAGCCTCTTGACCAGAAACTGTATCCGTCTCCTTCAGAGTTAAAATATTCAATTCCTTATATACACGACTTAAATTTAACTCAGAAACTTGCTCATGAACCCTAATGGTATCCGTATGTCTTAAAAATTGTATTAATAATTTTAATAACGTAGTCTTTCCACTTCCCATCTCTCCAGTGATTGCAAGAACCAAACATCCTCTTACCATCCATTTAAGCAATTCAATCACAATCTCATTACCCTGATCTTTTATAATATGATACATATCCATATCCAGAATACTGTCATGTTTTCTCACAAAGAATGCCCACCTGTCAGCCAAAGGTGGTCTAAACACTACAACTCTTGAGCCGTCCTTCATATCATTGACCAAATATCCTTTGGACTCGCTTAATTGTCCAGGGTTACCATATCTATATATATTTTTACTCACTCTGATCAGTTCTTTTTGACTACCAAATCCTAGAAATTCTAAGTGTATGGTTCTTCCCTGAAAAAATATCCAGACACTATTGTAAGCTTCTTCTCTTTTTATAGTAGCATGATTCATAGTGTCATAATTGAAATTATTATAAGGGATACCCGATACGCCTGCCGATACACCATCAATTTTCATATCTCTAATTTCATCAATCACACCAAACCCCTTATAGAGCTGGTAAATCCTTTGACTTAAAATCTCTAATTTGTCATTATAGTCTAGATAAGGACACTCTTTTCTATATACCTTTTCAATATCCTTTTCTGTAATCAAATATAATTCTTCTTCCGTATCTGTCCTAATATCACTAAGCTTATGTTTAGTAATTAATTGGCCCAACCCATCATATCCATATGCTTTTTTATATTGATATAGTAGGATATAAAATTTATCCTCAACACTTATGTTTAAAGAATTTCCAAAAGGTAACGTACGATTAATTGTATCTTGATTGATGCCAAGACTTTTCTCTAGAATATCTTTGATATAATCCTTTATAAAATTCTTAGCTCCAATATCTCCATGTCCACAATTTCTTAGATTTTTACGAACTAAACTCTTTATATTTTCTCTCTTTAGCGTTTCAGTCCGATTCAAATTCATGTCCATAATGTTTTTATTTAAGATATTCTCAAAGGCCTTTCTTACTTCTATCATTAGATAAGTAATTTCATAATTCTCTTGATTTGATTCTGTATGGTATCTGCCTGCCCTTCTGATATATAAATATAAGAAAGCACTTATGGATAAAAGAATCAAAACAATCAGAATTGTATTTAGCAGCACATCTCATCCTCCTTATCCCGGTTCACTCTTAGAATCATTTCCAAGGAGTTTTCTACTTGTGCAAAAAAGGACCTGTCCTCTTCTCTAGTTGCCAGTGAATTCTTAAGAAAAAAGGGAATGACCTTTCCATCATTAAAGTAATCCATATAATTGACATCAAAAGGTACAAAGGTAGTATTCTTCCTTAAAAATGGATAGCTTCTTTTTAAGTTTTTAAGATTATATCTTGATTCCTTATGGTAATGACCAATCAAATATATTGCTTTCTCCTTTAAGTAGCAATAATTCTTACTATAATCTTGCATGAGCTTGTCATTTTGGCTTAGGTTAACCACAACTGTGTCGGCTGCCTCCATTAACTCCTTAGATAACGGATTATCTCCAGATGAAACATCTGTAAAGGTGATATCAAAGTTACTTGATAAAGACTCATAGATATAAGTTCTATTTGCAATAAAATCCTCTTCATATATTTTCTCATTTAACTTAGTGGTCCCTGGTAAAATATGCAAACCTTTTAGTAATGTAAATGAAGCATTTTCTATCACATTTTTGTCTAGGGCATATGCCTTACTTGATTTTAGAAGCAAATCTACTCCCATATTTTCTAAAATTTCTTGATTGATTCCTCTACCTAATAATGCTGATTCTAGGGTTCTATCCTTAAAATGTGTCTGGGTCAAACATACTTTTTTACCCATAGTTAGTGCTGCTAAAATTGCTACAGCAAGGATGTTACTTGTAGTTCCTGTTTGTCCCCCTTCAGGACTCCAAAATACGATATTAAGCAATCTGTCTCCTATCTTGTCAGAAACGATGAAATGATACCAAGATCAAAAACATATCATTTTTCTACTAGTTCTGACAAATTCCTTTCTTGTTATTTTTTGAATTTATTTTTTGTTACTTTTTGGTTTTACTACATGATTTTTTTCATGGCTTTACTTGATTTTACTTCATGATTTTTTTCATGGCTTTACTTGATTTTACTTCATGATTTTTCTTCATAACTTATTGCAGTTTTTTTATTTTATAAACCTCTTTCTCTTCGTAATCCAGATGTTCAATTAGTATTGTATATATTAAATTCTTTAATTGCCTAGATATTTTATGTATCTTAATCTGGTGATAATATTGTAGCATTACCATATTCTCTATGTCCTTTAAGGTAGTTGGAAAGAGATAACACTTCTTGAATTTCATGTGATTTTCCTGAAAATACTCCTTCATGTTATTTATATTTTTATCATGGAAATAATTCTTTAGCAGGATATATACAGCTGTTTCATGTAATTGCATTTTATAAATAGTATCAAAATTCTGTTGTTGTAAATCAGTGATGATATATACATATTCACAACGCTTTATTGATTCCTGATTTATATTCCAACCAAAATCAATGAGAATGTAATGATACTCTTCACATTGGATTTCCTCTTGCTTTCCTCTAAAAAAATCCATATTTTGATACCTAACATAATCCTTATTGGGATTAAGGGTTATTGGAGTAGGCGCGAGGTAAGTCAATCTTCCATTTTCAGTATAATCAATGATTAACACCTTTTGGCCTAAGTTATCTAAATATTTCCCAAGGTATAAGATTAGGTCATAAGCATCCAATCCAATAAATCCAATAAAACGAGGTCTAGTC
This sequence comes from Anaerocolumna sp., assembly GCA_047972335.1. Taxonomy (GTDB): domain Bacteria; phylum Bacillota; class Clostridia; order Lachnospirales; family Lachnospiraceae; genus Anaerocolumna. The sequence goes on along the minus strand of JBKEAO010000059.1, from coordinate 2,420 downwards.
GACATAATAACCCTCCTCCCCTTTTCCTTGCGTTACTTCTCTTTGCATATCATCTTCTATATTACTATCTTGCACTCCACTTTCTACATTACTTCCCTGGATTCCATCCGTATCTCTAGTATTTTCTTGTTTTAATTCATCATTTTCCTGACTTTCATTAACACTGTTATTGATATACTGTTTTGAATAATACAGATGATCTTGCAGATTGTCTTGGGTATTCGTTCCATAAAATTCATGTTCTATAAAAAATTTCTGTAACCGTTCCTCTAATCTACTACGATACTCCTCTTCTAGTGCATCCAAAGCAATATCAACTATATTAGGATCCGTTTTCATCAACTGAATAACATCTGCGTTAGGTACATAAGTTAGAATTGAAGCATTCTGTATAGTAGGTTCAATATATTTAGTGGTATATAGTCTAGTACCCACTCCTATATAACAATCTACAATGGCGCCAGAAACGCGAAATAATTCCTCAGGTGTCAGCCACAAATACAATAATTGATTAGTCTGATCAATCCGCCTTACAAGATTTTTACTCAAAACAATATAATCCTCACCATTCGGATATTGTATATGTAAATCAAAATAATCGTTCTTTTTCATGTTAGAGCTTAGAAAAAATGTAGTATATTCTATCTCCCTGAGATTATTTTTTATGTCTTCTTCTCTTAACATAGCTTTATAGATCCAAGTCCCCTCTGGAATTGTCACAAGGGTAACCTCTCCAATGTTCTTAACGGTCATATAATATGCTTTGTTTTGTTCTGAGAGAACCGTTATTTCCATTACATCCTCTTTCGTCAATACACTTCCAGCAGTAATATCCCTTTTTGCTGTAAAGACCTTCGTTTCCTTAGATTTTAATTCCATAACAACCGTATTCATATTTTGAGTATAATCATCTTTAATTTTTTTTAAATAACTTATATTTAAGAATACCACTGTCAAAAGAGCAATTATCACTACCATGATGATAACTACTTTTAGTTTGCCTGACTTTCTCTTAAGCCTTCGCTTCATTCCACCCACCCTTTTTTCTCTGAAATCCTTCCATTAAAATCATAGTAACCGCTTTTTCTATCCCATCAATAAATGTATATATAGGGTCATAATAACTACAATCAAAATTACTAGATAAAAATTCAACCAAAGAACCTCTGTTTAAAGCTTCCTGGTAGTCCTCATCGTATGGTATACCTTCTATTCTTGATTTTGGAATTGAAAAAAGATTTGATAATTTATGAATAGACAATTCAGATTTAGCTTGATATTTGCTGATTAAAAAGACACATTTATTGGTTAAAGAAGCGTAATTTTGAAAGAAGTATTTGAATTCATTTATAGTCTGATTCAGATTAACGACCACAAGATCCACATCTTCTAATATGATTTTTGTACTTAAATAATTATCTTTTGAAGTGTCAATATATATGATATCTGCTAATTCTTGAGCAGCATCTAGTATATTTTTCACATAATCTAGCATGGCAAAATCATATACATTTGAAGGTACCATTGTGCTAGTCGGTAGGTAATATAAGTAATTATCTATAATTTCCAAAGTAGCTTCTTTGATGATATCTATCGTATCTTTCTCTTTACGTTTATATTTACAATTAGAATCGTTTAGCAGCCACGATTCTGTTTTTGAATGATTAATGCTATAAGGGTCGTCTGAATCATTATCATAATTAGATTGTTTAGATGAAAGAAAGAAATTACCAATAGAAAGACTTCTCATAATATGATTCATTCCCAAAGCATTCATATGATTGGTATTAACCGTTTGAAGCAAATTCCCATGATGATATTTTATCAAATGTCCAATATTGTTTGTTTGATAGTGATTTTCAAGCAGTATGGCTTTATAAGAATAACCTAAGGCTGCTACTATACTAATGCAAGCCATATTGCTCGTGACTCCTGCATTCCCCTTGGTACTGCTCCAAAATGCTATTTTCATAAACTTATTTCCCCCTATTATAATAAATTTTAGATAAATACAATTCACTTATTAAATGAATGTATTTTATTAGTAAGAATTCTATTTTATCAGTAAAGAATTCTATTGGATTAGTAATGAATTCTATTGGATTAGTAAATGAATTTATTTTTGATTGCGAAAATTTAAGATAGGTACACAGATGAACATAGACTCATTCAAAATAAGATAGGTAAAATAATTGATAGCATATTAGATTCACCCAAATTAAAATAGGAAATATAATTGATAGCATATTAAATCCGTGCAAATTAAAATAGGAAATATAATTGATAGCATATTAAATTCGCGCAAATTAAAATAGGAAATATAATTGATAGCATATTAAATTCGCGCAAATTAAAATAGGAAATATAATTGACACCTAGATAACACAAATGAAAGCAGGAAATATAATTGATTGTAGATT
>JBKEAO010000112.1:0-13581 GCA_047972335.1 Anaerocolumna sp. | reverse complement strand
AGTGCCTGTGGCAGAAATAAATTCCCCTTCATTTATAAATGTAAACATACCAACACAGGTCGTTTCATTGCCATCACTTGTTAAGGTTAACACTGTATACCCATTTTCAGGATTTCTAAATACTATTTTCTCTACATATCCTTCTAAAACATCAGACAATTCCTTCACCTGCTTTCTTCTACTGTTATAAACCATTTTCTATCTTCTATCTTCTATCCCCTATCCTCTATCCTCTATCTTCTATCCTCTATCTTGTATAAATTAAATATGGAAGAGAGGAAAAGTATGCGCTATTCTAGTCTATATTCAGACCATTATTATACTCTATTTTTATTATAAATTCCATACAAGAGACAAATTAAGTTAAGCTACTTTATATCATTCGGCCTGAGTTCACTTTATGTCACTGAAAAGTCACTCTACAACCTATATTAAAAATTAAGGGGTGTATATATTTAGCTTGGCGAGACCGTCCGACAAGGTTGCTTATGTTCGGCTAGAGACTCAGTCAAAAGACTGTTTTACCTGTATGCACTTTCCCCTGAGGCTCTACAAAGAACATACCGCAGGAGGGTAAGGCCGCCAAATAAATATATATACACCTTAATTCATCAACATACTAAATTGTGACTTTTGAGTGATACATAGTATAAATGGCCGAATCAAGAGTCTGAATCAGGTCTGAATTAGGTTTGAATTAGGTCTGAATCAGGTCTAAATTTAAATTATTTTTAGACTAGTACAAAAAGAGCTACCACAAAATACATCTTAAACCAGACATATCGCGGTAGCCATTCAATACCAATTTCATGTATAGTCCTTATATAGCCCTTACATAGTCATTGGATTTATCATATTAATTTCTTTTCATTGATTCATAAAGCATCTGGGCAATTCCCATTCCACCCGACTCAATTAAATCATCAGCATATTCCTCATAAAGCATGTCACCAAAGTAAGAAACATATGGACTTTCTTCATCAGTGGTGGGAACAGTTTTCTTCATTTCTTTAAACATTTGTTCCACAAAATAAGACTCAAAGCTTTTGCAAACATCCATCAATTCGTTATCAGATGCATTGTCTAGATTATTTGTTAGAGTAGATTCTAGCTTCTTCGTACGATCAGAAGTTATTGCGGTTTCAGTTAAATAAGAATTATTTCCAATTGTTATAGACATAAAACCCCTCCTTCTTATCTACGTAAGTTATTAGCCTGTTGTAGCATTTCATCGGAAGCATTAATTGCTTTTGAACTCATTTCATAAGCTCTTTGGGAAACAATCAAATCTACCATCTCATTTGCAGCTTGTACATTAGATGCTTCTAAATAACCCTTTTTAATTAAGCTATCAGATATATTAGCATCCTCTCCTTCAATACGTGCAGTTCCAGAGGCCTGTGTTTCCTTTAATATGCTATTAGAAGTCTTCTCAAGACCAGCCGGGTTACTAAACTGTGCAAGTCCAACCTTAATATCAAGTGATTCCACAGTTCCATCCTCTAGGGTATACATAAGATTACCATGGTCATCTACTTCAATTTTTGAAGTATCAAATTCATTGGGTAATACAATTGGCTGTCCGGTATTATCTAATACTGGATATCCTTCTGAAGTTGCAAGTGTAATTCCATCGCTTCCAATAGAAAGACCAAAGGAACCATTTCTTGTATATCCAGTAGAGCCATCTGCTAACTGCACCATAAAGAATCCATTCCCTGCTATTGCAAAGTCAAAACTGTTTCCAGTCTCTTTTAAAGTTCCTTGTGTATATTGAGAAATAATTGCTGAATTTCTAACCCCTAGTCCTACTTGAGCACCTACAGGTTTTAACTGTCCAGCATTATCCGTAGTTGAGTCTTGAATTGTTTGATATAATAAAGTTTTAAACTGAGCTGTTTCTTTTTTGTATCCTGTTGTATTTATATTGGCTAGGTTATTTGAAATGGTATCTACACTGGTTTGCTGTGATATCATTCCAGACGCCGCCGTCCATAATGAACGCATCATAAGCATCTATCCTTTCTCTTGTAAATTATGATTATACTTTACCTACTGAATTAGCAGCTAAATCTAATGTGCCGTCAATTGTCTGAATTATTTTTTGATTCGCCTCATAGGCGCGAGTAATCGCTATCATATCTGTCATTTCTTTAATAACATTCACATTGGACTGCTCTGTATACCCTTGATGGATGGATGCAGTCGTTTGCTTTTCTTCTGCTCCTTCTACTGGTACATACATATTGTCACTATGCTTGGTTAAATAATCATAATCTTCAAAGTCAGTAATCTTAACCTTATCTATATAGTTGCCATCTGCATACACAGAACCATCTATATCTATTACAACATTAGTCGCATCAACGGGGACTGTAAGTCTACCACCTTCACCCATCAAAGCATTACCATTCATATCCATAATGACGCCGTTTTGGTCCATGGTAAAATTACCATTTCTCGTATACTTTACTACTTCATTACCATTCTCATCAGTTGTAGATATATTAAAAAATCCACTTCCTTCTATAGCCAAATCATAAGTATTTCCTGTACTTCTTAAAGATCCCTGATCATAATTTGTATATACTTCACCTATTTTAACTCCCAGGCTCATAGATCCAATGGCTCTGTCATTATAGGCTTCTGATGAATCTTTTATTTTATGAGTTAAAAGATTATCGAATGATTGATTTGTCACACTGTCTTTTTTAAATCCAACTGTTGAGGCATTAGCAAGATTGTTTGATACAACATCTAATCTCTTCTGTTCATTTGCCATGCCTGTCCAAGCTGTAAATAAGCCTTTAACCATTGTATCCTCCAGTCCTTCTTCTAAAAGGTAGTATCAATGGAGAGATCACGTCTAACGTATATCCACCCATTGTCTTAAGTTAAAATCTAAGTATATACATATATCGGCAATAAGTTACAAAAACTTAATCCCTTTTTCCACTTAAAAATTCAACAAATTTTCCTGTTCCAATTGCAACTGCTGTCATTGGATCTTCAGCTGTCATAGTATTAATACCTGTTTTCTCTTGAATCAGGTCTTCTAATCCATATAAAAGGCATCCACCACCAGTTAATACAATTCCACGATCAGCAATATCTGCTGCAAGTTCTGGAGGGGTTTTTTCTAAAACACTGTGTACCGCTTCCACTATTTGTGAAGTAGTTTCTTTTAAAGCTTCTTCTGTTTCATCAGAAGATACAGTTATCGTCTTTGGAAGACCAGTTACAAGGTTTCTTCCTCTTACATCCATAGTAACTACTTCAGGTCTTTTGTATGCAGATCCAATTTTAATTTTGATATCTTCAGCAGTTCTCTCACCAATTAAGAGATTATGTTTTTTACGCATATATCTTACAATAGCTTCATCAAAATCATCACCAGCTATTTTAATAGATGTACTTACTACCGTACCACCAAGTGAAATAACAGCTATATCAGAAGTACCACCACCGATATCAACAATCATATTTCCACAAGGTCTTGAAATATCTATACCAGCTCCAATTGCTGCAGCAATGGGTTCTTCAATTATTGAAACTTCTCTTGCACCTGCTTGATAGGTTGCATCTTCTACTGCTTTTTTCTCAACTTCTGTTACACCACTTGGTACACAAACGCTGATTCTTGGTTTACGAAATCTTTGTTTACCAACTGCTTTTTGAATAAAATATTTTAACATCTTCTCTGTTACGGTATAATCGGAGATTACGCCCTGTCTTAGAGGACGGACAGCAACAATATTTCCTGGAGTTCTTCCAAGCATAAGCCTTGCTTCTTCACCAATGGCTTTAATTTTATTTGTATCTCTGTCAAAGGCAACTACTGAAGGCTCTTTTAAAACCACTCCTTTTCCCTTTATATAAACTAATACACTTGCTGTACCCAAATCAATTCCAATGTCACTGCCTAACATATCTAATCTCCTTTCGTATACGGCTATATTCTGCGCGCATTCAAATTCATATGCACAAGCTTTCCTATGCATACAGCCACGCTATTTATACTATTTATAATGTCATTTAAGACACAGTTTGTCCTTACCTTGTATTGTATACTTTCATTTTTTCCAATACGCTGTCATCTAAACATATATACCCTTATTATATACATGTTTCTGCTTTTTTTCAAAGGAAATTTTCAAAAAAAGACAACTTAAGAATTTATTATAAAAATTAACGGTTTTACTTAAGAATTACATGGCAGAAAAAATGAAATCCTAAGAATCAAATAAGAATCACGACAAATAAAAAAAGAGCCTAAACCCAAAAGATTAAAGGGTCTAGGCTCATATTTAATTAAGCAAGGATTGTAGCAACTTTACTTAGGAGAGTTTCTTCATATTTATAAAGGTTGATTTTACTGGGTTTTATTATTTGGGTTGCATGTATTATTTAAGGAAAAATTAGCTTTTAAAAAGTTTTAGTATCATATTAGTATCACAACAAATAATTTCCCCCACCGTATAAGTCAGCCTATCACCCCAGGACTTAGGCTTTCTCTTCCTGGTCCTGTCTGCTCTCTTAATAGCTGCATAAGCTGTTGGATCTATGTAATGTTCGTGATTTCTCATAGGTTATAATCTCCTTTCTATTAGCCGAAAAGTCGGCCAGTGTAATAATTATTAGGACAGGTGAAGATTCCCCAGTCAGCGGAAAATGCTGGTCAGCACAAAATCGTGCCCACCATAGTTTTATGGTTAGTGAAGGGGATAGCGAAACACGACCACCTTTGAAGGGTGTCCACTTAACGGACAGTACTTTCATAAAGGATATTCACTTTATGAGTACCCTCACAATAATTATAAGTTTCATATCATCCATTTTGGAGGGTCGGAACTTTGTACGCATCCTTTATGCCACTAGGTATTCAATCAACCTCTTAGATCTGCTATTACATTTTAATCGTCTTAGAGCCTTGCTCTCATATACTCTGACTAATTCCCTTGTTATACCCATTCTTTTAGCTGATTCTTCAAGGGTAAGTCTTTCCTTAAACCTGTAATGGATGGCTGCTGTCATTTTATCGTGTTGTAGCACATCTTTAACCAGATCCCATAATTCAGCTTGTAATTGCTCCTGGGACACTTTCTCAATGATATCATTTTCTATATCAATATCACTGGCCACACTATCAGTAAAAGTTGTTTTTTCATCTTCACAACCTGGCACTGCTTCATCCAGGCTCTTAACCTTGTCTCGGAACATAAAACACTGCAATTGCTCCACTCTCCTATCAGATATGTATAACCACCTGGCATATTCCTGAATGGATGGCATTCGGTTGAAGTTCTGCAGATAGTAGGATGTAATTTGGTTATACCGATATATTTCAGCCTGTCTATGAACTGGTACCCTTACAATACGACCACAATTATCGAGGTACCGTTTCACTGCCTGTCTGATCCAGTGAGGAGCATATGACATGAATAAGATTCCCTGGCTCTCGTCATAGCTCTCTACAGCCTTAATTAGACCAAAATAGGCTTCATGCATTAATTCGTCCATCTCTATAATTGGAGTGCTGTTATAGTCACTCTGACAAGCATAACGGTACTTCTTAATGGCAGAGAATATCAAGCCTTTATTCTGTATGTAGAGCTGTTCCATGTATTCAGATACATTAATGCCCTGCTTTATTAATTTGACTAGTTCTTCATTACTCATGAAATATACTCCCCTCTGGTTATTGTTGCGACGTCGCAACTCTAATTCATGCTACTTAAGGCTTTCGCCGGCGCAAGTGGTTACTCCTTTTTAGGGGTTCGGAAATGTCGGGTTACTATTACCATTGACAATATCAATACATCTCTGCCAGTCTATTACGTATTTTCCCATGTCATAAAGACTAAATAAATACAGGCAATGGCTTAATGCATACCGAATCGCTTTAGGTGAATATTTAGTTTTAAAGAAGAGCGCTTGAAACCTCATATTGGCCAACAACTGCAATTGTCTTATGATCCGTTCCCAAGTCCTCTGATGCATATTCTTAGGCTTCTTATTAATCAATTGATAGTAATCAAAGGGCTGTTTAATGTGAATACCATATCTAGCAGCTAAACGGTTCATACGATAAGTTATTTCCTCATATCCACCGTCTGTACTATCTTGCCTAGTCTTATATACCCTTACCGGATAACAGTCCCTACAAATCAAATTATCACGGTACATATATAGTTCTGATCTATGGCTCCCACACCTGGGGCAGACCATAAACACTTTATAACCGAATCCAGTCTTTTGCCTGGCAAGATCCACATGGACCTGCTTATCATTACAGAGGAAGTCAACTGCAGGAGCATTATCTATATTCAGTATTGATTTTATATCATTAACAGTTACAAAATATCGCAACGTTATCACTCCCTTTGTTTTGCAGAATTACTAAATACTAAGGGCAAGTTAATGTTGTACTGCACCCTATAAATGGATCTAAATCCTTTATTTATCAGTTTTGCGAGCGTTCCAAACGCTGTTACTAAATGTTGCAGTATTCCGAATGTTTGGAGTACACTGTTCTATTGAAAAAGGCTCCCCGGACATGTCAGACAGGAGCCATATAATTATTATTCTTTAGCCTGGTAGTAAATCGCATTAACCTTATTATCAAGTACAAAGGCATCATAGTTAATACGTCCTTCCACTAATGAACCACTAATACCTGGTGGATCCTGGTGGATTTTATAATCCTCTAACTTAGTAGGTGCTACCGTTGCAATTGGATGTGCTAACATGAATCCAAAATCTTCTGGAAGTCTTGGAGCTGGTACTTTAATGACATTTGCACCGTCAATCATAGCTATTACACCTTTAAGTCTTAAATCATTGCCTATATCCGTTTCCATGACGATATCAGGGGATTTCTTCATCAAAACATATGTATCAGGGGTAACTACCAATACACGTCCTGTTTCTGGCACGTCTGCATTGTCCAGGGTATTATTTGCCTTTACGATTTCATCATAGATGTTAGCATTTGTTAGCGTAACAGCGATAGGCTTTGCCCCTGCTTTATCACACATAACACCATAAACATGAGTGTCTACTTCTGGAATAACAACTTCTCTTAATTGTCTGGCCAAAGCTGAAGCTGCAGCCACCTGTTGAGCTGTTTCGTCCTGATCAAGCTTATCAATTGCAAAAGTAAAAGAACGGTCCTTTGTAAGTGTAAACTCCTCTGTTGTAGCGTCTAATCCTTGCACAGTACCATAACGAGATCCTGTTACTCCTGTGCCGGTACCTCTACGATCATAATCATTCATATCTGCAGTACCGACTTTGTAAACCTTAATAGTGTGTGCTCCGTTAAAATCATAGTTCTGATTGGTTAAAAGGCTTTTCTTACTTTCTTTTGTGAATAGTTCGTCTACACTTGCTTTAAATTGCGTTACTAATTGTATAGCCATTTATATTTACCTCTGTAGCCCAAACGCTTGACGTGTAAGAGTATCAATAGTTGATGAAGCACCATTACCTGGGGTATAGCTTACTCCATTTATTACTGGCTCTCTTCCTCTTACTACGGGCGGGGCATCTTTCTTGAATTGTTTTTCTAAGATACTAATTGAATTGTTTAAAGTATCCTCGTCACCGTAGTTCAGTGCTTCGAGTATTTCAAGAGGTAAACCTTTTTCCATCAAAAGCTCCTTGGCTTTGAAATTTAGTTCCCTTTTATTGAGATCCTTTTCTCTCTGGGAGATTGTCTGTTCTAGCTTAGTTTTTTCTTTAGCTAGTCTCTCTCCTACGATCTTATTAACATCGTCCTGGGTAAAGGTCTTAGTCTCTTGCTGTTGCCCCTCTGTAGGGTTTGTAATCTGTTCATTGTCCATTTTATTATCCCTTCTGTTTAACGTCCTCGGTGGACTGATTTAGGCCTTTTAGGCTCATGCCTGGGAGCTTGGCTGTCCATTTAAGTATCAGCCAGTCACCTGCTAGTTTAGACTCATGCATTGCGGAGCTGAATCCCTATCTATGGAGTAGAAGGAGGATTGAATAAATAAAAAAGACGTGAAAACAACCGGAGTATATCTCCAATCATTCCCACGTCTTGTAATAAGACTTCCACTGACTAGCCAAGTCATTGGGGTACTTAAATATTCATTTATTCTACTTGTATTATATCATCTATAACAATAGTACGCAAGGTGAATCTTAACTTTTTAGCTTAGTTTCAAGGTACACCCTATAGTATCTACCATTTTTCTTATTCTCTTTACTTTGGCTCTTAATTATCGGATCTAGAAGCCTAAGAGCTGTTTTTAACTCTTCCTTTGTCTGATAAGATATTGTGATTCTCATACTCATACAGACACCTTCTTTCTTCTGGATCTCTCTGCTTCCTGACCTCTTATAAACCCAGCAATAAAAGAATTACTGGAAATTTCAAATAATCCTCTATTATTCTTATTTACAATCTCTTTTACTTCATTAATAGTTAAATCATATTGTTCTGGTACTTTATAGCCTTCAATCTGGGATAACAGATCGGTTGTAGTCCTTTGTTCTGGTTCTGGTTCTGATACATTATCAAGTAACATTGATATCTCTTTAATCTCTGTACTGGTGGAATTGGCATAATCAAGAGCCATGAAAAGAAATGTGATTATTTTATCTGCATCAAGCTTCATCCTGTTTCTTCCTTGCTCTTCGTTTTTCATTGAGAAACCATATTTATCAACTAACATACTTAATATCAATTGCACCTTTTCAACTGCAGTTTCACAGTCTGATATTTTATCTGATACATCAATAAGATTGTTATTAAACATACAAATATCTCCTTTTCTATTGCACCAGAGACTTACATATGCTATATTTATAGCGTAATTCTGGCTTTTGTGAGGTTAATGGGTTACATGGCCTTTAGCAATGCTGGTAACATTGTTAAGGGCATTTTTAGAGTTCATGGACGGATGCTGATACATTTATCCACGCATTCCCCTTGAAGTTACCTGTTACACTCTCAAGGTTTTCATTCAGTCTTTCAATCTGATAGGACTGGTCCTTAATATTTTCATTTAGAGATTCTAACTCTTTTAGTTTTAAAATCTCTATTGCCTGATCTGCAGTAAAATCCTGTTCTTTTATAAACTCTACAATAGCTTTTCTAGTATTTAACCAGTCATCAAAATTACATCCCTTTTCTGGTATTAACATTTTATCCTCACTTTCTTATCTCAAATTAATATCTTTACATATTACAGGGTGCAATAAAAGCACTTTTTTTTTACTCCATGTATATAGGGGTATATATTTAATATATATATATTTGAACTTAAAAAAATCTGCTTTTTCTGCACCCCCCTAATCATTAAATACTGAATTTTGTGAATATTCAAAATTGGTGTTCTTGTATATAAGTCCTTTGAAATATCTTGCACCTTTAGCAGAAGATTCTGAATACCCCTTATTTCGCAAGTTCTTATAAAAGCCATTTGCTGATACAGGAGAACGGCCATTGTCATGACAATAATCCTCATACCACTTATATAACTTTGTTCTGTCTGTTTTACCTGTGGGAGATAATTCCAGTTCATCAATAATAAAAGCTTGAACCCCATCCGATGCTTTGTACAGTTCGAGAATAGCATCTTTACTTCCCTGGCTTTCAATTATATTTCCTCTCTTATACATTTCATGCACTGCATTCACTACAATGCTTATGAATATATGTATTTCATCGTTCAACCTTTTTTCAAGGTTTTTAATCTCATGACACCTTTTATTAATATTGATAATAAGGAATCGCCTGTAGTATGCATTAGTTTTATCATCAAGACTAATTGGAATTTCATTAGCAGAAAATAAAAGTTTCGCATAATTGTTAAAAAAGAATACTGCACCGCCTTTATATTCTCCTTTTATTCTATCCTCACCTGTTATTTTCTTGATAATGTCCACCTGTTCCATTGCTTTACTTGGAATGTCTGCACAGGAATTAAGAATCTTCCCGAATAAATTAGTAGCATCAAATCGTTGATTCAAATCTTGTAAAGAAAGATTACTTATATTTTCTTTACCGATTACATTATTCACAAGTCGTACAATTGTTGATTTTCCAGTGCCACCAACTCCATTTATCACAAGAAATTTCTGTAATCCTGTATCAGTTGTCATACAATAGCCAATGAATTCAAGAAACATTTTTCTATCGTCTGCATCTGGCATTATTCCATTAAGAAATTCTACAATTACAGAGCCTTCTTCGTTGAGATATTCATAGTCAAATGGTATTTGATTTATTGACAAGTATTCTGGATCATGCTCATGCAGCATCATTTCTATTGTATCTAACATACCATTCTTAAAATTAATCCAATGACGTGGATGCCTATTAATATCATCAATATCAGTCATAAGTTTATGATTAGTAAGTATTAAGTTGTACACTCTGTTTACCCTTGTTATGGTAATCACTTCTTGTATCATCATGGACTTGATAAGATATCTAAGTATATTACCGTCTGTATCTTTCTTGTATAGTCCATCCTTGTAAATATAGGGTTTTCCAGCTATTATGATGATATTTTCATGCTCAATGATGTAATTAGCAATCTTATCATCAATGATATCATACGGACCATTTTTACCAATCTTGTGGAAGTCCAGTAAATCTATATTCTCTTCTTCCTGTGTGTTCTCTTTCCCATTGCTGTTCTTTCTGAAGTCTTTCAAACTCTTTATCGCTCTCCTTTGCATACCAATTTGCTACACTCTTCATAGCTTTATCATCTTCGGCTTTCCAATTAGAAAACCAATCGTTATATGCTTGTACAATGTCTTTCCGTCCAATGCTAATCAACTTAGCAGCCACTGCAGGGAGAAAAGAATCGTCACATACACTATAACCGTAAACCTTTTTAAAGAAGTCATTATCAAATGTTGTTGTTTCATTAATGCTCTGGTAAAATGATTGTTTATCTGGCATTTAATCACCTGCCATACTCAACTGCCTATTTACTTCCTCTTCATCACAATAGAATTTCTCATTAAAATACTTCTTGGGTGTTCTACCCGACACTACAATAAAACCCTTATCCTTAAGTTCTTTATTAAGCCCTCTCATGATCTGGTAGGCCTTTGAGGAACTTACACCCAGGAGAGCTTGTACATCTTCAACGGTGTAATAATTAATTGCTTTTGCCATCTTTTTCGCTCCTTTATTTAATCCTCAACAATGATTACATCTTTTACAGATATGTCCAGAGCCTTGCACATAAGGCCAAGTACCTTAGATGTGCCTTTCCTGGCTCCTGTCATAACATTACTGACTGAACTTACTGAAAGTCCACAGGCCTTTGCTAGATCAGCGCCATTGTAACCTTTTTCTGCCATTGCAATAAATAATTTACTTGTATCTACGGATATTTTCATCTTTTCACCTCGCTTTTTCCCATATTTAATATTTTCAATGCAATATGTTTCATTTTTGGGATATTTAGATAATATCATATACATTTTTTAGTGTCAATTCATTTTTGAAATATTTTTTAATTATTGTTGCATTTTTGAAACAATGCGTATATACTTACTATGAAAGGAGTTGTTGATAATGAATGATGGGCACGATTATATTGCTGATAGAATAAAAAGAAGGCGTGCTGAACTTAAGTTAAGCCTACAGGAAATTGCTGATTTAACAGGGCTAAGTAAATCTACCTTGCAACGATATGAAAATGGACAGACAGACAAAATTCCACTTAATAAATTAAATGAACTTGCGTATGCCCTCCAGGTTACACCTATGTATTTAATGGGATGGGAAAGTAAAGATCTACCTTATGCATATTTTGATAGTATGATGGATTTAGTCAAAGAACTAGGATATGACATAAAATATGATGAGATAAATGAAGCATATATGATAATAATGGAGGATGATCTTGTTTGTATTTTATGGGATAGTGATTTAAAAGAATTGAAAGATTCGGTTTCTGCATTTACTAAATTTAAAATTATGGAAAATATCAATAAAGTTAAGGCAATAAAGAGTAAAAATGATGCAAATATTTCTGATACTATCGTTTATAAGAAATATAAATTAAGTGATAAGTAATAAAAACAGCCCCCAGGTGTACCACCACCCAAGAGCTGCTTTCATAAATGACACATATAAACCCATAAGGCTATATGCACCCTAGACAAGTGTATTTTATCATAGCCTTAGTCTTTTGTACACATTTTTAAGGAGAATGATATCTTATGCCGATTTACAAAGATGAAGAAAGAAATACTTATTATGTAAAGACTTATTACAAGGATTGGACTGGACAGAGCAAACAGAAACTTAAGAGAGGTTTCCAACGATCTAAAGATGCCAAAGCATGGGAACGCGAGTTCTTAAGTAAGCAACAAGCTAACCAGGATATGACTTTCCAAACCTTAGTTGATTTATACTTTGAGGACATGGGTTCCAGACTACGCAAGAATACCCTAGATTCAAAGAAGAACATCACAACGAATAAAATACTACCCTTCTTTAAAGACGTGCCTATAAGCCAAATTAAGCCTACAGATATACGTAGATGGCAAAATGAAATTCTAGATCAGAACTATTCCCCTACTTATCAAAAGAAATTGAATAACCAATTAAACATCCTTTTAAACTTTGCAGTTACGTATTATGGATTGATAGAGAATCCCTGTAGAAAAGCTGGGAGTATTGGTAAGACAAAAGCAGATAGCTTTAATTTTTGGACTCACGATGAGTTTTCCAAGTTTATCAAGAATATAACTCGGCCAGAAAGTTATGGTGCTTTAAATGTATTGTACTGGACAGGCATCCGAATAGGCGAATTATTAGCTATTACAGCGTCAGATATCAACCTAGAGGATAAAACCCTTACGATTAATAAATCATTACAGAGAATAGCCAGGGAGGATATTATAACAGCCCCTAAGACACCTAAGGGGAATCGCAATATTACACTTCCTGATTTCCTTTGTGACATTCTCAGGAGCTATTTAGATCAGTTGTATGATTGCGCTGATAATGCAAGGATATTTCAATTCACAAAATCTCTTTTGTACAATGAAATCAGTCGTGGAAGTAAAGCTGCAGATATTACACCAATCAAGATACATGAGCTTCGTCATAGCCATGCATCACTTTTGATTGAAATGGGATTTTCCCCATTATTAATAGCAGAACGCCTAGGACATGAAAAAGTTGAAACAACATTAAATACGTATTCACATCTTTATCCAAGCAAACATGGTGAAGTAGCCGAAAAGTTAAACAAGTTAGTATCAAAATAGTATCACTGTCAAATATAAAAAACCCCAAACCCTTATAAATAAAGGCTTGGGGTAATATTTTAATTAAGCAAGGATTGTAGCAACTTTACCTGAACCAACTGTTCTACCACCTTCACGGATCGCAAAGCCTAAACCTTGTTCCATAGCGATAGGATGAATTAATTCGATAGACATTTCGATGTTATCACCAGGCATACACATTTCTACACCTTCAGGAAGGTTGCAAACGCCTGTAACGTCTGTTGTTCTGAAATAGAACTGAGGTCTATAGTTGTTGAAGAAAGGAGTATGACGTCCACCTTCATCTTT
>JBKEAO010000128.1:0-11213 GCA_047972335.1 Anaerocolumna sp. | reverse complement strand
TATGGATTCCTCTACCCCTGCCTCGCAAAGTTCGAATTCGTAGTTATCCTCGTTATATTTTTGGCAAACCTCATAAAACTTAAAGTTAATAACTTCAGAGCCAAAAGAGGCAACTTTTATCTTATTATCATTGGTATTCGTTAAAAGTTTATCCTTCATAATTTCAAATTGCTTGATGATTGACTTGGCATAATGATAGACCTCTACACCATAAGCAGTTAGAGTTACACCTCTGTTGTTTCTATAAAAAATATTCTTACCTATCTCATTTTCTAAGCTAGTAATCTGATTACTAAGATTGGGTTGAGATAGGAATAAGTTAGTAGCAGCTTTTGAAATACTTCCAGTTTCTACAATTTCTACAATATATTTTAATTGGTTAAAATCCATAACATCCACCTATCTTATACTTTATCATTGTTTAGTTGCTTACCTCACCACTAATATATAATAAGATTGATAAAAATTCAACAATCCTAGCCATATATATATATTGCCGCAGGTTAGCACAAAATTATATATCAAGTAGTATAGCCTTTTGGTGCAAAAAAAAGATATTGAGTTTGTATTCTCAATATCTTTTTTTCGTAACCAACTTATATAACCCAGAAATTACTGTTAAACACTATCCTTCTATAGGTTTCAAATACAAACCATTTTCTAGTAAACTCTACTTCCCTTTTACCTTCAGATATTTTATACTCACTTAGGAAATGGTTTAACTCGTCTGGTGTTTTCACTCTTATAGAGAACCCACTGACGTTAATCAATGGATATTTTGACAACTGATACGCCCCTAAAGGTAGGATTTCTTCAATCTTTGTGTCCCTAATTTTAATGGCAGTCCGATCACGCAGAGATAGAATATCAAAGCTTTCAGGGTATTTATAACTTTCACCTTGAATTGGTATGTTATCTCCAACTGTAAATACTTTGTGAGCAGGCTTTAATTTAGATAGATTAAGACTCTCTAGGTTATAGTAAAATTCTTCAAAAATATCACCTCTTGCATGAATATCTTTATATACGAAAGTTGCGTTCTCAGTAGAGGCATTGTTATCTTCTTCTAAATCCTTTATTACACCACAGGCAGAAGTCATATTGGTAATGCGATCTATTAAGATGAGTTCACCAAGGGTTTTGTGCACATCAAACTTATCTGCAACAATTCTTTCTGCTAATACAATATCACAGACTGCAATTTCATTTTTGCTAAGTTCATTACATGCCTTGTGTTCACCGTTGTTCACATCTATCTTATAGCGAATATAGGTTATTACCCCTGGAATTAACTTAGTACCAACTTTGACAAAGTAATTTTTATCTGGGGTAAGGGTATCATCATCCATCCATAAAAGAGTTGCAGTAAGGGTTTTACTTGAGGTCAAATTGGCATTTTTCGTTAATACACAGCCTCTAGATACATCTACTTCTTTATCTAATTGAATTGTAACAGGATTACCTTTGTTACCTTGTTCTACTTCTTTATCTGTGACGTAAATGCTTTTTACCAAAGCTTTTTCATTACTTGGCAAGGAGGTAACTTCATCTCCAACCTTTATAGAACCTGCTTCGATTTGCCCAACAAATCCACGAAACGTATGATTAGGTCTACAAACTCTTTGTACAGGCATATAAAATCCATCTTCTTCATTGGAATTGATGGTATCTACATTTTCAAGATAGGTAAGAAGAGGCACATCTGTATACCAGGTTATATTGTTAGAATGTTTTGTAAGATTATCCCCTTCAGTGGCTGATATGGGAATGATCTTAACATGTTCAAGTGATAGATCCCTAGTCAATTGTTCTATATCAGCCGAGATATCATCGAATCGTTCCTTACTGTAATCAATTAAATCCATTTTATTAACAGCAAATACAAAGTGTTTTATCCCCATTAAAGAACAGATTCTTGCATGTCTTCTGGTTTGGACTAACACTCCTTGTTTGGCATCTACTAGGATAATGGATAGGTCTGCAAAGGAGGCACCAACGGCCATATTTCTTGTGTACTCCTCATGACCTGGTGTATCCGCTACAATAAAACTACGATTGTCAGTTGTAAAGTAGCGGTAAGCCACATCAATTGTAATACCCTGTTCTCGTTCTGCCATAAGTCCGTCTAATAATAGTGAATAATCTATAGCTCCTTCTCTGCTGCCTACCTTTGAATCTAATTCCAAAGCTCTTTCTTGATCAGCATATAAAAGCTTTGAGTCGTATAATATATGTCCAATGAGTGTGGATTTTCCGTCATCCACACTACCACAAGTAATAAATTTTAATAAACCCTTCATCTAGAAATATCCCTCCCTCTTTCTTCTTTCCATACTGCCTGCTGCCTCGTTATCAATAACACGACTGGTTCTTTCGGAGGATACAGCACTTAAGGTTTCATCAATAATTTCTGTTAAAGTTACGGCCTCAGATTCACAGCCACCAGTTAAAGGATAACAACCAAGGGTACGAAAACGAACAGATTTATAAGCAATTTCTTCCTTAGGTAAAAGTCTTAACCGGTCATCATCTATCATAATAATATTGCCCTCACGGTATACAACCGGTCTTACCTTTGCATAATAAAGGGATACAATATCAATATTTTCTCGCTGAATGTATTGCCAGATATCTTTTTCTGTCCAGTTAGAAATAGGGAACACACGTATACTCTCGCCTTTGTTAATCTTAGTATTATAAAGTTTCCACATTTCTGGACGCTGATTTTTAGGATCCCAGGCTTGTTCTTCGTTACGAAAAGAGAATATTCGCTCCTTTGCACGGGACTTTTCTTCGTCACGTCTACCACCACCAAAGGCAGCTGTAAAACCATATTTCTTTAAACCTTGTTTTAATGCCTGTGTTTTCATAATATCAGTATAAGCGGAACCATGATCAAAAGGATTGATGCCCTTTTCTATTCCTTCCTGATTGCTATGTACAATCATTTCAATGCCTAATTCCTTTGCCTTGCGATCACGAAACTCTGTCATTTCCCTAAATTTCCACGTGGTGTCAATATGCATAAATGGGAATGGAGGTTTCTCCGGATAAAATGCTTTCATGGCAAGATGCAACATAACGGAACTGTCCTTTCCAATGGAATATAACATAACTGGTTTCTCACATTCTGCTGCAACCTCTCTAATACAATAAATAGCTTCAGCCTCTAACTCGTCAAGATGTGTTAATTCACTCATCTAAATATCCTCCTGTTATTGTTAAACTTAGATACCTCTATAATTCATTTATTTATACTGTTAGAAATTAGCCCAAATATTTATAATTACTAAATAGCTTTGTACTGATACCAGTTCGAGCTACTATTACTTTAGTATTGATTGGAATCCTTACGGTTTATATCAATCATTGAAATCTCTCCATCTGTTTTTTCTATCCGCCAATGCATTATATCAACTTCTATGCTTGTTGTTAGCTTACTTCCCATACCTCCTATGTCTGCCCCTAAATAAAAAGAAATAGCACCGAACCTACATTCTTTTAAGCAAGAAGAACATCCCCAACAATCCTTGGGAAATTTTATATAGGATTTATGATTCATATCTGATTTAATTAGGCTACCAGGACAGACAGCAAGGCATTTTCTACACCCAGTACATTTTTCTTTATGAATGACTATGCTCATAAATATCCTCCCGTCCAACTAAATCTCTATAAATCATAGACAACTGATCCTCAACAAGTTTAGAATTCACATATTTTAACCAATCGTCACTTTTTTCTGGATAGTCTAAATTCTCAGAAAAGCTATTCCATCTGGTTTCTTTTCTTGCTCTTAGGTGGGCAATTACTGATTTGGCTAAAACCAAACGTTCTTTTAGTTCACATACAAACATTAGTTCGTGCATGTCAAAAGCGTTTAGTTGTGTACTTAAAGTAGTAAGCTGATTTATCTTTTCCTCAGCTATGGCAAGTTGTTTTTCATTGAATTGATAATGAACGGATATCCCACCAGCATAGGTATCCATAACTTTTTGCATGGCCTCTTCTAATTCCTCAGCTGTGAATACAGGATTTTTATAATTTAAAATATCCTCTAACTCTCTTGCTTTATTTTGGGTAAGTGCAGGGATAATATTTTCTACAATGCTTTTTGGGGTAAATAGGTTCTCCCTGCATATATTTTTAACGCTGTCATTATTTTTTCCATCAATATCGGGTTCCTGATTGATTGTTGTTAGGTCCTCTAATGGATATTGATTCGTACTTTCTTTATGTAAATCCTCTAGTGCAGTTAGTGCAGCGATTTCACCTTCTACCAAGGCGCCGGTTACATATTTTTGTGGACATCCACCGGCAACATCTCCTGCTGCATACAGTCCTTTAATTGTTGTGCGTCTTTTGGTATCTACCCAGTATCCACTGGCTGTGTGTCCGCCAACAATATAAGGCTCAGTGCCTTCGATTTCAACATTTTCCTTGCTTGGATTTTTACCTGCTTCTATCCATTTTAAGGTTTGACTTGGAGCCATATTAAGATAGGCTTTTTTAAGCTCTTTATCCTGTTGAGAAGTTATTCCTTCTGTTTTTAAATAGCAAGGTCCTTTGCCCAAAAGATTTTCTGTTATGGTACCATAAACACGTTGGGAGGTAGTTATTCCGTATTTAGACTCATAAACTTCTCCCAGTGAATTTATTTGTTTCGCACCAACACCTTGTGCTAGCGTTCCGGTAGGTGCAATGGTGTCTTTACATCGAAGGGCTATAAATCG
This sequence comes from Anaerocolumna sp., assembly GCA_047972335.1. GTDB lineage: Bacteria > Bacillota > Clostridia > Lachnospirales > Lachnospiraceae > Anaerocolumna. The sequence continues at coordinate 6,480 of JBKEAO010000128.1, read as the reverse complement.
CATCTCAAAGGTGGTCATTTCAGCACCTGCTAGAATACCCATTGCATAGCCTCCTCCAGTATTAAAGGGTGGATACCACATTTTATGTCTTGAAAAACCTGGATTATTAGGACGATATAAACCGGCTGCTCCACCTGTGGAACAGATTACTTTTTTTGCCTGTATCTCATAGAGTATTTCATCTTCTATACTAAATGCGAAGGCACCATATATTCTATTCTCATTTACAATATAATCAGTGACATTTACTTTGTTTAATATGGTAACGTCATATAAACTTTCTACTGCATTAGCAAGTATTGGTTTTATATTCTCACCATTTATTTTAATGTTACGATTGCCTCTAGCTACATATTCTCCTTGTTCATCCTTTAGAAGTACAAGACCAAGGTCTTCTAGTTTTTTTGTGACACGGTTTAGCCCTTGGGACATGGTGAGTAATAGGTCCTCTCTAACGATTTGATCCGCATCTTTTTTAGCATAATCTACATAATCCTCTGGGGTCCTGCCCTTTACGATATAGGCATTAATTGCATTTACACCAGCTGCTAAGCAACCACTTCTCTTTATACTGGCCTTTTCTGCAATCACAATTGAGGCATTGGAATGCTCCCTGATTGTAAGTGCTGCATAACAGCCAGCGGTACCTCCACCAATAATTAAGATATCTGTTTTAAGTTGCGTTACTGTTAACTTTTTTTTCATGAAATCCTCCATGTAATTATAGACCCTTTTATCATTAAAAGATCTTTCACGATGATATTAATATCAAATATAACGATGAAATATAAATTACTCAAACTTCGCAGTTAAGATTCTCTATTATGCTTGATAAATTCAGTCGATACACAATATTTATTATCATGATACAGACTTTTTTATAGTTGTGACTATGATGAATTTGTGAAGTTACTTATGGTTTATCATCTTTGGTTTAGATAAAAAAAGTTCACTGTTCGACTGTCCTTTAGGAGTTTGAACTTTTTTTATCTGCCTTTTCCAAAGATTGTAAACCGTTAGTAGCTTCCAAATTAGGAATCGGAACAACAAAAAAAAGTCTGTATCATGATAATATTGATAAACTAAATGCTGAATTTATCAAGTAGTCGAATAACTTTTTTGTGCGAAGTTTGAGTATCTTAGATATAAATAGGGTTTTGATCCTCTATTGCTTTATTCTCTAGAACAAGATATCCATGGTCGCTAAAGGTAAACAATCGATAAATCAGTACATGAACCTCTTCTCCAACAGCCAATGGTTTCTCTTCAAGTGATCTGGTGGCGGTAAGTATATATTTTTTAACGCTTAATTTTATTTCAGTGTAACTGCCACGAAAAGAAATATTTTCCACAAGACCTTTCTCCACTGAATTCGGAAAAAGAAGAGGTTCTTCTTTTTTAGATACTTTAATAAATTCAGGCCTAATAATGGCCTTTGAACCAGTCATTCCTTTTTCAAACCCAATTAAATTATCATAGGTATTTAAAAGGGAGGATTGCCCAACAAACTCAGCAACAAATAATGTATTGGGATTGCGATAAATATCAAGAGGTGTGCCTTTTTGTTCGATTTTACCCTGGTTTGTTATGATAATTTCATCTGCAACCTCGATGGCTTCGTCCTGATCATGGGTAACAAAAATACTTGTGATTCCCACTTTGTTAATGGTCTCTTTTAACCAGGTTCTCAGTTCCTGCCTGACTTTGGCATCAATCGCTGCAAAGGGTTCATCTAATAGCAATAACTGGGGATTAGGGGCTAGCGCCCTAGCAAATGCAACTCTTTGTTTTTGCCCGCCAGATAATTGATTTGGGTACCTATTACCAAGGCCTTCAAGACCAATTAAAGTAAGTAATTCCTCCACCCTCTCCTTGCATTCCTTCTTCGATTTCTTTTGGATGAAAAGGCCAAAGGCTATGTTCTCATAAACAGTCATATAACGAAACAAAGCATAATTTTGAAAAACAAAACCAATCCCTCTTTTACTAGCTTCTAAATCATTGACACGGTTTCCATTGATATAAATATCACCAGAGTCTGGCTGACAAAGCCCTGCAAGCATTCTAAGGATTGTTGTCTTTCCGCTACCGCTAGGACCAAGTAAGGCAATTAACTTACCTTTTTCAATTGCAAAGCTAATATTTTCTGAAGCTTTAAAATCTCCGAAGGTTTTGTTTATGTTTTTAAGTTCTACATGCATGTTAAATACCTGCCTTCTTCATTTTATATTCTAGAATGTTTCTAATGATTAAGATTATTAATGCTAAAATAACTAGCATGGAGGATACCGCAAAAGCAGCAGTAAAGTTAAACTCACTAAAAAAGATTTCTACTTGCAGTGGTAGGGTAATTGTCTTACCTCTTAAGTGTCCAGATAAAACAGATACTGCTCCAAACTCTCCCATTGCTCTTGCCGTACATAGTATAACGCCATATAAAAAAGCCCATTTAATCTGAGGAAAGGTGATTTTTCTAAATATTTTAAATGCACCAGCCCCCATAATGGCAGCAGCTTCTTCTTGGTCACTGCCCTGAGCATTTAGCACAGGAATAATCTCTCTTGATATAAATGGAAAGGTAACAAAAACAGTTCCTAATATAACCCCTGGAACAGCGAACACAATTTTAATATCAAGGGCTGTTAAGATATCATGAGCCCACCCAATTCGACCGAAGGTTAATATAAATATCAAACCTGCAATAATTGGAGATATAGCAAAAGGGATATCTATTAAGGTGGTTAGCAGCTTCTTTTTTCTAAACTGGTATTTGGTAATGGTCCATGCTGCAAATAAACCAAATACAGTATTAATAGCTACGGCTATAACCGTTGCTTCTAAGGTAAGTAGCAGGGCCTTTAGGGTATAGTGATCCAATACTGCCTTCTTATAAACGGCAATTCCATGCTTAAACGCTTCTGTCATTACCACAATGAGTGGCATGACAAGCATGATAAATAAAAAAACTGTACTTAAGGTGATTAACAATATAGGGATAAACTTAGTTTTGGTTTGGTTTTTTTTATAGATGAAATCATTTTGCTTTTTCTTTAGCATTATTTTTATCTGATTTTTCTTATGACTAGATTCATTCGAGTACTCTTTAGACATGTTTACAGACTCCTTCCTACTCTTTTGTAAACTTGGCAGCATATACCTGTACTGAGTTAATCGCAAATAACATAATAAATGAGAAAGCTAACATGACTAAGGCAATGGCATTGGCGCCATGATAATCAAATTGTTCTAATTTGCTCATAATAAGGAGGGGCGCTATCTCTGTCTGAAATGGTATATTACCTGCGATAAATACCACGCTACCGTATTCTCCCACTGCTCTAGCAAATGCTAGGCCAAAACCAGTTAAAAGTGCAGGGCGTATTTCTGGAAATATGACTAGAAAGAATATCTTTACTTTATTAGCACCAAGAACACCGGCTGCTTCCTCATAGGTAGGGTCTAGATCTTCAAGCACTGGCTGTATGGTTCGAACTACAAAGGGGATACCAATAAAAACCATAGCAACTATAATACCTAATCGTGTATAAGATACTTTTATTCCTAAGTTCCCAAGGAATTTTCCTATCATGCCTTTGTTAGAATAAAGAGTGGTTAAGGCAATTCCTGCAACGGCAGTAGGCAGTGCAAAGGGAAGTTCAATCAAACCATCTAAAACTCTTTTAAAAGGAAATTCATAACGAACCAATACCCATGCCAATATAACTCCGAATACGCCATTGATCATGGCAGCTATAAGTGAACTGGTGAAACTAACCACATAGCCTGAGATGATTCTTTTGTCTGTCACAGTATTTAGAAAAGTATGTAACCCCATGGTTGAAGCGTTTAAGACAAGAGATGCCATGGGGATTAATACCACTAAGCTGAGTAGAGTTAATGTAATTCCTATTGAAACTGAAAAACCTGGAACTACCTGTTTTCTTTTACTCCTTTTCATGTGTTTTGCCTCCGTAATATTGCTCTTATTCTCCTGTGTATATTTGATCAAATATGCCACCATCATCAAAATGCTTTTCTTGCGCCTGCTTCCATCCACCGAATATGGAATCATCAATGGTTAAAAGCTCTAAGTCCAAATTAAAAACGTCACTAAATTCCTTTAATATATTAGGATTAGTAGGTCTGTAATAATTTTCACCTGAAAGCCTTTGACCAATATCGGTATATAAATACTCCAAATAAGCGGTTGTAACTTGTCGAGTACCTCTATCCTCTACAATCTTATCGACGATGGCAACGGGAGGCTCTGCAAGTATGCTAAGACTTGGAGTTATGATTTCGTATTCCTCTGGATGTTCCTTAATGGATAGATAAGCCTCATTCTCCCACGCTAAAAGTACATCTCCCTGACCATTTTCTACAAATGTAGTAGTGGATCCCCTTGCGCCTGAATCAAGTACCAATACATTTTGATAAAGCTTTTTCATAAAATCTATTATCTGGGTTTCATCATGGTTAAATAATTTATCACCATAGCCCCATGCAGCCAAGTAGTTCCATCTAGCGCCACCAGATGTTTTGGGATTTGGTGTTATTATTTTAACATCCTCTCTGATCAAATCAGCCCAGTCATATATTTGTTTGGGATTATCTTTTCTAACGAGGAAAACAATAGTTGAAGTATAGGGAGAACTGTTGTTACTAAACTCACTTTGCCAACCTTCATCAATAAGGCCAGCTTCTTCTATAGCAGTAATATCGTATCCCAAAGCCAGTGTAACAATATCCGCTTCATTACCTTCAATGACTGATCTTGCCTGCTTGCCTGAACCACCATGTGAAGGAATGATTGTAACCTCTTGACCGGTTTTTTCTTTCCAGTAGGTGACAAATTCTTTGTTAAATGCTTCATAGAATTCTCTGGTTGGATCATAGGAAACATTGGTTATTTCAATTGCAGATGTGGATGTCGCATCAACACTGCCATTCTTACTACAACCTGTAAACACCCCCATAACTACTGTTAATACAAGTACCACGGACAAAAACCTTTTCCTTTTCATACGAATCTCCTTTCCGATTAAAACAATCCTATCTACTATTTCATATATGAATACTATGATTTAAGATTATACTTTAGAAATAAAAGGAAAGCAATAAGAAAAAGGTAAAACGTTTGCGCAGTGATACTGATGAAAAATTTTAATGATTCACATGGCTTACGCTCTCTCGTATGGATAACTTATAAGGGACATATATTTTGATGGGTAATTTGTGATTTTTATGTATTCGACTGATCAGAGTTTGTACAGCAATGTGGCCGAGTTCAGATTTTGGCATACTGATGGTGGTAAGCATAGGGCTTGTAAAGGCAGCCATTTCAATGTCATCCATACTTATAATAGAGATATCCTGTGGGACCTTAATGCCTGCCTTTTTCATTCGTTTCATAGCAGCTATGGCTGCAATATCTGTCGCGCAAAATATTGCTGTGGGTAAAGGGGTCGCTTTTTTTATTAACAAGTCAGCACCTTTACACCTGCTGTCTCCATTATTACGGCAAGAACAGACTAAATTACGATCAAAGGATAGTTTTTCCGCGGTCATCACATCTTTATATGCCTTATACCGCACTTCATTGGTGGTCTCACCGATGTAACCAATTCTTTTATGACCTTTTTGAATCAAATGCTGTATTGCAGATTTACTTGCTTCATATCCATCACAAATAATCTGATCAATATCTGCCTCCACTTGAGTCCGACCTACATAGATTAAATTTTTATAATGCTTTTTTAGAAATTTAAGGCTCTCTATATGAAATTGCCCAAGAATAATAGCTCCATCTGTCTTCGTAGTTTCAATTTTATGGAGTAAATCTTTATCTGTAATATCAAGTATGGAATAGAATAAGGAAACCACATATCCAAGACTTAGGGCTTTTTGTTCAATGGAACGAGCTACCTGGGCATAAAAAGGGGTTTCTTCTAAGTTTTTAGAATATCCAAGTATACAGGTTAAGTTAATAGTGCAATGGGTTGCATGTCTTTTACTTTGCTTTAAGTCAATGGCATTCTGATTAGGGATATATGCAGTTTCCTTTATAATTTCCCATACTTTATCACGAACCTCCTTCCTAGCAAAGCTATTATCCTCAGAATTAATGATACGAGATACCGTTGAAACAGATACTCCTGCACGTTTTGCAATATCTTTTAAAGTCATAAATATAGGCCTCCTCTTATTTAAAACCATGAGTTTCTTGGAGATATAATATAGTATTCGAGATTATACATTTTAATTCATACAATGTCAATATGAATATAGTAATATATTAGGATTATATTCTCGTAATAAGATTATGGTTATTAAATTGTAACGATTCAGCCATATCATACTATGCGTCACTAAAAGTACCTATTTCGTGTTATTCAATCACAAATAAAATAAAACCTAGGAAATATAACACTCCTAGGTTTTTGTATTTTCGTAGATATTTATTATTTAACCATCTCAAAC
>JBKEAO010000022.1:0-19523 GCA_047972335.1 Anaerocolumna sp. | reverse complement strand
TAGTTAACCCCATATATGCATATCCGTATGCCATAGCACCACAATAAAATGCTAACATAATGGCACATATACTTAAGGCAATGATGGTTGTTATTTTTCCATTCTTTTTTCTCTTGTCTTTTTCATGTAATAAGATGTGTATACCAAGCTGGGCAATCAAACGATTTTTTACCAAAAGCCATAACAGATTTTTACTTGGTGCTAATCCAGAATCCATAACAGGATTTATTTCAGGATTCATACTAGTATTACTATCTTTATTTGGTATCATGATTAACGACCTCCATAAAGATTTCTTCAAGGGATCCTGCCGCCTTTTCTTTTAATAAGTCTTCCATGGTTCCTGCAAAGGATAGTTTACCATGATGGATCATAGCAACTTTTGTACATAACTTTTCTGCTACATCTAAAACATGAGTGGAGAAGAATATGGCACCACCCAAAGAACAAAGTTCACGCATAATATTTTTTAAAACAATGGAAGCCTTTGGATCAAGTCCTACAAAGGGTTCGTCTAGGACTAAGAGTTTTGGCTCATGAATTACTGCAGAAATAATTGCAAGCTTTTGTTTCATACCATGAGAATATGTAGAAACAAGGTCCCCAAGGTTACTAGTAATTTCAAAAGCATCTGCGTACTTTTTGATTTTTTCTTCTCTTACTAAAGTATTTACCCCAAATATGTCTGCAATAAAGTTCAAATACTGAATGCCTGTTAGATGCTCGTATAAGTCTGGGTTATCAGGGATATAGGCCATAGTTCTTTTACACAGTATGGGGTCTTTTTTCATGGAATAACCATTTATACTGATTTCCCCTTCTTCAAAATCTAGTACCCCAACTAAGGATTTAATCGTAGTACTCTTACCAGCTCCATTATGTCCGATAAATCCATAAATATCACCAGCCTTTACTTCCAGGCTTAGGTTATCTACTGCTTTTTTACCGCCTTTATAAGTTTTACTAAAATTTTGAATACTTAACATTTATTGTACCTCACATAGTTTATTTATTCTAATTATATGAAACTTAACACCTATAAGCAATTTCCTATTCTTAATCAGCTGGCTTATATTTATCTTCTAGTGCACTCATCCAGTAACCAAGTGCTGCTCCTGCAATACACATTAGAATACATACAATAACACCAAGTGAAAGGTAGTTAAAATTACGAGGTACTATAATGATTGTGGACGCAAATACAATTCCTAAAATCCCGTGAAATAAACCCGCATAAGCTTTTTTAAATACATAGTCCATTAACTTAGATAGTATCAGAACACATGCTAGTGCACCAATTCCAATGGGAATGATAATACCTAAATCCAAATTTTTCACACCATCTGTCATATCCTTATACATTCCCATATATACTAGGAAGTTTGAAGGACTTAAACCCGGCACAATCGCACCTAATCCGATTAAAGTACCTGCAATTGTCCATGTAAATGTGTTTTGTGGCACCTGTCCACCTGATAACATTTGCTCTCCAAATAAAAGGAAGGCAAGACTTAGAAAAAAGGAAATAACCATAATATTAATATGTTTATTCTTTCGACCATGCTTACCAGCTTGTTTCCATAAAGCAGGCACTGTTCCAATGATACATCCAACAAAAAACCAAAGAATTTGTACTTCATAAGTACCAAGAAAAAAGCTTACAACAAAAGATAAAAGGAAAATACCCACTAGACCGCCAAGGCCAATAGGAATGAAAAATATAACATTCTTTTTAAAATCTTTTGTAATATGTGCCAAGAAAGATATGATTCTTTCATAAATTCCGAATACTGCTGCCAAAGCACCACCACTTACACCAGGTAGAATAAATCCAGAACCTATAAAAAGACCTTTCACAAAACGCAAAATAAAATCAATCATCTAAAATCCTCCATACAATATTTCTTGATGTTTTACAATACTATTCATATTCCAAACATCTTCATTTTAAGAATAATCTATACTTTAATAATACTACCATGTTTCCAAAATTACGTAAAGAAATTTAAATAAAACTATTTTAAGTAATTACTAAAAAGTCCTTATTTAGTGTGCTGATGAATTAAGAGATAAATGAAAAGAGGTTATAATTATATGGACTTCTAATTCATAAAAAGATACAATAGAAACAGCCATAGAACTTTACTGGACGAAAGAAGGTGCCATCATGACTGTAAAGGAAGCATTTACCTTTGTTAAGATCTTAGAGAATATAAAACCAACTACCTTAAATGCTTTACAAACCCATGCCAAATTGATCAAGGTCCAAAAAGATGAACATTTATTTTTTGATAAAGAAGAAGTGAACACAGTTTATATTGTGATTGAGGGCATGGTCTCCATTTATAAAGTAAGTAATGAGGGTGAGAAAAAAGTAATCTATGTATTAGGGAAAGGACTCATGGTGAATGAAGTAATTCTTCAGAATCTACCTGCTTCTGCTAATTGTGAAGTACTATCTACAGCGTTTATCCTTTGTATTCCTAAGGATAAACTCCTATCTATTATGGAACAAGATTTCACACTGACTAAGGCTATTCTAGACTCCATGGCCTTAAAAATCAGAAGGCTCTACAGACAGCTTAAGAACACTTCTGGTTCCATTAGATTGGATAAAAAAATTGCAGCAAAGCTCTGGAAATTAGCATCAGACTATGGTGTTCCCACCAAGGAGGGAACCTCCATTGAAATGGATCTTACAGTTACATATCTAGCCGATCTAGTAGGGGCCAAAAGAGAATCTGTTTCAAGGCATTTAAAAGTTCTTACCAATCTCAATCTCGTTATCTTTCATAAAAATCGATTCATTATACCTGATCCCAAAAAATTAATGGAATATTTTAAACTACCGTGATAATTATCACAGTAGTTTTTCTTTTTATTTGATATATTTTTAACATAGTTTTTAAAATAAACGTATAGCTTATCTTTAGAAAATGAAAAAGAGGTGAAATTATGTTTCAGGAAGATTTTTTATTAGTGGTCAATGCATCTAAGAACAAATCCAAATTTTTTAAACGTAGCCCATTCAGGTATTTTATTGCTTCTATGCTAGCTGGTATGTTTGTTGGCTTTGGTATTCTATTGATTTTTAGCATAGGAGGATATTTAACTGGATACCCATTTGCTAAAATTATCATGGGAGCTTGCTTTGGAATCGCATTAAGTTTGGTGGTTATGGCAGGATCTGAGCTATTTACTGGTAACAACATGATTATGAGTGCGGGCTTGTTCTCACGCTCTGTTTCCTGTACAGATGTAATCAAATTATGGATTGTCTGTTTTATTGGAAACTGGCTAGGATCCTTTGTTTTAGCTTGGTTGTTTTATAAGGCAGGTCTTGCACAGGGTGTAGTTGGAGAATTCATTACTACTGCATCAGCTGCGAAGATGGGGTTATCTTTTGTTCCTTTATTCGTTAGAGGAATTCTTTGTAACATCTTAGTTTGTCTAGCAATATGGTGCAGTTTTAGACTAAAATCAGAAAGTGGCAAGTTGATTATGATTTTCTGGTGCTTATTTGCCTTTATTACAAGTAGTTTTGAACATAGCATAGCTAATATGACCTTGCTATCTATTAGCCTTTTTGCACCTTTTGAGGCTACTATTACTCTTTCTGGTTATTTTTATAACATACTTACGGTTACTTTAGGCAACATGGTAGGTGGCATTTTCTTTGTCGCACTACCCTATTATATCATTTCAAGTAAAAAGGAGGCATAAGAAATGGGTTACTCCATGACAGAATTAGAAATGAATGAAGTTTTTAAAGAGTGGGAAAAGGATTATATCATATATGCACCGGTGGCAAAAAAAGGTGCTGGTGCCTACTCAGATACAGATTCCATTCGTTATGACAAAATTAAATGTGTTGAGGAAATTGAATTTAAGAAGAAATCCGAATTTTCTTATAAGGAAATTTTAATTCCAATATCACAAACCCTTTTCTATTATACAGAGGATTCTGTAAAAGAACCTGATCTACATAAAAAAGGTGCTATTATTTTCTTAAGAAGCTGTGATTTACACAGTGTAAAACGTTTAGATGAAATTTATCTAAAAAATGGAGCCCCTGATTATTACTACAATACCTTACGAAGTAAAGTAAAATTTATTTTATTAGGTTGTAAAGAATCTTATGAAAATTGCTTTTGTGTAGATATGGGTACCAATCAATGTGATACTTACGATGCTAGCATAGATTGTAAGGATGGAAAATACTTCATTCATAATCAATGTATGGATTGGGAAAATTTCTTCAAACCATATGGATCCAATGAAGTTGAGGTAAAACCTTCTTATGTAACTGAAAATAACGTAAAAGTAAATATTCCTGATAGCCTTTCTCTTGCGGTAAGCAATTCTACTATGTGGCAAGAATACGATGCAAGATGTATTAACTGTGGTAGATGTAATTTCGTCTGTCCTACTTGTACCTGCTTTACCATGCAAGATATATTTTACACAGATAATAAAAAAGTGGGGGAACGACGTAGGGTTTGGGCCTCTTGTATGGTGGACGGTTTTACACAAGTAGCTGGCGGAGGTTCTTATCGAATAAAAAATGGTCAAAGAATGCGATTTAAAGTTCTTCATAAGGTATTTGATTACAAAAAACGTTTTGGGTATCATATGTGCGTTGGCTGTGGCAGATGTGATGATGTATGTCCAGAATATATCTCCTTCTCAACTTGTATTAATAAATTAGAAAAGGCAATGAAGGAGGTAACAGCACGTGATGAGTAATGAATATATCCCCTTTTTATCAGAAATTAAAGAGGTAATCAAACATACAGATATTGAATATACCTTTCGTATGGCATATAAAGGAGAGGTAAAACCAGGTCAGTTCTTTGAAGTGTCTCTCCCAAAATTTGGCGAAGCACCTATTAGTGTAAGTGGTATTGGCAGTGATTATATTGACTTAACCATACGTCGTGTCGGAAAAGTAACCGATGAAATCTTTGAATATTACACCGGAGAAAATTTATTTCTTCGTGGACCTTACGGCAATGGGTTTGATGTAAATCATTATAAAGACAAAGAATTGGTTATCATTGCTGGAGGTACTGGTCTTTCTCCTGTAAAAGGTGTTATTGATTATTTTTCTGACCATTTGGAGGAAGTGAAAAGTCTCACTTTAATTGCTGGTTTTAAAACACCAAAAGATATCTTGTTTCAACAGGAATTTCGTAACTGGACCAAGAAAATCAATGTGATTTTAACAGTAGACTCTGCAGAAGAAGATTCTACATACCCTGTTGGACTAGTAACCAAATACATTCCTAATCTAAAAGAACTTAATATAGCTGATTCTGTCGCCATTGTCGTAGGTCCTCCAGCCATGATGCGCTTTTCTACAATGGGCTTACTTGATATAGGTTATACAGAAGAAAGTATCTGGATATCACACGAACGTAAAATGTGTTGTGGTATTGGTAAATGTGGACATTGTAAGATTGATGATACTTATGTTTGTCTGGATGGACCAGTATTTCCATATACAAAGGGTAAAAATCTCATTGATTAATACTCCAACTAAAAAAGATATATTAGGTAAAACTGGCATAAGGAATATAGTGTGTAACAATATGGCATGCGACAGATATAGCGCATATCATGTGTGATACTTAATTACCTAGGTCAAGCATACGGGAAAGGAATGGATATCATTATGGATATAAATACAAAGACACTAAGAAAAAATGCCTTTCGTGTTACAAAGGAAAGAGGAATTACTGCCTCTAGAATTCGTGTTCCTGGGGGACATCTAGAGGCCAAATTTCTTCCGATGATTTATGAACTAGCTGTAAAGTACGGTAATGGTACAGTTCATATAACCAGTCGACAAGGATTTGAAATACCTGGAATTAAATATGAAGATATGCCTTTGGTAAATGAGTTGTTACAGCCGATTATTGAAGGGTTAAATATAAATCAAGAGGAAGTAGGAACAGGATATACTGCTGCAGGTACTAGAAATATTACCTCCTGTATTGGAAACAAAGTCTGTCCTTTTGCCTGTTATGACACCACTGCTTTTGCAAAAAGAATTGAAAAACATGTATTTCCACATGATTTACACTTTAAAATTGCCTTAACTGGTTGCCCAAATGACTGTGCAAAAGTTAGAATGCATGATTTTGGAATTATGGGTATGACCAAACCACATTACAACATGGATAGATGTGTAAGTTGTGGTGCATGTGTAAAAAAATGTGCCAAAAAATCAGTAAAGGCACTTGAAACCATCAATTATAAAGTATCAAGAAATCATGATAAATGTATTGGTTGTGGGGAATGTGTTCTTAATTGTCCCACTGGTGCTTGGACTAGAAGTGAGGAAAAATACTACCGTCTAACCGTATTTGGAAGAACTGGTAAGAAAAATCCACGTTTGGGGGAAGACTTTATTAAATGGGTAGATGAAGATAGTATTATAAAAATCATTATGAATACCTACGATTATGTGACCCATTATATTGATCCAGAGGCTCCTGGTGGAAAAGAGCATATTGGGTATATTGTAGATAGAACTGGCTTTGAGGAATTCAAAAAATGGGCCTTAAAAGATGTTAAATTACCTGAAGGAGCAGAGGTTTATACTCCTCTTTATTGGAAAGGTGTTAAATATTAAGTTTAATATAGAATCTAATTGATCATGTAGTCAAAAACTATCGTATCCTTAGAAAGTACATAGGATGGATATTTAGATGGAAAGATAAAAAAGTTCAATCATCTCGCAAACACGAGGAATATTGAACTTTTTTTATCTAAATTACATCAATGAGTATTTATTTGATTACTAATTTCAAAATCTAGAAAAACAATAAATGCTTATTTAATAAGCTATCCTATCATAAGTATACTTTCCTATATGAACTAGTACATTTGTCAATTTTGAATTATATTTATACTACTTCCACAGGTAGTCTTCTTTATCTCTATTTGCCTGTCTATGCGTTCCTTTAATTCAGAGACATGAGATATAATTCCAACCAATCGATTGCCCTCTGTCAGACTTACTAAAGTTTGTAATGCCTGATCTAAGGATTCACTATCAAGTGCTCCAAAACCTTCATCAATGAATAAAGTATTGATTTCAACTCCGCCAGCAAACCCTTGAATTACATCAGAGAGTCCAAGTGCAAGACTTAGGGAGGCTTTAAATGACTCACCACCGGATAAGGACTTTACAGACCTTGGTCTACCCGTATAATTATCTAGTACATTAATTTCAAGTCCAGTCTGAGAACGCAAGTCCAGAGGATCTTCTCTTTTTAATAATTCATATCTTCCATTGGTCATTAATCGTAACCGTTTATTGGCTTCTAATAGAATTCGCTTAAAATAAGTAGCTTGTACATATTGTTCAAAAGCCAACTTTTGCTTTCCTGGCAATTCTCCATTGGCAGTCTTAGATAATTGAGAAATCTGTAAGAAATCCTTTTCCAGAGAATCATACAATGACAAGGCATGATTCAAAGCTTTTAAGGTATTTACATTACTGCCAAGTCTGACTGTGATACGCTCTTGCTCCTGGTCAATACTTAACTTTTCATCAGCTAAGACTTTCTTTTCTACCTCTAGTAAAGATAAATCTACAACCTCTTTGTCCTTTGTTTCTTCCGTTAACCTAGCAATATCTAGATTGGTTCTCTTTACTTTTTCCTCATAATCTGCTATTTCTTCTTGTAGTAAAGAAAGATCTTCTTTGGAGAGGCTTGCAGCTTGATACTCTTTCATATGAGAAAAGCCACATTCTTCTAGCTTACTCGCAAAGGCTTCTCTTGCCCTACTCTCTTCTTCTTTAGAAACAATCATATTTTCTTCACAACTTTTTAAGAGTGTTTGTGTATTGGAAAGGTCATTTTTTAAATTATGATAATTCTCTTCTGCTATGGCAAATGATTTTTTAAGCGTATCAAGGTTCTTTGTCCATAGAAGTATTTCTGCTTGGGCCTTTACCTTGCTCTCGTAGGTTAAGTTTTCCATAACTAAGTCATATTCACCAGATTTGACAGAAAGTGAGATCTGGGTTTGTCCTAGTTCCTGATTGGTTTCTACTAATTCCTGTTCAAATACCTCCAAAGCATGTTCTAACTCGATCAGTGTGTTGTTATATTCAAGTTTTTTCGTATACTGATTCTTGTGTCCTTCATATTCTTTATTTAATGTAGTCTGCTTTTCTTTGTAAAAATTATAAAGCTTTTGAATTTTTGCATATATAAGATTGGTTATATTACTATCAAATAGTCGATTTTCTATATGCAAATCCTTAACTTTTATATGTCCTTCCATTTCTTCAAAATACTCTAATGCTAATTCTATAAATTGATTCGATGAAAGCTTTAATTCTGTTTGTTTTGCTGCCAAAGCTTCACTGATTTTTCCTAGCTTCTTACTTGCTACCTCTGCCTGTTGCCTGTAGGTTTTTAGTTCCTGCTCACTTGGGGCATTTTCTTGTGTCATGGCAGGTTTTGGATGAGACGTGGAGCCACAAACTGGACAAGGAACATCTTCTAATAGAGTTTTAGCTAATATACCTGCCTGTTCACGAAAGAATATTGATTCCTTTTGAACGAGTACAGTATTGGCATTGCTATATATTTGTTCAACCTTCTTAAATTCCTCTAATGTGTCCATATAATCTTTATGAATTTCTAAGGAACTATCTAAAGATTTTTTCAAACCAAGGATCTTCTTCATGTCAAGGTCTGTGTTCTTTTGTTCTTGGTCTAAAGCATTTAGTTTAAGTTCAATGCCTTCTAGATGCTCTAACTCATTTTTTATATGTTCTTTTTGAGTGAATGTATTATCCTTACCCTCTTTGGCTTTTGACAATTTTAGTAAGAGACTGTTCTTTTTCTTAGTGAAGACATTTACTTCCTGTTGTAATGTTTCAGCTTTATCATAATGAGGTAAAAGCCCTGAAAGCTTTTCTATTTGTGTAAATAAGATCTTTTGTTCAGGTTCTCTATTTTTTTCATAGGCATATATCTGACTGGATTGATCATATGCTTCGCTCTGCATGTTAAGATCATTTTGAAGTTTATGCTTCGTCTCTTCTAATTTAAAAACAGCATTTTGTTCTCGCTTATAACTTTTTTCGTAAGGAAATACAATGTTTAGGGCTTTTTCTCCCTTAGCAAACTTGGTCTTTTGTTCATGATAAGTAGATAAGCCTTCTTCTAATTCTTTATGAATTGTATTTGCTGTCTCTAGCTTTTGAAATAATTCATTGGTATAAGTTGCCTTCGTTACAGTCTGAATATGCTTATCATTTTTTAGGACTAATTCCATTGACTTCTTGGTTAATTCATCTTTTCTTTTCTTATCTTTTTTAATAAATTCCTTTAAGTCCATGGATATTTCCAAAGCCTTATGAATGGAACCTATCTCTATCTTCGTCTTAAGTTCTTCTTCACCTTCTCCTGATAAAATAATACCTTTTGTATATTGCAGAATACTCTGGATGGTTTCAGAAAGGGACTTATATGCCTGCTTTTCTTGGTCTTTTAGTATGCGTTGTACTGTCTGATAGAAGTCTGTATGAAAGACTCTGCGAAATATTTCTCCACGTTCCTTGCTATCAGCTAATAGTAGTTGCAAAAACTCGCCTTGTGCAATCATAGATATTTGTTTGAATTGTCGATAATTAATGCCTAATAGATCAACCACCTTATTGGTAACTTCCTTATAACCTGTCACAACCTCCCCAGAAGGCAGGGTAAGTATTGCATCAGCAGTCTCTGTGGTGAATCCTTGCCCACTTTTCTTTGGTCGTTCATACTTGGGATTTCTTTGTAAGATATAAGTACCTGACTTATGAAGGAATGTAAATTCTACATAAGTTTTTGTAGAGGCCTCAGAAAAATCACTACGCATAGTATCCACAGTTCGAATAGCACCACTGGCTTCTCCAAATAAAGCAAAGGCAATGGCATCAAAGATAGTTGTTTTACCAGCCCCAGTGTCCCCAGTTATCATAAATACACCTTGACCACCTAGTAAGGTAAAGTCAAGGGCGGTCATATTTGCATAGGGACCTATACCACTTATCACTAATTTTAATGGTTTCATCTAATCCTCCATCACTTTCTTCATCACATCCAATTGTTTCTCTGAAAGCTCTATGTTATTTTGTAATTGATAGAATTCATCAAATAACTCTAATGGTGTTTTCTTTACAGCTTCTTCAGTAGCAGCTAAATATCCATATACACTTTGACTGGTTCTAGTATTTAAGAAGTCGAGAATCATGAGGTTTGGGTATACTTGTCTTAACTGACCAATGGCATCATAAATATCCTCTTCATCTGTAAGGGTGATATGCATGTAGTCAAGGTTAGCGGGGTCTTCTTTACCGATTTTTAACAATTCTTCAATGGGTCCTTTTATTTCTCTAAGATCTCTAAGTGGAACAAGTTCCCTTGTATGTATGGTAATCTCACCCTTTAGACCAAGGTCTAATACAGTAACTGATTTATGATTCAACGCTTCTGAAAAGGAATATTTTAATGGTGATCCAGCATAACGGATGGATTTTCGGCCAATCTGTTGTGCTCTATGTAGATGTCCTAAGGCAACATAATCAAATGGTTTATAGGCACTAGAATCCACATGGTCTATACCACCAACGGAAATATGTTCAGAGTCACTTCTTTCTGGTTCTTCTACGCCATGTATGACAAATTGATGAGAAAGTAAAATATTGCGCCCTGTATCATCGATATTTGCATTTTCTATAACTAATTTCACTGCCTCATCATAAGAATCTGGTATTTCATCATAAAATGGCCTTAACAAGGCAGGTTTTATAAAAGGTAACATATGTATATGAATACTTCCGTGCTCATCCTCAAGGGTTACTGTATTTAACTTACCTTCAAAAACTCCTGCTATATACAACCCATTATGTTCTAGTAATCTACTGCCAAATCCAATTCGTTCAGGTGAATCATGATTACCACTTATCATAAAGACTGCTTGTCCTGACTGATTTAACTTCGTTAAAAATTCATCTAATAATTCTACTGCCTCTGCCGGTGGTAAGCTTTTATCGTATATATCTCCTGCTATTAGAATGCCTTGTGTCTGCTCTTCTATTGCAAGGTGAATAATCTGCTCTAATATGTACTGTTGATCTTCTATCATGCTGTATTCATTTACACGTTTTCCTATATGTAAATCAGCTATATGAAGTAGTTTCATAGGTACTCCTCTCGTTTTATATAAAAATACAAATATTGATAAACTAAATTCTGGATTTATCAAGTAGTTGGATTATATATTTTAATCAAAGTTTAAATTATGTATCTATATTTGCTAATTATAACATATTTTAAGTAATAGAATAATAGGTATTTATTACATTCTTAAAATCGAATAAGGGCATTCTTCATATAGGTATTATGGTAGTTTGTACAAATAAAACTGTACTTTAACTGCGGCCTATATAGCACCGCAGTTAAAGTACAGTTTTTCACAATGAATACTATTCTTTGGTTTCATCATAAACATCTACTTGGAACTGTTCTCCACCTTTTTGTGGTTGGCAATCACAATCGATAGCAGGTTTCTCATTCTTTGCAATGATTGCTACCTTAAAAGGTATTTCAATTAATACTTTCTGTTTAATAGTAAAGTAACAAGTATCACTATAAGGTTTATCTTTACGTATTTTCTTTCCTGGTATAATAATTGGATCACCAATGCACTTAGTTTTAGGAAACTCGGTTTCTGCAATAGCTTTAACAGCAACTGGAATATACACATTAGCTGGTTTACAAGCCTTATTAGTACAACCTTTATCACAAGGTATACCTTTATCGGGCTTTTGAGGTTTTTCTGGTTTTTGAGGGTTTTCAGGGTTCTGTGGTTTTCCTGGCTTTTTGAACATATATATCCTCCTTTATTTTGGATTACAGTATATCATATGTTATTGTGTCGAAATGTGTGTTATAAAGGAGGAAAAGTTAATATATTTTCAGATTGCTATATTACTTAATTAGGCCCTTTGGATTGGTTCATCACTTAAATGGCCAACTGGATCGTTTATTTCTTTGCAATATATTTTCTAATATCAAGTGCAACTGCAAATACAATTACCACACCTTGCACAATATAGGTAAAGTCCGATGGAACCCCAAGAAATTGTAGGGAGGACTTTAGTAATTCAAAAACAAGTACACCCACTAATATTCCAGATACCTTACCAACACCTCCATTGGTAGATACACCACCGATGGTACAAGCTGCAATTGCTTCTAATTCATAGCCCTGACCATAATTTACAGTTGCACCTCCTGACTTAGAAGCCAATAAAAATCCAGCAATAGCATATAACCCAGCTGCCAAAGTATAAATGATTATTTTAGCTTTGGTCACATTAACACCTGAAACTTCGGCGGCAACCTCGTTACCGCCTATGGCATACATGTATTTACCATGTATGGTTTTATTATAAAGAAACCACATGATTATCCCAATAACAACAGCTATTACAAGTAGATTGGACAAATTTTTAATTCCAAAGAAATCCCCACCAGCAATTTTTATATATTCTTGTCTAAAACTTCCAAGGGGTGTAGCTTTGGTATAAACAAGACATAAACCATATACGGCTGTTTGTGTGCCTAAGGTTGTAATGAATGGAGGAACTTTTAGGTAAGTAATTATAAATCCGTTTAGTAAACCTATCAAACAACATAAGAAAACCGTGAATAATAAAACGCCAACAATTGGAACATTTCCCAAATTGGGAAAGAATTTACCAGATGCATCTGTCCTTTGTAATAAAGTTGCTGCAATACAGGCACCTAAACCTACGATTCTACCGGCTGAAAGGTCTGTTCCTTTGGTGATCAAGCATCCACTTACGCCTAGCGCCACTAAAAACCGAATAGCAGTATTCATGGATATGTTTTTGAAATTCGTAAAGGATATAAAATTATCTTTGGTAATACCTACATATATCACCATCAATACAAGTATAACAATAATTGTATTGTTAAATAGCAGATTTATCACTGACTTCTTATTTAATACTTCTTTATTCATTGGAATCCTCCCCTTATTTAAACTGTGTGGCAAGGTTCATAATCGCCTCCTGGCTTGCCTTTTCACAAGATAATTCTCCTGTAATTCTTCCATCACACATAACCATAATTCGATCTGACATGCCCATTAATTCAGACATTTCAGAAGATATCATGAGAATACTCTTACCTTGTTTCGCTAGATCTGCCATGATTGTATAGATTTCATACTTGGCGCCAACATCAATTCCTCTGGTAGGCTCATCTAGTATTAATACATCGGGATCATTGGCTAACCATCTTGCAATGATGACTTTTTGCTGATTGCCTCCTGATAAAGATTGAATAAGTGTCTTATAACTAGGAGTTTTTATACTTAGTTTAGCAACATTATCAAGGATTAACTGATTAATTTTTTTGTGATTTAGGGTGAGCTTATAATCTACATATTGCTTAAGTGAAGCGATGGAGACGTTCTCTTTTACAGATAAGACGCCAAAGATACCAGAGCCACGTCTGTCTTCTGTTAACAAGGCAATTCCTTTATCGATGACAGCTTTGGGATTTCTAGCTTTTAATTGCTCCCCCTTATATATAATTTCACCCTCTATTATATTTCTGATTCCAAAAATAGCTTCAACTAACTCTGTTCGCTGGGCACCTACCAGGCCGCCTAATCCTAAAATTTCACCTTTTCTTAATTGAAAATTACAGTTTTTAAAGGATTTTTGATGGATGCTTGTAAAGTTTTTAACTTCTAAAATGATTTCTCCAGGGGTATTTTCTCTTTTCGGATATATATTGGTTAATTCTCTTCCTACCATTTTTGTGATAATCATATTCGTAGTAAGGTCTTTAGCCTCCCAAGTGCCAATATATTTACCATCACGCATGATGGTAACATCATCAGATATTTGAAGAATTTCGTCCATCTTATGGGATATGTATATAATAGATACTCCTTTTTTTCGTAAATCATTTATAATGGTAAATAATGCTTCCACTTCATTGGTTGTAAGGGAAGATGTGGGTTCATCCATAATAACTACTTTTGCATGGATGGATACTGCTTTGGCAATTTCAACTGACTGCATTTGTGAAACGGAAAGAGAACCTAATTTTTCTCTCGGATTAAAATCCATACGTACTTCTTCTAGTAAACGCTTGGATTCCTCATACATTTTATAATGATCTATCATTGGAAAAAAACCAAAAAGCTTCTTTGTAGGATATCTGCCACAAAAAATGTTTTCGCCAATACTACGTTCATGAATTGGTTGCAGTTCTTGATGTACCATTGCAATTCCCTGTTTTAGTGCATCGTCTGCATTCAGAATTGTTGCCTTTTTACCATCTAAGCAAATCTCACCTGAGTCCATTTTGTATATGCCAAAGAGGCATTTCATTAAGGTTGATTTTCCTGCACCATTTTCTCCCATCAATGCGTGAACCGTTCCTGGACGTACTTTAAGGCTGACCTCATCTAAAGCTTTCACACCAGGAAAACTTTTACTTACTCCTGACATTTCTAATCTGTACTCAGTCATGTGTCTATACCTCCATTTGCAAAGAGCTGTAGACAATTTTTGCTACAGCTCTTTGATTCCTTATTATTTCACTTTCACGTAATCAACAGTGTACTTACTTTCTACCTTTTCCCCTTTAGCCATCTTAGCTGCTGTATCTGCTGCTGTATGAGACTGGCCGATATGATCATTTAATACCGTACCAGTTACTGTTCCCTCTTTTACATAGGCTACAGTTTCTTCTAGTGCATCTACACCAACAAGGTAAATATTTTCGCCAACAGTTCTACCTGCTGATTCTATAGCAACTTTAGCACCATTTGCCATAGCATCATTATTACAGAAAATAACTTCAATTTCATCACCAAACTGTGTCAATGCATTGGCTGCTAATTCTTGACCCTTTGCCTGATCCCAGTCGCCTCTTTGTGCAAATAATTCTTCAACTTCCATACCCGCATCAGTTAGTGCTTTCACAGAATATTCTGTTCTATATTGTGCATCAACATTCTCAGGATCGCCAATGATCATAGCATAACTTACTTTACCATCGCCATTGATATCACCTTTATCAGTTTGCTCTAAGATAATTTCACCTTGGAAAGTTCCAGACTGTCTTGCATCTGCACCAACATAAGTAGCTTTGATGTCCTTATTGCTCCAACGAGCAATTTCATCTTCACTTGGTTCGCGGTTAATAAATACCACAGGAATATCAGCTTCCTTGCACATATCTGCAATTACTTCAGTAGATGATGCTTGCACGAGATTTAAAATCAATACGTCAACGCCTTGGGTAATAAAGTTTTGGATTTGATTGGTCTGCTCTGCTTGGTCCCCCTTACCGTCCATTACAGTAACCTTTGCGTTATATGTAGTTTCTAAATAACTTTTTAATTCTTCTCTGTAAAGCGTCATAAAATTGTCATCAAATTTGTAGATACAAATTCCAACATTTAATTGATCCCCATCGTTCTTTACAGTTTCTGTGTCCTTTTTGCAGCCTGCCATTGATACTACCATAACTAAGGTTAGTAACAATACAACAATTCTTTTCATATTACACCTCCATGTTTTTAATGCCTTCTCGCATTTTAATTGTTTAAAATATACAGATTGTAGGTTGCATATCTGTAATTTTTAATACAATTATATAATAATTTAAGAGCGCATTATTTTCCATAGAATTTTCTATGATTATACACGAATAATCTTCACTAATATACGATTTTTTATATATTATTAACAATACCACTTTCCGCATGATAAATAGTATATACATGCATTATTTAAGATAAGTCTCCTCAAGCTACCTCACTCTTTTACTGTAAGCTTATATTGCTCAATTCGTACATATTTGTTATTCTCTAATGAAACTACCTTTGATACATCACCTCCAGTAGTTAAAGCATAAGCAATATCAAAAATTGCCTTGGCATGTAAGGTGGTATCACTCATTACTGTTCCTAAAATCTTTTCATCCTTTACCGCATTTCGCCCTTGTGGCGTCCCATCAATGCCAACTATATTTTTAAAAGTATATTGACTGCGTTCTAGTGCATCTACCACACCTAAAGCCATATCATCGTTGTTACAAATAATCAATTCTATTTGGTCACCATATAACTTATGCCATGTTTCCATAAGGGCGGAGGCTTGTGTACGCTCCCAATTAGCAATTCCTCCTACTAACTTTTCTAAGTGTAAACCACTATTCTTTAAGGTTAAAACAGACCACTCTGTCCGAACCATGGAATCCTGATGACGTATCTCACCTTCTAACATGGCGTATTGAAGAATACCATCTCCATTGATATCAATACTTAGAGGATCTTCCTTGTAAGCATCAATAATTAATTCACCCTGTAAAACAGCTTGGGTTTTGGCATCAGATCCTACATAATACATCTTCTCCCATCGGTTCATGTCCTCCTCCACTGGTTCACGGTTAAAAAATACAATTGGTATGTTTGCTTCCATTACCTTATCAATAATTGTGGAAGCCTCTGTGCGGTCTACCATATTTACACATAAGACATCATACTTAAGAGAGATAAACTTCTCAATTTGATCGTTTTGAATACTTTGATTTTCATTAGCATCTGCAATATCTACTTTAATTTTAATGCCTTTTTCTTGCTCTATGGTTTTAGCGTAGCTATCTAAGTCCCCCATCATGGTAGAGATAAAGGTATCATCACCACGATATATCGCCACACCAATACGTATGGTTTTATTATCCTTAGTCTTTTCCTTACTTTGAAGCACGTAATTATATTGTAGAAGTCCACCTATGATGCAAAAGATTAAAATACACCATAGAATTAGCTTTTTTAACTTTTTTATTTTTTTACAAGGATGAACTTTCATAAATACCTCCACTAAGATATGGGATAAAGCATTATTTCATATTCTGGATCATGAACAGTTTTTGGTGTTATTGTAAAGTTATCTAAAATCACTTCTGGATCCACTTGATTATATTTAATCAAGGATACTGCTTCTTGGAGACTTAGAGACCCTTTTAAATAATCGTTTTCAACAATAATTCCAGATAATTGCTCTTTTTCTAAAGAGCTTAATATGAAGTTGGTATAGCCCACTCCATATATTTTTAGATTTCTCTCCTCTTTTGTATATAGTTGTTCTTCAGCCATTGCAAGTAAAATGTTCGTGTCTAATCCTACAAACACTTGTGGGAAAGACTGAGTACTTGCTTCTTGCATGGTAGCCTTTATATCTTCATCCTCCACATACTTTATGTAATATTTACATTGATTTAATTCTAGAATATTTACTAATCCATCTAATTTTTCACGGAGACTAGTCTGTTTTGTATTACCTGGAATTATGTAAATTGGTATATTGTATAATCCTGCATCAACGTTTTTAGCTTGATTTTTATCGGCGTTTTTGTCTTGATTATTATCAGCGCTTTTGTCTTGATTATTATCAGCGTTTTTGTCTTGATTTTTATGAGCTTCTTTATCTAAATCATTATTCAATTCTTCATCAATTTCCATGTTTAAGGTCCATTTGTCATACTCTCTTTTTATATCTTCTACTATGAGTTGACCTAACTTTTCGCCTATTTCTCTCCCTTTTGATACTACGGAAACTTTTACTTTTTCAGATTCAAGCTGTGTTCCGATACTAATGATAGGAGGGAGGTTATTATAAGCATTTAATCCAGCTGCAACTTTTTCACTATCAACTGCAGCAAGTACAATTGCTTGGGCCTCCTCCTGGGATTCTCGTTTGATAAAGTCAAGCTGTTCCTCTACATTTCTTTCGCTATAGAGAGTAATAAAACTTACATCCACATTGTAATCCATTGCTGCTTGTTCCATACCCTTCTTATAATTTTGCCAGGTGCTATCAGTGGTATCATCAACAATAACTGAAACATGATAGATTTCATGATCTGTATCATCTGAAAATATAAGTTCTGTAGAGGATACTAGATATAAAACTAATATCATAAAAAGCATTAGAATAAATCCGTATTTTTGAAGTTTTTCCATCTACACATCCACCCTCCCGTATTCATCATAAGGCTTTTTCGGTAAATGTATGATGATCGTTGTTCCTTCATCTGGTGTAGAATCAATACGTAAGCCATATTCCATACCAAAATAGACACATATTCGTTCATTCACATTCTTAACACCAATGCCAGAACCTTTCTTAGAACTAACATCACCTTTTAACAAACGTTCTATCATCTCTGGTGTCATACCTAACCCATTATCTGAAACTGATAAATAAAGTTCATCTTCTTCTAGATATGCTTTGATGATAATTTCTCCTTCACCATCCATAAACTCCATTCCGTGGTAAATAGCATTCTCTGTCAGGGGTTGCAATACTAACTTAATGGTTGCTAAGTCCATGACTTCTGGAGTTGCAATGATTTGATATTGAAAACGATTTTTATATCGCATCTTTTGAATCATCAAGTAATTTCTTACATGCTCTAATTCATCTGCTACAGTTATGATGGTTTTTCCTTTGCTTAAGCTGATACGGAAAAATCTTGCCAAAGCAGTCACCACTCTTACAGCCTCATCTTGACGTTCATCTTCAATCATCCATACTATAATGTCTAAGGTATTGTATAAAAAGTGCGGATTAATCTGGGCTTGTAAGGTGTTTAACTCATTTTTACGTTTGGATTCATGCTCTTCCACCATATCTTTCATTAGATTCCTAATCTGATTAGCCATCTTTTTTATTGATTTACCAAGATGCTGAATCTCATAAGTACCCCCTTCATAAATCTGTATGTTATGCGCTCCCATTTCTAATTGGTTTACTGATTTTTCAAGTTCTTTTATAGGATTTGTAATTTTTGAAGTAATGAGAGAGTTAATCATGGAAAGGAGGCATACAAAAATTAATATGCTAAATATTAGAAAGATTCTATTTTTCATATTATTCAATACCAAACCTTTTTGGGGCGTAACCCCTACAATTTTCCAGCCAGTATAACCGACTGATTTTACTGTCACTACCCTTTCCTCTCCCTGAAAAGTCTCCTCATGATTGCCGTCCTTATAAGTGGCCGCTTTCATATTATTTTCTTGTAAGACTTTTGCATGGATTAATTGATGTTTTGGATGATAAATTAGCACACCTTCACTGTCCATAAGATAGGTATAGCCATCACTTCCTAGGGAAATATTTTCAAACAAATGTGCTATTGCATCATAATTGATATCAATTAAAAGAACGCCTTGTTGAATGGTTTTATCCATAGTAATTTCTGCCGCACGGCTCATAGAAATAACCCATTGGTATTGGTTATCACTGTCTACAAACAGATTTTGTACGTATGGTGTGGTAAAATGTATGTTTTCTGTTTTATTTAAGGCATATTGAAACCAACTACTATTTAGGACTGACACTTCTTCTTTTAACATTGCAGCAGGTGCAGTTTCAATGAGAGATCCGTCTC
>JBKEAO010000139.1:0-1719 GCA_047972335.1 Anaerocolumna sp. | reverse complement strand
CACCTATTGAATAATACTTCATTTCTTATCACCTCTGTAATAATTATAATATCTTTTATGCTATTATTCAATATATTGCTTTAGGTTTTTATAAATTTATTTTAACTGTTATTACCCTCCAAGTAAAATAAAATTGAATGAAAATGCATCATATATACTATTTCAAGTTTTATAAATTATATAAACTTTTTAAAAAACTTGAAAAATTTAGCTTGATTTTCCGTATAAAACATTATATAATATAACCACTGTGAAAGGCAACTTATTTTACAGGACAATCGAGGCGTGGCTCAGCTTGGCTAGAGCGCTGTGTTAGGGACGCAGAGGTCGCAAGTTCAAATCTTGTCGCCTCGATTTTTTAATTATAAATAAAGTGTTGAAAGTGACTGTATTTATAATCCATATTACTTCTTAGTAGACGGCAGGATGATAGTTATCAATCTTGTGGTCTTTTTTCTTATATTTTGCTAGATTAACCTTAATGGGGATAAGGAAACCTAACCAAAATATCTTCGTCACAACTCATCCGAATTTCCTATAGACAGATCCCAATAATGAGAGGCAATATGATATCGTAAGGTGCATTTAAGCCTTTGTTTTTGATAAATGCAAAGACATATATAAAGGGTATATAAGTGATTGGCAAAACGTTCTGATTTGGTTAAAATGATACTATTAATTTTAATAGAATGCTTAATATTGTAGGTATCTTTATATTCAAAATATAATGGATACATATTTCCGTCAGGGCTAAAAGTGGTTATAACATCTGCGCGAATAAATGGCGCAGGAGGCTCATTCCGTGAACGGTCGGAATGTTCAGATGAATAAGCAGTAGTTGACATACAAAGTCTCCAGATTCAAAACAGAACAAATGTTCTTAGCTGATAACATTATAATAGAACTTATGTTCGAAGTCAAGAGTAAAAATTGGGATTTGGCAAAGAGAAATGGTAAAGTAACGCTAAAACCAAAAGATATGAAAAAAGAAAATAATATGTATTTAAGTGAAAGTAAAGCGAAACATAGGAATAAAAAAGTGAAGGGAGTTTTTCTATGAAACATAGTAAAAAATGCAGAAATTTAAGTTTATTGTTAGTGATTGTCATCTTATTCAGTGGGGTGCTACTACCTACTCCGCCTATTGCTAATGCAGCAGTATCTTCTAGTAGCAAAATTAAAGTATCAGATTTTATAAGAATTGTTGTACAAGCTACAGGACTCACTATCGATGAAGGTAAATCTAGTCCTTATCTTAGTGCGGCTATGACTGCTGGCATTGTAAAAACAGGAGATTTTAAAGATTACAAAGCATATTTAACAAGAACAGATACAGCCGTTATATTAAACAGAGCAGATGAATATCTCTATGGGGATACCCTAGATAGTAAACTTCTAACAATTGTGTTGGAAGAAAGAATCTCTGATATAAGCAAAATAACAAAGAGTAAAAGAGAGGCCGTTGCAAAGGTATATGCGAAAGGGTATATGAAAGGTTACAGCAATGGATATTACATAAAGAGTAGAGAATTCAGAGGAAATGACTACATGACCATTACAGGTGCAAGAGGTGCTGTTGCAATGCTAAAAGACAGTAAGAAAAGAGCTCAAATTAGCCCGGATGGACAATTGATAAGAACTACCAATCTACCTAAGAATGCTAAGGATTATGAATATATATTGACTACTTATCCTAATTCGTTTTATGAGATGAAATTT
>JBKEAO010000041.1:0-18034 GCA_047972335.1 Anaerocolumna sp. | reverse complement strand
TCCTTTACCGCATTTCGCCCTTGTGGCGTCCCATCAATGCCGACTATATTTTTAAAATTATATTGACTGCGTTCTAGTGCATCTACCACACCTAAAGCCATATCATCGTTGTTACAAATAATCAATTCTATTTGGTCTCCATATAACTTATGCCATGTTTCCATAAGGGCGGAGGCTTGCGTACGCTCCCAATTAGCAATTCCACCTACTAACTTTTCTAAGTGTAAACCACTATTCTTTAAGGTTAAAACAGACCACTCTGTCCGAACCATGGAATCCTGATGACGTATCTCACCTTCTAACATGGCGTATTGAAGAATACCATCTCCATTGATATCAATACTTAGAGGATCTTCCTTGTAAGCATCAATAATTAATTCACCTTGTAGAACAGCTTGGGTTTTGGCATCAGATCCTACATAATACATCTTCTCCCATCGGTTCATGTCCTCCTCCACAGGTTCACGGTTAAAAAATACAATTGGTATGTTTGCTTCCATTGCCTTATCAATAATAGTGGAGGCCTCTGTACGGTCTACCATATTCACACATAGGACATCATACTTAAGAGAGATAAACTTCTCAATTTGATCGTTTTGAATACTTTGATTTTCATTTGCATCTGCAATATCTACCTTGATTTTAATACCTTTTTCCTGTTCTATGGTTTTAGCATAACTATCTAAGTCTCCCATCATGGTAGATATAAAGGTATCATCACCACGATATATTGCCACACCAATACGTATGGTTTTATTATCCTTACTCTTCTCTTTACTTAGAAGCACGTGATTATATTGTAGAAGTCCACCTATGATGCAGAAGATTAATAAACTCCATAAAATTAACTTTTTTAACTTTTTACTAGGATGAATTTTCATAAATACCTCCACTAAGATATGGGATAAAGCAATATTTCATATTCTGGATCATGAACAGTTTTTGGTGTAATTGTAAAGTTATCTAAAATCACTTCTGGATCTACTTGATTATATTTGATCAAGGATACAGCTTCTTGGATACTTAGATACCCTTTCAAATAATCATTTTCTACAATAATTCCAGATAATTGCTCTTTTTCTAAAGAGCTTAATATGAAGTTGGTATAGCCCACTCCATATATTTTTAGATTTCTCTCCAATTTTGTATATAGTTGTTCTTCTGCCATTGCAAGTAAAATGTTCGTGTCTAATCCTACAAACACTTGTGGGAAAGACTTGGTACTTGCTTCTAGCATGGTAGCCTTTATATCTTCATCCTCCACATACTTTATGTAATATTTACATTGATTTAATTCTAGAATATTTACTAATCCATCTAATTTTTCACGGAGACTAGTCTGTTTTGTATTACCTGGAATTATGTAAATTGGTATATTATATAATCCTGCATCAGCGTTTTTGTCTTGATTTTTATTAGCTTCTTTATCTAAATCATTATTCAATTCTTTATCAATTTCCATGTTTAAAGTCCATTTGTCATAATCTCTTTTTATATCTTCTACTATGAGTTGACCTAACTTTTCGCCTATTTCTCTCCCTTTTGATACTACGGAAACTTTTACTTTTTCAGATTCAAACTGTGTTCCAATATTAATGATAGGAGGAAGATTATTATAAGAATTTAATCCAGCTGCAACTTTTTTGCTATCAACTGCAGCAAGTACAATTGCTTGGGCCTCCTCCTGGGATTCTCGTTTGATAAAGTCAAGCTGTTCCTCTACATTTCTTTCGCTATAAAGAGTAATAAAACTTACATCCACATTGTAATCCATTGCTGCTTGTTCCATACCCTTCTTATAATTTTGCCAGGTGCTATCGGTGGTATCATCAACAATAACTGAAACATGATAGATTTCATGATCTGTGTCATCTGAAAATATAAGTTCTGTAGAGGATACTAGATATAAAACTAATATCATAAAAAGCATTAGAATAAATCCGTATTTTTGAAGTTTTTCCATCTACACATCCTCTCTCCCATATTCATCATAAGGCTTTTTCGGTAAATGTATGATAATCGTTGTTCCTTCATCAGGTGTAGAATCAATACGTAAGCCATATTCCATACCAAAATAGACGCTTATTCGCTCATTCACATTCTTTATTCCAATGCCAGAGCCTTTCTTAGAACTAACATCACCTTTTAACAAACGTTCTATCATCTCTGGTGTCATACCTAACCCATTATCTGAAACTGATAAATAAAGTTCCTCTTCTTCTAGATATGCTTTGATGATAATTTCTCCTTCACCATCCATAAACTCCATACCGTGGTAAATAGCATTCTCTGTCAGGGGCTGCAATACTAACTTAATGGTTGCTAAGTCCATGACTTCTGGAGCTGCAATGATTTGATATTGAAAACGATTTTTATATCGCATCTTTTGAATCATTAAGTAATTTCTAACATGCTCTAATTCGTCTGCTACTGTTATGATGGTTTTTCCTTTGCTTAAGCTGATGCGAAAAAATCTTGCCAAAGCAGTCACCACTCTTACAGCCTCATCTTGACGTTCATCTTCAATCATCCATACTATAATGTCTAAGGTATTGTATAAAAAATGTGGATTAATCTGGGCTTGCAAGGTGTTTAACTCATTTTTACGTTTGGATTCATGCTCTTCCACCATATCTCTCATAAGATTCCTTATTTGATCAGCCATTTTTTTTATTGACTTGCCCAGATGCTGAATTTCATAAGTACCCCCCTCATAAATCTGTATGTTTTGCGCTCCCATTTCTAATTGATTTACTGATTTTTCAAGTTCTTTTATAGGATTTGTAATTTTTGAAGTAATAAGAGAGTTAATCATGGAAAGGAGGCATACAAAAATTAATATGCTAAATATTAGAAAGATTCTATTTTTCATATTGTTTAATGCCAAACCTTTTTGGGGCGTAACTCCTACAATTTTCCAGCCAGTATAACCGACTGATTTTACTGTCACTACCCTTTCCTCTCCCTGAAAAGTCTCCTCATGATTGCCGTCCTTATATGTGGCCGCTTTCATATTATTTTCCTGTAAGACTTTTGCATGGATTAATTGATGTTTTGGATGATAAATTAGCACACCTTCACTGTCCATAAGATAGGTATAGCCATCACTTCCTAGGGAAATATTTTCAAATAAATGTGCAATTGCATCATAATTGATATCAATTAAAAGAACGCCTTGTTGAATGGTTTTATCCATAGTAATTTCTGCCGCACGGCTCATAGAGATAACCCATTGGTATTGGTTATCACTGTCTACAAACAGATTTTGTACGTATGGTGTGGTAAAATGTATGTTTTCTGTTTTATATAAGGCATATTGAAACCAACTATTATTTAAAACGGACACTTCTTCTTTTAACATTGCAGCAGGTGCAGTTTCAATGAGAGATCCGTCTCCTAAGAATAAGGCAATATTTTGAATATAATCTTTGTTTGTATCATAGATCAGTAAAAGCTTCTCATTGATTGATTCAATGGATAGATCTTCGTATTTGATTACTTGATAATATAAGGAATCCGAGATCTTCATTAAATTTCTCAAATTGGAATCTAGGGTTTTATTCACTTGTTCAATTAAGTTTTGATTTTCTTCCTGAATAACTAACTTAACTTGGGTGGAAAACCTTGAATATAGGGATACAGTAATGGAAAGTATGGCTACTGCCGCACTTATGGTAAATGAGATAAATATCGTATATCTGATACTTCTGTTCTCAAGTGTGCGTTTGACCATCTCCCCAAATTTTTTTACTAAAGTTATGATAGCATTCATAATTAAGCCCTTTTTTCTAGGTATCTACTAGGTGATACACCAAATTGTTTTTTAAATACGTAACTAAAATAATTTGGATCCTCATATCCAACCTTTCCTGCTATGATATATGTTTTTTCATGAGTTAATTCAATTAATTCTTTTGCTTTCTCCATTCTTAGCTGGGTTAGATAACTCACATAACTTTGTCCAGTTTCTTTTTTGAAAATTGATGAAAAATAAGTTGGGGTTATATGTAACTGCTGACATATTACTTCTACTGATAGTTCTGGGTCAGAATAACACTTTTCAATTTTTAGCTTTGCAGATGTTATCATGTTTTGTGTTGCATTCTCGCGATTTGTACCAATGAGAGCAGCAATTTTATTACATATTTGTAATAACCAATTCTGTAAGTCATCACTATCTTGTAATGATGTAATGAGTTCCCCAAGATCAAGTGTATTCTCAAATATATCTAATGTGTCAATTCCTGTTTCGTTTAATAACTTTACAATCATATGTACAAAACCCATAAGAGATAGTTGATATTCTATGGTGTGAAATTTTAAATCATTTAGTTTATGAATGGTTTCTTCGATACATTTTTGAATGTCCTCTTTGTTCCCAAATTTAATAGCTGCAAGGAATTCTTTTTCCTCCATAAAGTTCATGGTTCTTCTATGTGTTATAGGCTCCATGTCTTTAATGTAAATGACGTTGCCTTTTCCCATGATTTTTTGATAACCCAAAGCCGCTTTTGCTTCTTTATAGGAGTTTTTTACTTGTTCTATTTGTAAATAGGCTTCTCCTAAACCAATGGTTATGTCAAGATCGTGAATTCTCTTACATTCTTTGCAGGCATGATTTAATATATTTATAAGCTGTGTTAAACTTTGTGATTTCTTTAAGGCAATTAGCATATGTATCTTTTCTGAAGAGTGAAATATTCCATAGTCATAGGAATCACTTAATTTTTCCTCAAGGCTGCGTTGTACAGATAAAGAATGATATGACTGGTCTTTGTATAGATAGGTATGGTTATGATGTGATGTATTATGATGTGATGTATCTTCATAGATTATTTTTGCATTGTTTTCAGGTTTCATAGATATTTCTGTACAAGCCACAACTAGGTTGTGCCCAATCAAATTCTGCAATCCATATTCTTTCATTTTTAAGTATATGCTACTCTCAGCTACTTTTCCATGAACCAGATCAAGAAGAAATTGTTCTTTTAACAAGGGTAGGTTTCTTCTATAACTTTCCTGTAAGCTTTCTATATTTCTTTTTTCTTCTAATTCTTTGTTCAAGCTGTCACGTATCCCCATAAGAATACCAGTCAATTCTTCCACATTAACAGGTTTTAATATATATTCTGTAACATTACATTGAATGGCTTGTTTTGCGTATTCGAATTCGTCAAACCCTGAAAAGACAACAATACGAGTCGAAGGATATTTCTCCTTAACCAGTTTAGCAAGCTCTAATCCATCCATATATGGCATTTTAATATCCGTTAAAATAACATCTGGTTCATAGATTTCAGCCTTATCTAAAGCATCTTTTCCATTTTCTGCATTACCTACTACAACAAACCCTGCCTCTTCCCATTTCATTTTCTTTATCATGCTAGAACGAACTTCTTCCTCATCGTCTACTAGCATTATACGATATAACCCCATAAATAATCCCGCCCCCTTCAAGTTTCAAACTATTACAGGTATTACTCAATCCCATTGTCCAGGAAATTGTAATTTTTCTAATTTCGGAAAATTCTTATTATAATTTTCTACTTCATCCATTGAAAGATTTTCAAAAACTTTAGATGCATAGAATTTACCTGTTATATTTTTAAAGCCATGATCCACTAACTCTATTCCCATAAAGGCATCGAAATTTTTTCCATCCTCTGTTGTAATTCCGAAATGATCACACGCTTTGAATCCTATCCTAGGATAATAATCTGGTTCACCAAAAATTACAATTCCTTTATAACCTTTGTCTGCAGCTAATTTCATGGTTTCTTTTAACAACATTTCTCCAACCCCACGACCTTGCCACTTAGGTGCGACACAAAGAGGTCCAAAGGTTAAGATGTCATGAGACTCTTCTTCACCTTTTACAATTGACTTAGTATACATAATGCAACCAATTATTTCTCCATCCTTAACTGCAATTCTACTTAATTCAGGGAGGTAGTCTTTGTCTTGTCTTATTTTGTGAACTAAGTAATGTTCGTCACACCCTAGACGATGTTTATTCCAGAAGGCCTGTTGGGTCATTAATTCTACTCCATAATAGTCATCTTCTATTTCCATTCTAATCTCAATTTCTTCTTGTCTTAATGTATGACTTTCATCTGGAAACCATCCAAATTCTAACCTTACTTCTTTTCTATTCAAATCATTGTTTTTATAACAACAGGTGTCCATTCCTATTAAGGTGAAACCTTCATGTTGATAGAAATCAACTGCATTTACATTACATGACTGGGTTTCAAGAATGATAGCTCTACGGCGTTCTCTTCTTGCTTGTTCCTTTGCCATTTCAACCAATCTATGTCCTAACCCCTGTTTCTGATATTTTTCTAAAACCCAAAGTTCGGTAATTCTTAATCGATTAGACCATAGTTCCTGATCAGTTTCTATAGTAGCAATTAGATTGCCATTTTCATCTAACACACCCCAAGCATAAGCATTTTCCAGATGATCATTGTAGAGCTTATCTGGAAAATTAAATTCCTCAGGGATATGTGTAACCGGGCTGTCAAAATTCTTCTTTTCTATTTGTATGTTGTACCCCGTATTTGTTTTCTGTAATTGAACATCATAATATGAATTTGTTGTATATCCAATAGGAATAATTGTATTTTTCCATATATCCTTTGGAAGATGTATTATTTTGTGTTCCATTTTATACCTCATATATTTCCTCTCAATGTTTATGCCTAATGTTTGCTACTATTCTTATTGTATCAACTTAGATTTTTCGCTCCATACAAATTGAATTTGGCATGTCAAAATACTGACCATAATTTGGTATAATTTTATAACCAGCTTTTTTATATAAACGTTGGGCAACTTCTAAAGGTTTACCAGTCTCTAATATACACCATTTGAAGCCTTTGATTTTGGCTTTCGCTTCTAATCGCCTTACCAATTCTGTACCCAAACCCATTTTGCGTATGGAAGGTTCTATATAAATGCGTTTTAATTCGGCATGATCTTCATCAAACATTTTAAATGCACCACATGCAATAGGACATCCATCCTGATACACCACAATTACATCTTTTATATGTTCTCTTGTATTGAAGGTATCATACTGGGTTCGCTGATATTGTTCCCCTACCAATTCATCAAGTGTACAATCTAATCTGTTACAAAGAGTTACAAAGTCAGGATCTTCTCCATCTGTATCTTTAAATGTTAATTCTTGCAAAGTAACTAATTGTGTTTTTGATTTCATACTGAACTTACCTAGGACCGCTATATATGCTTCATCAATCATCTGATATAACATATCCATATCGGTGAAAGCATCTAAATTGATAGTATTCCAATGAGGTTGTTGAATAGGGGGGCAATGGTAACCCCGTACTACAATATTCTTGTAAACATGGCGATAAAAATCCGCTACATCAGGCTCACTTTTTAAGGTCAACCTAAAAAAACTTGTTTCTGGGTTAAACTGTGCAAATATTTTACCCATAACTCTGTAGCAAATCGGATATTTCCCAAATGGTCTTGTCTCATATGCACCAGGTTTGCTCATACAATAATCTTCTATTTCTTGAATGATAGCATTACTATGTTCCATTTACCCCTCCTATGCGAATCTATATTCAATTCTTTGATTGCATCACCCTTTTTTGTTTCCTGCGAAATAATTAGTTAAAATCTCTAAACTCTCTTCCCTTAATACGCCTGTAGTTACAGAGGGTTGTATGTGAGAATGGTCAAATACCATTTTACTGCAATTACTTCCATCTTCCTTTAAAATATTGCTCAAGTCAATATTACTTGCCGCATAAACCAGTCTCCCAAGTTTTATCCAAACCAATGCACCTGAGCACATAAAGCAAGGTTCACAGCTTGAATATAATGTATATTCACTCAAATCTGTAATGTGAGTTTCTTCACAAAACCTACGGATCAGACCAGCTTCAGCATGAAACGTAGGATCTGTTGCAGAATATATTTGGTTTTCATTTGTATAAACGATTTCATTACCTTTTACCAGCACAGCTCCAAATGGTTCATTCCCATGTTCTACAGCAAGTGCTGACAATTCTATTGCTTTTTTCATAAATATTTCATCTGTTTTCATATATTCTTCATCCGTTCTCATAAAATTTTCTTCTGTTATCATTTATTTCATCGCCTTTATAAACTGGAACTTTGCACATCTTCTAATTATACTATTATGAACATTCCAAATTGAATCAAATCTTTAAAATCAAATTTAGTGTAATACATTAAAAATAATTATTAATCCAACAACCTTTCTTATAAAACACTTTACTTAACTCCTCCACATTCTTATAGGGAGCCACAAACTCTAAGAATGAAAAATCTGATACATCATACATGCCAATAATCGCAGCTGAAAACTGATTGATAGACATAGTGATGTCAACCATTTTTTCATCATTAATCGGAGATTCTATCAGTTTTGTACATTTACCATCTATGAATTCAATAGAATAATCCTTTTCATTCTCAGAAATTATAGTGTCTTTTATACGTAGTATAATTGCACCAGTTCCCCTATATTTAGCACCTTTTAAGATCATTGGTACGTTAACAACGCGAGCCATTCCATTTTGTACCTTCTCTATTTTACTGTTTGATTGTGAATAATCTGTACAAAAATACCTAAGGTCAAGGCTACTTGGAATCAAAAAACGTACAACACTATAGTCTGCCTGAAAGGACTTTGCAAAGCTTAATAATACCTTTAGTGTTTGAAAGGAATCAAAAACCATTTCACTGCAGTGTAAAATGGTAACATTACCTTCGATTTTCCTTTCTAATACAATATAACCCACTGGATTACCTGTAGCATCCTTATAAAGATAAGCTGATTTATTCTCCTTAAATGGGTTGGCAGCCTTTAGATTCTTCCAATCAAACTCACCTCGATGTACACACATGTTATAGCTTGAGGCAAATAATTCATAAGCAATACTAAACTGTTCTAATTGGTTCTCCTCACGATATAATTCAAAACTCCCGGTATATTTCATACTTGGAATCGTTCGCATATCAAAGGTCCAGATAGTAGAATGACAGGTTGGCTCGTATCCGAACTTCCGATAGAATGCCTCACTGAATGCATAGAGGTAAGAAAAGGCATAATCTCTCTCATACAAATCAGGTAATGCCTTATTAAAAATCTCTCGAATTACTCCTTGGTTACGATACTGAGGGTAAGTACATACTGCACCAATCCCTCCCATTTTGTATGCAGCACCATCAAATTCAACCATAAAATTGGGTATGCTAAGGCATCCCATCATAGCTCCTTCCTCTGTGAAGGTAGCCCATGTATTATCCCAGTACGCTGATTCAGCGGTTCTAGGTTGATTCATTTCATTTTCAAAATAAGCTTCAGAAGTCATATCTTTTGTATCATGTGACCATTCAAAACATAAAGCGGATATATTTCTTGTTTCCATTAACTCGTTACTGGTGATTTTTCTAACGTTCATATTTAAATTCTCCTAATAAAACTTTTAAATTTATAAAATTCTTACTTTATAAATAGAAATGATTAATTCAATCTCTCTAGGTTGCAGAAGTACTCGCAGCAGCCGCTGTACTGGCTGTAATTGCAGCACACATAGCTGTGTTTTGTGCAATAATAAGTGATATGGTACTATTTACCACCGTAGATTCCATCAAATTCGTATTCATATATTCCAGCTGTGTTACAATTCCTGCATACATCAATCTTTGTTTGGTCGATATTGAGCTAAAGAACCCAAACCCTTTTTGATGAGACAGCCAGTTATTCACTTCAATGATCTCCTTTATCATTTTTTCCTTAGAACCATCGATCAGTGCTAATACACCTAAAGTTGGTAACTCATAATAAGTACCATACTTGTATCCTTCATATTTCAATCCATTAAAAAGTTCCATGGTTTTTTTACATTTCTCTGCAACATTCCCCTGGTCTAGTGCTAATACATGACTTAAGGACTGTATAGCATTAGATGAAAAGAAATTTGGTCTAAGTAACTGATAACATGACTCCATATCATTAATTAATTCATGATCAGGCTTATCAGATAATGCTAATAAAGCGCAATTGGCACTATCCTCTTGTGAAGTTAAAAACGGATGATTTGACTTTAATAAATTATATATTTTTTTAGTTCTAGAGGCAATACTTTCATATTGGCTTGGATTTGCCATTTGAGCAATCACCATGGCTGTAAGGGGTAAATAAGAGGAAGACCAGAACTCTTTTTTTAGTAATTGGTACACTTGAAGTCCATCTTTAAGTGTGCGTTCAGGATCTTCACTAACCGCCAACATGGATACAATGGGTGATCTTGCAGTACTTCTAAAATTAGAGAAAACACCTACTTTTTGACTCAAAAGTTCTTTACATTCTCGTAATACAGGTACATTTACTTGTTTTCCTTTTGAAACATAAATCGCTGCACAAGCTAAATGCATCAGACCACTGTCCCAGGTAAATACTGATTTTACCAGTTCCCTGTTATCTGTCAATAAGGTACAATTTTTCAACATTTGATCATTCATTGTCTAGGCTCCTTTGCTAACTGTTTCCTTGGGAGTACCCCAATCATTTTTAGTAGCTTATTATACTGCATATTACTAATTATATTACCTTAATAACCTTAAATTTTCAACCATTGTTTCCCATTTTCATGGCCTGTTTTGTATCTATTATCATCAATTATCTTATTATTTTTATAAAGTCTACACCACCTCGTATTACTTACTCAAACTTTCCAGTCAAAAATCTCTATTATGCTTGGTAAATTCAGTCAAAAATAATATTTATTATCGTGACCCAGACTTTTTTATAGTTGTGACTATGATGAATTTGTGAAGTTACTTATAGTTTATAATCTTTGGTTTAGATAAAAAAGTTCACTGTTCGACTGTCCTTTAGGAGTTTGAATTTTTTTTATCTGCTTTACCAAAGTTATAAACCATTAGTAACTTCCAAATTAGGAATCGGAACAACAATAAAAAAGTCTGGGCCATGATAATATCAATACTCTAAATACTGAATTTATCAAGTAGTAGAACAACTTATCTTATGCGAAGTTTGACTTCCTTATTAGATAAATATTAAAACATATAACACAATAACAAAATAACACCCTATCATAATTTGACAGGGTGTTATTTTGCTAAGAATTTAAACATTTATAAAGACTTCCTATAAATTCTCTTTAAATCATCCAAACCAAATTGCTTTGGATGATTTAGTAGTGACGCAGTAGAAACTTTTAGGCAGTTTTTTGCCATCCAGTCGATGTCTTCTTCGGTAATTCCGTCTGCAGATAAGGAGGATGATAGGTTAAGTTTAGATAGAATATAACGAATTCTATCTACCAGATCAAATTCATCTCTGCCGCCTAAAAGTTTTGATATAGTTGCAAATTTATCTGGTGCCGCATCGATTGACTCTTCAAATACGGTTGGAATCAGTGCGGCTAGACCTCTTCCATGGGTGATATCCTTTAAACCACTGGCCGGATGTTCCATCCCATGAGGTGCTGTCACTCCGGCATGGTTAATTACCATACCACCCAGCGTACTAGCAAATGTAATTTCATCCCATCCTTCTAAAGCAGTAGGATTTTGATACACCTTTATGAGGTTTTCACCCAGTAGGCGTATGCCTTCTAGTGCATGTATTCTGGTAAAAGGTTGCGCCATATTTGAAATGTACGCTTCCATATTGTGGCTTAAGGCATCAAATCCGACAGAGGCAAGAACTTCTCTTGGCATTGTCATCATTAACTCCGGGTCTATAATCGAGCATTTAGCGATAATGGCATTGCAACGTAGTGACTTTTTATCATTGGTGTCTGGATTGGACAAAACAGCAAATCCATTTCCTTCGCTTCCGGTTCCACAAGTCGTTGGGACAAGAATGAGGGGAAGTGCTTTATCACTGGATTTTTCACCAAAAATATATGTTGATATATCGCCACCATTTACAGCCTGAAAGGCAATTCCCTTTGCAGCATCCAAGCTACTTCCGCCCCCTAGTCCTATAATCATATCACAGTTATTTAAAAGGGCCATTTTAGCCCCCTCATATACAGTGGTTGTTAGCGGATTTGGTTTAACCTGATCAAAAACACAGGAATTTATCCCTTCCATTTTCAGTAAAGAAATTGTTTTATCAAGAAGACCAGACTTTTTTGTACTACTACCACCTGTAACAATCAAAGCCTTTTTACCATACTTTATACTTTCTTTTCCAATACATGCAAATTTACCACGTCCAAATAACAGATTGGTTGGTAAATAATAATGAAAGTCCATATATTTTACCCCTATCTTGCTTCGTACAATGAAGCAAATGCTTCTTCTAACACCTTCATAACGTAATTTAGTTGCTCGTCAGTTATCACAAGCGGCGGTAAAAAACGTATGCAGTTACTAAAGATACCTGCACTGATCAGTATGACCCCCTTTTGCAGACAGTATGATAATATCTTACCTATGTCTTCTTTATTGGGTTCCTTTGTATCAGGGTCTTTAACCAGTTCTATGGCTATCATAGCTCCCTGACCCCTTACATCACCAATGATTGGATAATTTAGCTGCAGTTGTTTTAAATGTGAAAATAAGATGTCACCTATGTGATTGGCTTTTGAGGCAAAATCTTCATTTTGCATTTTTGTAATCACAGCTTCTGCCATAGCTAAGGAAACAGGGTTACCAGAAAATGTGCCACCTAGTCCTCCTACATTACAGGCATCCATCATTTCGGCTCGACCAATAACTGCACTAAGAGGAAGTCCTCCAGCTAATGATTTTGACGTAGTAATTAGATCTGGTACTATATCAGAATGTTCACAGCAGAAAAATTTACCAGTTCTACAAAAACCTGCCTGAATTTCATCTACAATGAACACAATATTATGTTCATTACATATTTCCTGAAGTCGCTTTAGATAGCCCTTAGGTGGGACAATAAAACCTCCTTCTCCTTGAATGGGTTCAACGATTAAGCAGGCCACCATGTCAGGACTTAACTCTCCTTTTAAAAGAACAGAAAATTTTTCAGCACAAGAAAGACCAAACCCTTCTTCTGTCATAGTTCCATCAGAACGATAATAATAAGGGGAGGGTATTTTAAAGGTGTCAGAGCAATAAGGGGCAAACCCATCCTTATAGGGCTTTACTTTACTAGTTAGAGTCATTGCCATATAAGTTCTTCCGTGAAATGCACACTCAAGGGATACCACCATAGGTTTTCCTGTATATTTTCTTGCTATTTTTACAGCATTTTCTACTGACTCAGCTCCAGAATTTACAAACAGTACTTTCTTTTGAAAGGAGCCTGGTGTAAGATCTGACAACATTTCAGCAACCCTTATGTAAGGCTCATACATACACACATTAATGGAGGTATGTATGTATTTGTCAAGTTGGGATTTGGCAGCATTTACAATGTCCTCATCACAATGACCAATGTTTACCACACCAATTCCAGAAGCCATATCAATAAAGGTATTCCCATCCACATCTTTAATCAGTGCGCCTTTGGCTTCCTCTACAAATACAGGTGTACTATAGCTTACACCACGGGCTATTATGTTAGATCTTCGTTCCAATAGTTCTATAGAATTTGGGCCTGGTATGGTTGTAACAATATTCACCATTTCTTCTGTCATACTTCATTTCCTCCAGTTGTTATCTTTCTTCGTACCAGCCGATTGGGCCTGGGGCAAGATTTATGTTTACCTGTTTTACTTCCTGATATTCCTCTAATCCATGAATACCTAATTCTCTTCCATATCCACTCATTTTATAACCACCCCAAGGAGCCTCATTAAAGGTAGGGTTATAGCAATTAATCCAAGTGATACCTGCTCGTATTTCTTTCATGACTCGTAGTCCTCTTGCACCGTCTGTTGTAAATACGGCGCCTGCAAGACCATAGATGGTATCATTTGCCAAAGCAACTGCTTCCTCCTCTGTCTGAAAGGTTTGTATGGAAACAACTGGCCCAAATACTTCTTCCTTAACAATTGTCATTTCTGACGTACAGTTATCAAAAATTGTAGGTCTTACAAAATAACCTTTTCCACAGTCCCCCTCGGTGTAACGATATCCACCGCAGACACAAGTAGCACCTTCGTCTTTTGCAGTTTGTATATATTTTAATACAGTGTTCATGTGATCTTTAGAAACCAGAGGTCCCATATCCGGATTATCTAAACCATTTCCCAGTGTCATAGCATTGGCACGTTCTGCTAATCGTGCAACGAATTTATCTTTGATACTCTCTTCAATGATGATTCTAGAACCAGCAGAGCATACTTCTCCTTGGTTAAAGAATACGCCGATCATGGCCCACTCAACCGCACCCTCTAAATCAGCATCTGCAAATATAACATTAGGTGATTTTCCTCCTAGCTCAAGACCAACTTTTTTTAGATTTCCAATGGCAGCAGCTGCAATGGACTGACCGACTTTTGTACTACCAGTAAATGTAACCATATCTACATCCATGCTTTCTGCTATCTCCTGCCCTACCGTAGCACCAGAACCCATTACCAGATTAATCGTACCTTTTGGTAGTCCAACTGTATCTAATATTTCAAATAAAATTACACAAGATAATGGCGTATTGGTGCTTGGTTTAAAGACAATGGAGTTACCAGCACTTAATGCTGGGGCTATTTTCCATACCGCCATTAAAAGTGGGTAATTCCAAGGTGTGATCTGACCACATACACCCACTGGTTCATGTATGGTATAAGAATGCATTGGTCCAAATGCATCGCTTACTTCATAGCAACCACCAAATGGTGCCTTAATCATTCCAGCGTAGTATCGAAAGCAATGAATTGCATCATCTACGTCACCTTCTGCTTCTCTTAATGGTTTTCCATTGTCAAGAGTGTCTGTTCTTGCCAGCTCATCTCTTCTACGATTCATTTCGTCTGCAATTTTTAATATAATATCCGACCGGTTTTGGGCACTCATGCGTCTCCATTCACCTTTACCATAAAATGCTTCTTTTGCAGCTGCAATGGCTA
Organism: Anaerocolumna sp.; assembly: GCA_047972335.1. GTDB lineage: Bacteria > Bacillota > Clostridia > Lachnospirales > Lachnospiraceae > Anaerocolumna. The sequence goes on along the minus strand of JBKEAO010000041.1, from coordinate 3,008 downwards.
ATTTTGCATCTTCTATACCACCTTCTGCAGTTTCAGCTATCACCTCACCATTGGCTGGATTTATGATGGCTCTTTTTTTACCAGAAAGTGCGGGAATCCATTCACCGTTGATATAATTTTTCTTAAATTCCATTCGCAGAAAACCCCCTACCCTATAAATTAAATTCTAATTTTGTATCTGACAATGCTTCATCCATTCTACTAAGTACCTGATCCATATCCTCATAGGTGATAACAGCAGCTGGTTCAAAGCGAATACATTTTGCATTTACTAAGGTCCCTGCTGTCATAACGCGACGTGCAAACATACCTTTTGCAACGGAATATCCAACATCACTCTTTACAAATTCCACACCTATCATAAGTCCGATTCCACGTACAGCATTGATAATAGTTGGATATTTTTCTGCAAGTTTATTTAATCCATTTATCAGATATTCACCCTTTTTTGCGCATTGGCCTGGGATATCGTTTTCTAACATATATTTGATGGTTGCAAGGGAAGCTGAGCAGGCGAGTGGATTTCCGCCAAATGTAGGAGAACCTAAAAGCCATGGGTTTTCTACCAATTCCTGTGTCCACATATGAGGTCTGCAAATGATACCTGTAATGGGCATAATACCACCGCCAAATGCCTTACCAAAAGTCATGATATCTGGTGTAACCCCCTCTGCTTCACAGCGAAACATAGTACCAGTTCTACCCATACCAGTTTGGATTTCATCAAAGATTAATGCTACGCCATATTCATCACAGATTTCTCTGACTTCCTTTAAGTAACCAGCTGGTGGTACAATGATACCAGCTTCTCCTTGAATCGGTTCAAGAATAACAGCAGCAACTTTTTCCCCCACTGCTACAAGATTACGAATCACTTTTCGCATGTCTTCTGCGTTGCCGTATTCAACATGCTGAATTTGTTGTACCATTGGTGTATACGGTGTACGATAGGTACTTTTTCCACCGACAGAAACGGCACCCATGGATTTTCCGTGAAAAGCTCCAACAGTTGAGATGTACCATCTTCCTCCCGTTGCAATTCTTGCTAATTTGAGAGCCATTTCAACAGCTTCTGCTCCTCCATTTGTAAAGAAACATTTCTCTAAATCACCTGGTGTGATATCTGCTACTGCCTTAGCCAGATATCCACGAAGTGGATCTAAAAGTTCCTGAGAATGAAGTGCCTGGTGATCTAATTGTGCTTTTACGGTATCAATAATAGCTTCATTTCTATGGCCGCAGGTATAGATACCAAATCCCCCCAGACAGTCAATGAACTCTTCCCCATACAAGCCGCTGCAGTAAGCACCATAGTCCTTCCATTCCACAACCGCTGCATTAGTTGAAACAGATTTACGATATTTTAACCAACCTGGACTTACATATTTATCAAAATAATGTACTGTTTCATCCGAAATATCTTTCTTTTCTTGTTCTGTCAATTCATCACTATGTATAAATTTAATTACTTTATTTAATTCTTCGATGACGTTCTTTGCATTTGTCATAATGTCGCTCCTTAATTTTATTTTGTAAATTCTGCCCATATTTCGCTATAGAGATCTATTGTTTTTCCAATATTTCCGACATAGAAACCTTTTTTTATCTCTTCTGCTGGAATACAGATCGCTTTATTGTTTTTATAATCATCATCCATCAAAGCAACACCCGCTTTATTGGGATTTAAATAAGGGAATTCACTTGAAATTTCCTTGTTTACTTCTGCTTTTAGCACATAATCAATAAATTTATAAGCATTTTCAGCATTTTTAGCATCTTTAGTAATACATAAATTATCTAAGAATAAATACATACCCTTTTCAGGAAAGGCTATTTCTAGATTCTCATTGTCCTCCATGGCTAAAGCAGCTTCACCGCTCCAAATCAGACCAATTGCTGTTTCTTCAGTAACCATTAACGTCTTTGGCGAATCACTGTCTAAACTCTTAATATTTGACTTTAATGTAAGAATTTTATCTTTGATTTCCTCAAGCTTTCCTTCATCCGTTTCATTAAAGTCGTAGCCCATACTAAGTGAAGTAACACCAATGATTGCCCTAAAATCATCCAATGCCACAATTGAATTATCATAAGCACTGTTGAATATTTCTTCATAATCTAAAAAGTTAGCACCGTCACGAACCATTGTTTTGTTATATATAATTACACCGGCACCGCCTAAATATGGAACGGAATAATTACTGTTTGGGTCAAAGCTAGAATTTAAATAGGAATCATCAATATTTTCATAATTGTCGAATTTAGATGTGTCAAGTTCTAATAACATATTTTGTGATATCATATTTTCAACCATATAATCGCTTGGGCAAACAATGTCATATGCCCCATCATTACTACCTTGAACCTTTGCAAGCATTTCTTCGTTGGAGGAGTAAGTCTGCATTTGTACTTTTATACCAGTCTCTTCTTCAAAGCCTTCAATAACAGAATCCGGCAAATATTCAGTCCACATAAATAAATTTAATGTACCATTATTATTTGTTTTACTACAGCCTGTAAGGCTTGTAGATGCAAGTACTGTAACTACCAAAATTAAACTTATGATTTTTTTTAAACGATTCATACTTTGCTCTCCTTTATATAATTTTTTTTAATACTTTTTACCTTAATCATATCCTTTCATTATTAACTCCTTTGTCTTTGGTTCTGCTTATGGCACTTTTTTCTTTTCTCTCTGTGTGAATATGACAATTCCAATTGTAATAAATAGAATAATCGTTGTCAGTGCATAAACATCTGGAGTAACACCGGTTTTGGTAAGCTCCATTACCTTTAATGGGAAGGTATTGCTACCGGGTCCCGTTGTGAAAAAGCTAATAATGATATCATCTACTGATAAAGTAAAAGCCAAAAATGCTCCTGAGATAACACCGGGCTTTATAATTGGTAAGGTAATAGTTAAAAATGTCTTGATTCGGGTTGCACCCAAATCCATTGCAGCCTCCTCAACAGAACGATCAAATCCTGCCAGTCTGGCATTTACAGTA
>JBKEAO010000126.1:0-26892 GCA_047972335.1 Anaerocolumna sp. | reverse complement strand
GAACAGAGCGAACGAAACACTCTGTTCTAGTCCCTACTCACTAAATCATTACACAATTTTAATTTTTTAGACTTAATTCATGATTCTCTGTCTTGATTTCATTTCTTGCTATTATTTCTTGATTTTAGTTCTTGATTTCATTTCTTGATTTCATTTCTTGATTTCATTTCTTGATTTTATTTTTTATAACATCGTCAATAAAATTGTTTACCCTTCTGTCTTCATTGCTTCGATCGCACTAATCTTTGTAGCTCTGCTTGCAGGATAATAGCCTGATACGATACCAACAAGAATACCAAGACCTGCTGCTAAGAAGGGTAACCATATTGGAATAATTGAAAATTCTGTAGCCTCTCCATTAAACATATAGTTTCCTGCCATCAAAGCTTGAAACAAAGGCTGACCAAACTTGTTAATAGCCCAGGAGGCTAAGTAGCTTAGCGCAATACCAATTGCACCTCCCATTAAACCAATCATACCCGCTTCAAATAAAAAGAGTTTTTTGATATCCTTGACCAAGCATCCTAATACCTTCATAACACCAATCTCTTTTGTCCGTTCATATATTGACATGATCATGGTATTGGCAATATTAATTGCGGAAACAAGCATTGCCACAGCTCCTATACAACCAAGTACTGTTTGAAGCATGTTAGCTGTACTAATCATTGGACTTAAGACTTTGGCCAAACTATTTGTTTGATAACCTAATTGCTCAATTTGCTCCTGAACTTCTTCTACATTTTTAAAATTATCAACAATAACTTTTATTGTAGAATAGTTGGTGACAGCTGACATTGCCTTTTTACGTTCTTCTGACTTAAGGGTGCTAACATACTTTTGATACAGTTGCCTAAAGTATGTCATGTCTATATACACACCATAATCGTATTCGTAATCATTCATCTTTTCCATTAGTCCATATTCCTCAATTTTTAAGGAAAATGGTTTTTTATTTTCATTTAACATATATTGGTATGGATTAAACCCAAATGTAACTTTATCTGTTGTTAAATCGACCTGTTTTGTTTCATAATTTCTTGAATTAGGATTATAAAAGTTCATTAAAGTGTCACTACCAAAGAGAATTGGGCTATGATTTAATGGTGTAGGATATTCTCCTACTGTTAAAGCCGGAAAATCCATAGCCTCTATGCTCGAACTGTCAATGGCATAAACTTGTATATAGGATTCAAACTTTCCTGTATACAGCATGGCATTGGTTGAAATCATAGGCGCCGCCGTTTTAACATGTTCTATTCCTTTGATCTGCTCTACCAGATTATCATCTAATTTCAACTGTTGGGAACCTGTATAATTACCATTTTCATCAGTTATATAAGCCGTACCTTGCACATTGATTGTAGTGAGACTTCCTAGTTCCATTACTTGTGAGGTATAACTTGATTTCATACCAATACCTATGGAAATCATGACAACAATAGATATGGTACCAATGATAACTCCTACAACAGTTAATGCTGTTCTAGCTTTTCTTCGCTTTAAATTTCTAAGGCCGATTTTTATCAAATCACTAATCCTCATATAATTCAAATCCTTTTTTTATTTTTCTTTTTGCCAAAAGAATTCCTATTGCAACACTAACAACCAAGGAAACCATTGAGATACCAATGACAAAAGGCCATGAAGAAAGTAGGGGATCTTTTACTTCTCCTCCCATGGGCATTTCACTGTATTCATCCGTAGTGACAAACCCCATATCACCTGTCACCATTTTTTGATTAACCAATGTTTGACTACTTAGTAATACTGATACATTTAAATCATCATGTAAAATAATATCCATCATTTATCCCACCCTTCTATTCCACTTCTTCTTGCTTTCTTAATTTACGTCTATATAATTGTAATACTATCTTTCTAGATACAGGTATACATATAACAACAATTACGATCTGAATTATAATAAATAACCATAGCTGTACAATTGGAGCTTTTGGCTGTTCCACAACAATTCCACCATCGATCATGCCACCATCTCCCATGTCCGGTATATATTCACCCATGATTGTTCCTTCAAATTCCTTCGTAATCGTAACCGGCTCTCCATTGCTATCTTCAAAGGAAACCACCAAAGTACCCTTTGCTATACCTTCTACATTCGGAATCACTTCAAGCTCTGCATATTCTTGTGAACCTGATTCCACATTTCCAATGAAAAACATGCTACCTGTACTCAGTGTATAATCTCCTTCAATAGAAGCCTGCACATTATTAAGAGTTGACTTGCCAAGATTATAGAATTGGAAAGTAAGAATAGTTGACTGATTAACCGTTGGTGATTCCCAGGAACCTACCACTATGTTATCCACTACTGGTCTTGTATTCTCCACCGCCTGCAAGTTAATGGTTTCTTTCGCAGTCTCACCTATTTGGCCTGTTGTGGGATTGGCTTCTGCCCCTTCATAATCATATTCCATTGTGATTTCCAGTGGATATGCTTTGGTTGTGGCATCGGACTTCACTTTTAAGTCCAATGAATACTGTAGTGTTTCTCCTGCTAGTATTTTTTCTATGTAAAATGTATTACTTCCATTCTCCACTGAGAAAATATTATCTGCTTGTGAAATTGTAACCTTAATATTTCTCGCATCCACATTGGTATGTGTATTGGTTATATCAAAAATAAATTTAAATGTACTACCAGCCTTTAGTTCCTCTGCATCAGCAGTGAAATTACTAATGATTAATTTGGGTTTGCTAGAACCTACCCCAGAATTTTGAACATTTTGAATATAGAGAGTTGTGGCATTGCTTGACATTGGCACTGTTTCACCTTTTGCATCTTTATATTCATACTGAATCTGTAAACTATTTGTTCCCTCAGGAATCGTCTCAGAAGCCTTAATTGGTAATGTTATTCTAGCTTTTTTACCCGCTTCTAATTTTTCAATATATATGTAGGGTTCAGAACTAAGGGGTGAAAAATTAGATCCATCTCCGCCAATGATCGCAAGCTTTAGATCAGTGACATCTATTGTACTTTTATTTTCCAAATCAAAAGACACATCAACTCTTCCTCCACCATTTGGCATCTCAGGGTTTTGTGATACATTACTAATTACGATATTAGGCTTTCCTGTTGCATCTACACCCTCTGCTGATTCGATCTCTAAATACAATGTTATCTTTGTTTCAAAAGAAACACCTGAATCTTCTTTGTAGGTTATTGTAATAGGAACTTCCTTTAACCCTAAGGTTGCTTCATTAGACACAATTAATGGAATTCTAATGTCCGATGTCTTATTGATACCAACATCTTTTACTGAAATTGATTTCGTCGTATATCCTGGTAAAAAGCTTTGTAAACCTAATCCATCTACGGTTACTTCTATACTTTTTGCTGTGGAATTTCCCACGTTTTTAATTGTCGTTACCAAATTGAACTTATCCCCTGCTTTTAATTCTGTTGCATATTTTGTGCTTAAAATCTCAATAACAGGTGAATTGCTATTTTTAGAAATGGTTACATATATTTGGCTTGTATCTTTTGAAGACTCACCATCTTCATTTTTATAGCTCATATTAATAGTAAGAGTTTTACTTCCCTCTTTTGCTTCTTTTGATACTTTAAATGGCAGCTTAACAGTATATGTTTCTCCTGCTGCAAGAACTCCGGTACCTATCTTTTGCTCTAGTTTAGAATAGTCTGGGATCAGTCCTGCTGCTGTTAAAGATTCATGATCCACACTAAAATATGCATTTTTTGCTGTTATTTCACCTTCATTTTTTATGGTAAAATTAATTGTGGTATTTCCACCAATTACTGCATTACCATATGTAACATTATCTACGGTTAATTGTGCTGGTTCTTTTTCATTAGAAATAACTACATTAAGGTTTGGAAGAGTAAATTCCTTTGATTTTGAAGTGCTCTGCACATCACTGTAATCATAATAATTTGCATTTACTTTAACAATTAGCTTATTTGTACTTATTTTAGCTGTTTCTTTTACAAGTAAATCAAATTCAATAAAACTTGTGGATGTATTTGAAATGGATATAGGTGGGTTCGTAGGTGTATATCCAGGTGCAGTCAAGGCAATGTTCTTAACCGTATAAGGCATATCTTCTGTTACAACTGAAATTCTTGGTTCAGAAAGAAAACCGCCTGACGCCTTAATCGGCAACTTAACATGTACCGTTTCACCAGGTACACCTACAATGTCATCTACCTTTTCCGCAAAAACAATGGCTACCGCATCATCAGCCTTGACGTTCATTATACCACCTGCTAAATTGCTTATCATCATCGTAACAGCCAGTACAGTAACAAATACTTTTTTTAATAATTTCATACCTGTCTCCCATCTGCGTTCTATAATACGCATTATTATAATTTCTTTGTTTCTATCTTAATTATCAAATACTTTCTTTACTTTATTCTTTTTTTAACTCTTCCCCTAAAGGATTTTCTATTCTAATCTCTTCATTCTCAAGATCTTCTTTGTATGATTCTTTATTGTCTGGCTCTTCATGTAAAAGATCTTCTTTGTATGATTCTTCTTTGTCTGGCTCTTCATGTAAAAGATCTTCTTTGTATGATTCTTCTTTGTCAGGCTCTATCTCTGAAGTATTTTCATTATTTGAATTCTGCGCAGATTCTGTTGCCGTTCTAACATCCGTCTCATTTAAATCATATGTTATCATTGGAGTCTTGAGCTCTACTTCCTGAATTTTTCCATCAAAAATATGTATGACTCGATCTGCAAAATCCGCTAGCCTTCTATCATGGGTAACCATTACTATGGTCTGGTTATTTTCTTTTGCAATTGCCCTAATCAGTTTCATAACCTCCATAGTGGTTTTACTATCCAAATTACCAGTAGGTTCATCTGCAAACACAATTTCTGGTCTTGCAACAAAAGCTCTTGCTATACCTACTCTTTGCTGCTGTCCACCACTCATCTCTTTGGGTTTATGATTCAGCCTTGTTCCAAGCCCCACTTGTATCAACATATCCTTGGCCATCTTTTTCCTAGACTTTGTTTTAATGCGCTTAAAGACCAACGGAAATTCTACATTTTCCAATGCAGTCATGGAAGCTAGAAGATTGTAGGATTGAAATACAAACCCCAAATAACGCTGTCTAAATCTTGCAAGACTGTTTTCACTCATTTTATGTATTCTTTTACCTTTGATGTTAATTTCACCGCTTGAGGATTTCTCAATCCCAGCCATGAGATTTAACAAAGTTGACTTACCTGATCCAGATGTACCAAGGAGACAACAAAACTCTCCCTTTAATATTTCAAAGCTTACATCGTCTACGGCATTTATTCTTTCATTACCCATACGGTAGACCTTCTTTATATTTTTTACTACAATTACCTTCTCAACCTGGTTATCCACCTATTTTACCCCCTCCCTATAAAACTATACTATTGTACATTTTACTCAGAAATTCTTACATAATAACTATTTGAATTCTTACGTTTTTATAAAGTTCCATATTTTATTTTGTTTTATAGCAATATTATGTATATTGTCTTATAATATCAAACATTCTGTTTTATTATGTTCCTGTTTTATTATGTTTCTATGTTCCTATATTCCTATTTTATCAACTTCATCTATCTTATTTTATAAAGTCGTGATAAGATATCCATCCCATCACGACAAGTCATTAGTCAGTCAATTTTTCTTTATTTTCCAGTCTAGTATCAATATATCTTACAAATAATAATTTAATAAGCGCACCTACAGGAACAGCAAGTAGCATTCCAAGTAAGCCACCAATTGCACTGCCAAATATAAGTGAAATAATGACTAACACCGGATGAATCTGAATGCTATGTCCTAATAATTTTGGTGCTATAATATTTCCATCTATGGCCTGCACGATTAATAGCGCTATAATTGCAATTAATAATTCCTTGTACTGACCATTTACTAGGCAAGCTAGGGTTGTAGTAAAATAAGCTACTATTGGTCCCAAATAAGGAATTAAATTACCTATACCCGCTAAAACACCGATTACCAGAGCAAATTTAACACCAATAACAGATAACATAATACTGATTAGTATTGCCATAATAAGTGCATCAGATAGCTGTCCTCTAATGTAACCTGAGAATACAGAATCTGCATCTTGTAAAAATCTTGCGGTCTTTTTATTCCATTTCTCATTTAATAAGGCATTCCCAACTTTGCTAATAAACACCTTAATCATTTTCCCATCAATCATAAAATAAATGGATATAACCAGCGAAAATAACATCGTAGTTATGCTAGAGGTTATATTCGTAACAGAATACACAGTAGACATACCAATGTCTTTTAGTCCATTCATCAAAAAAGTAGTTGCAGCTTTTACATAATCAGTAATTGTACTGGATTCAATATTCAAATTATCAAGCATATTAAGTATACTCTTATAAAAATCATTGATTGTTTTTGAATAAGACTCAATTATGATTCCAATATCCTTAAAATTAGCAAGTCTTAGCTGATCTGTTATACTAAAGATCATTAAAGAGATGATTACGCTAATAAATATAAAAAATAATAGGATAGTGGTAATAACCGCCAGTGTCCTAGTGGACTTAAGCTGCCATTTTTTTATTCTGATTTTACTGTATTGCTTCTCAAAGAATTCATTTACTGGATCAAGTAAATAGGCAAATACAAATCCAATTATGATTGGTTTACACACATGCATAAACCATCCCAAACTATCCATGATTTTCTGAATTATGACTGGACTATTCCTTGCTACAAGTGATAAACAATAAATGACAACCGCGGTAATGACGACATAAATTGCTATAATTGTATATTTGGGATTAAAGTAATCTTTCCACTTCATTTTACTACCTCACATAGAGTTTTTCTAATAAATGCTATATTCTCTATTATCCTTTCACATCATCTCAGACATTAATAGCAGACACAATCTACCAATTCTGGATCTTTATTGCTATTATATCATATTGTCTCCCCAAATGTCTTAGAAAGTGATTAAAATATCTGTATATACTTATAAAATATTTGTTTATACCAAGGTTTATTATTATATAGATCATTTATTATCTTATGATAAAATTCCTGGGTATATTTTAATTCAACCTCTGAGATTAGATGTTTGCTAAATTTAGCCTTTTTAATTATATCTATATACTGGTCAAATTCCTCTGCCCCAATGGTTTCAAATGTTTCAGTTATTTTAACTTGATATCCTTCCTCATTCTCTTTCATATGAATATATTTAAAAATACGATTTAAAAGAACATAATAAAATAAAGCTTTACCATTTGTGTCCCTAAGGGACGCTTTTTTTACTCTATTTTTTCTTACAAAATAGGAAATAATGATTGGAACAAATCCCAAACCAACAAATATAATAAAAACAACGGCTAAAGTAACTAAGGTACTCGTCTTCTCTACTTCTACAGGAGGATTCTTTGTTTCTTCTACATTCCCTTTTCTAATGTCTTCCTCTTCTTCTGGCGACTCTATTACAGGCGTTACTGTTGGTTGGGTTGTAGGTTGTATGATATAATCCGATGTAACTTCTTCCTCCGTGAGATAATTTTCAGACTGTGAAAATCCTGGTGTTAATTCCACTGGCATCCATCCAAAACCATCTATATAAATCTCCACCCAGGCATGGGCATTGGTGTCTCTTATCTTAAGTTCATAGGTATTCTTATCGATTACCCCTACTTCACTTTTCTTTCTATACTCAACTGTGTTACTTCCAATTTTTTTTCCATGATTGAAATCACTTTCTTTTATCACATATCCTTCAACATATCTTGCTGGAATGCCAAGCATTCTAAAGATGATTACTCCACTAGATGCATAGTGGGTACAGTAACCCTTATGAGTTTCGAATAAAAAATACTCTACAAAATCTTTTCCACTTGGAAGGGCTCCTGGTGATAAGCTATACTGTGTATCCTTTTGGACAAATTCTCTGACATAGGATATTGCTTTTAGAAGTGATTCTTGATCCCTTTCATGAGCCCTATAATAACTATGATACATTCCACCCAAAGCTTCTTTTAATCTTTCCATTTTGGGAACTTGCAAATAATTTTCATAGACAAAGCTCTTGATTAAAAGCTCATACTGCCTATATTCCATTACCTCATTACATATATCCTGACCAAGTGGCAAGCTACTCCAGTAATTTAACGTTTTATTATAAGCTTCCTCCCAATCAACCATTAGCAAATTATAATTCACATTATAAAACGTAAATTCCATATTACTAATCTTGTTTTTAGCCTTAACATACGCCTCATTATTAACATTATAGTCACTTTTATTTGGTACTTGGGACAAGTAAGGAACATAAATTGTTTTAGTATCTGCACTTTGATTATATATATTGATATTTTGTATTGTATAGTCCATCTGAAACATTTCATTCAAAGCATGACCTGTATCATTATTTACATCTAATATATCGATTAATTTACTGCCTAAGTTAGCCGGGTTTGTTATAAAATCATTGGCATCAGTCATATTTTTAAAGGAATCTAATATCTCTTTGTCAAATTCTGTCCAGGAGTTTCCATCATATACACTACCTGCAAAACCTTTTAGGTATATTTCTTCTTTATCACCTGTTACTGTAACTTTAAGAGCTGTTCTATTGGTAAACTTTACGCTTGCAACTCTTCCTAATTTACCTCCACTTAACCCTCCCAAACTTTGGGTATTGGGAAATAAATTAATATTTGCAAAAACTCCCTGGCTAAAGAAATCAACAATATCTCCACTATTGTATTCCATCATACTTGTCTGAATATTTTTTTTGATGGTTCCAACCCTTACGTGTTTCTCATAAAATTTAGGGGTTATGATAATTGGAATTGTAAGAAAGCATGCTCCTACTATGGTCGCCAATAATAGGCTGGACTTTAGACCAATTGTATATTGAAATGTTTTATTTCTAATAACCTGTTTTTCACTTCTAAGAGTTTGGTTTTTACCTTTAAGAGAATGTTTTTTGATGTGAAATTCTCTATCTTTCTTTTCTTTGTTTCCATGGTTTAAGTCTGTACTTAACCCCATTACTCCAAATAAGGAAATAATATAGACTGCAAATGGTATTGTACTAGGAACCTTTCCCACCACTAAAGGCAGTATAAGAAAGGCTAATACCGGAATGAGCATAATAAAAATTGGTAGTCTGCCCACTATAGCCTGGGTCACTACAAAGGCTAAAAGTATTACAATGAAAATAAAAAAAATTGTCAGAACATAAGTAGCATCATATTCATCGACTTTGTAACGTATAATCCCACTATTATAATACCCATTAAGATGGTTTATATAGATATTCTCCACATGCCAAAATCCATTCTTGATTCTATCCCACAAAGTATATCCTGCATATAAATAAAGTAAACTTACTACTGTATACAAAATGAAATAGAATCGTTTTATGAAATGTATAGAGAAAAATACGCAAGTCGATAAGACCATAAAAAAACAAATGGCCAGATTGTATACTTTTATTTCTAACCCAGAAAGCAAGCTAAAAGTAGCACCATATAAGCATAAAAGTATGAAAATTAGTTGAATCGCTGATGCCGTCAGAGGGTTTATATTTTTCCCTATTATTAAGTTTGATTCTAAAAGGATTCCATCCTCATACTGTTTTTTCCTATTTCGCTTCATTTTCACTCCTGATTAAAATACTGTTATATGGTAACTTGTTTCTTTGATGTAGGGTCACCTTTTAACACATTTTCTAACGATTCTTTCACGTTCTTACTATCAATCTCATAAAAAGGAATTTCATACTTGTATAATTTCTTTTTCATATCCTGATCTAGGCTAAGCTCTCCTAAGTCATTTACATAGATTAACGTACATTTTGTTATCTTATTCTGATAAATCAAATGTTCTAGATTATCTTCTAAGAGTGTTGTGGTTATAAAAAGGAGCTCTGTTAACTCTATACTTTCTAACTTGTTGAAATCCCCAATAATCGGCAAATGTCCTTCTAAAACCGGTGTCTTTAAAAAATGAATCATACCTTGGTAATTCTTCAATTCAGAATCAATGAGATGATCATGATATTTACCTAATCTAGTATTATACCAAAACATTTTATGGGCCTTACCTTGTTTGATATAAACATTTGATACAGTAGCCAAAGCCTCCATAAATCCATCCATAAGTTCAAGTCTGTTTTTACTTTTTTTATCAATATGGGGATAAAGTATCAATGCCTTTTGATCCTTTAGCGGTTCACTAAATTCTTTCATCATTACCTGGTTCATCCTTTGGCTTAACTTCCAATGGATACGATTGGGTCTATCCCCAGGTTTATAATCGCGCACATCAAATACTTCGCTGATATCATCTCCTTTTTTATCCTTTTCGTATTTTTCACTGTCCGTATCTATTGTATGACTATATATCTTATGATTTGAGTCCATATTTATTTGGGAAGGCCATGGTAATACGGTTATTTCTCTGTGAAAGCGAACTTTTTTCTTTTTCCTCCATATATGCAACAAATCATATAACAGAATATGTTGCATCCTTATACATATATTACCGCAATGGTCTGATTGTAATTTTAAGCTGACCTTTTGTGTAGTCTTTTGATCTAATGATAATGCGATTATTTTACTCTTCTCTATACCAGTTACTTCATTGGCATACACAATGGGCAGTAATACTTTGGTCAATGGAAACTTAGATTTGTTGACAAATCTTATTCTAATCTCTATCTTTTGTCCCTTCATCACAGTGTTTTGGCCAAGTTCTAAATCAACTGTAATTCTATGGGCAGTAAAATGAAGAATCCCATTAAGCAATGCTGGTATAAGTAGTACTACAAGAAACAATATACCTGTAAAATAGCTATTATAGAGAATTCCAAATGCACCTGCTACTATGACCAAAATCAGATAACCTAATTTATTACCAACCATACTTCTCCATCCTAACTTAATCCCGGTGGTGTAACTTGCCTTATAATTTGCTCTATTACATCCTCTGTTGTTACATCACTCATTTTTGCTTTGGGCTTTAAAACGATTCTATGAGAAACTACATATTTAAAATTATTTTTTACATCATCTGGCACCATATAATCTCTGTTATTCATAAAGGCATTTGCTTTTGCCATATTCATTAAAGCAATGGTACCTCTTGGGCTGACTCCTAAGTCAATATACTGATTATTTCTTGTCTGTAAAACCAAATTAACCATATAGTCATAGATGCTTTCGTGTATATATACTTTATCAACCTCTTGCTGCATCTGCTCTAATACATTTTTTTGTACAACAGTGTTAATTTCTGTGAGTAGTTTACGACTTTTTTTACGTTTTAACATGTTTATTTCGCTGGCGGCATCCGGATATCCCATGGAAAGCTTGACCATAAACCGATCTAATTGAGATTCTGGTAGAGCCTGCGTACCTATAGAACCGATTGGATTCTGAGTTGCTATGACATGAAAAGGCTTTGGTACACCAAAAGTAATCCCATCCATGGTGACCTGTCCTTCTTCCATTACTTCTAATAAAGCTGACTGAGTTTTGGGAGATGTACGATTAATTTCATCTGCCAAAAAAAGATTACACATGACAGGTCCAGCTTTGTAATCTCCTGTGGTCCCATCTCTATGAATCATATGATAACCAATTACGTCTGTTGGAAGGACATCCGGTGTAAATTGTAACCTGTTATGTCCTAAATCCATGGCTCTAGAAAATGCAAGAGCCAAGGTTGTCTTACCCACTCCCGGTATATCTTCTAGTAGAATATGTCCTTTGGCTAATATTGCAGTTAGAACTTTTTCTATAATATGTCGCTTTCCAATAACTGTTTTTTCTACTTCACCAATTATTTCTTTCACGCTCTCGTAATATGCCATATCTTTCCTTCCTGTATCTTAAATCTTCTAGATTTTTTTAACACTTTACCATGAATATAGTCTTTACTTGTTATATTTTAGTTATATTTTAGTTATATTTTAGCTATATATTATGTAACTATACTCCAATTTACATATTTTATCAAGGTTAAATATTCCAATTTATTTAATTAAAACTATTGTATGTCACTGAAAAACTCCTAGGTAAGGTATAAAAGAATGAAAAAATAACTATATTTAGTTTAGCGAGACCGTAGTAAAGACTTAAGACTCTTTCTATAAACAGAAGAAGAGCCTCTATTTCAGAGACTCTTCTTTTGTTCATTTGAAGAGATGAATACTCCCTTCGTCATTTAATTTTTTGATCATAGTAGCCATAACCGGTATTAAGAAAATCCCAAGTACTCCAAGTAACTGTGCACCAACAAATATAGAAATCAGAGTCACAACCGGATGAAGGCCTATTTGTTGACCTACTATTTTTGGTTCTAAAGATTGTCTTACAATGGTTATCACTATGTACAAGATTAATATTCCAAGACCAATTACATTATTGCCAAATACAAACCCCAAGATACACCAAGGTAATAATACAGCACCTGTTCCTAAAATTGGAAGTAAATCAACTACTGATACAATCAAGGCAATTAGAAACGGATTTGGAATCTTTAATATAACAAACCCAATTGTAAGTTCAATGAAGGTAATCAACAATAAGGTAATGTATGCTTTTATAAATTTAAACAATGTACCAAATACATTGTTTTTAATCTTAACGATCATTTCCTGTCTTTCAGGACTAAATTGTTTTAGGAAAAACCCTGTAATCTTATATAAATCAATGGTAAAGAAGAAAGATGAAACTATGGTAAATAAAAATTTAATTAATATAGAAGGTACTTGCCCAGCTATACCAGTCACCAATCCAATGACTGATTCTGAGGCTTTACTTAGTGTGGATAAGATAGTATTATTGATACTATTTAAAAAATCCTCTAAGTATAACTCAATATCTGGATATTTCTCCAATATAATATCAGACGCCTTATAAAAGAAGGGTTCAATAGATCCTTTATAAAAGGCAGGCATGGATAGTACTAATTTTTGTATATATGTAAAAACTTTTATACCAACCAATGCAATTAAAGCTCCTATGATACTATAAAAAACTAATAGAACAATAATAGCAACAATGGGACGTTTCCCATGAATCAATTTTGTAATGGTGTCAATAACCGGTCTTAATAGGGAAGCCACAATAAGACCGATCACAAAAGGCATAAATAAAGGTAATGCATACTTTATACCAAAGTACACCACCAATAATATCACTAAAAAATATAAAAATCGTATTAGAAATGCCTTTTGTTTCTCAAGTCTCATGCAATGACTCCTCTGTTCTATTTATTTGTCCCAAGAAATTCTTCAAATTTCTTAATATTAATTCTCTTACCTACAACCACCATCTTATCATTTACATGCAATATAATATCAGCTGTAATATCTGTAGTTGTGGTTCCACTTTGCTCTAAGGCAATGATGTTTAGATTGTATTTTTTTCTTATATTCGCTTGAACAACGGTTTGCCCTGCCACTTTATTTGTTAACTTAAATTCAGCGATTGCAATATCACCTTTTAGTTCAATAGAATCCAGGATATTGGTTGATATCAAACTATTAGCTAATTTTACTGCCATATCTGATTCAGGATAAATAACTTCTGCACCAATTTTTTCAAGTACACATCCTTGTTCAAAACTAATGGCTTTGGCAATAACCCGTGGTACTCCCATACTAATCACATTTAAGGTGGTTAAAATGCTTGTTTCAATATTCTCACCAATACAAACAATAACTGTTTCACAATGTTGTATACCTGCGTCTTGTAAGGTTTCCTTATCTAGCGGCCCTACTAATAAAGCATCATCAGTAAGATGTCTTATCTGTTTTATTTTACTTTCATTATTATCTATTACCAAAACTTCTTTACCTGCTTCACATAAAGTCTTAGCAAGAGCAAATACAAAACGGCCTAAGCCAATTACGCCAAACTCAATATAGGGTTTATGAGTATTCACTTTTTCTTCCTTCTTTCTGTCACATTCCAAACTTTCTTAACCAATTGTTAAGGTTTCTTCTGAATATTTTACACCGGACATAGGTTTAAAAGTCCATATAGTGGCAATAGTAAGCGGACCCAAACGTCCAATATACATTGTAATAATTAATACAATTTTACTTGCAGCTGAAAGTTCAGGTGTAATTCCAGTACTAAGACCTACTGTACCAAAGGCTGAAACAACCTCAAATATTATCTGTATAAAAGTAAAATTAGGCTCTATCATACTAATAATCAATGTATCCACACACACCAAAGACAATGCCATAAGGGTTATTATAAATGCCTTAGCAATTACATCTTGCGGTATACTTCTCTTAAATGCAGAGCAGCTTTTATTCGTAGAAACACTGTATGCATTACGAAACATAACAAACGCTGTGGTTGTCTTAATTCCTCCACCCGTTGAACCAGGAGAAGCACCGACAAACATTAGTAATATCATAACAAATAAACTTGCATTTGTAAATGCGTTCATGGGATAAGTAGTAAATCCTGCCGTTCTTGTTGAAGTACTCATAAAAAATGCTTCAAGCCAAGTCATATCACCTGTCATTTTTAGCAATATCGTTCCAATTACTAATAAGGTGCCTGTCATTGAAAGTACCACTTTGGTATGCAGACTAAACTTTTTAAATGAATGCTTACGAATCACTTCTTTTATAACAATAAAACCTAGCCCACCAAAAACGATCAATCCACAAGTAGTTAAATTCAAAAGTACATTATCCTTATAATCCACCAAACTCTTAAAGCCACCCAACAAATCAAACCCCGCATTATTAAAGGAAGATACTGCATGAAACAAACTGAGTCCAATTGCTTTAGGCAATGGATAGTCCTTAGAAAATACAATAAAACTTAAAACTGCACCAATTGCCTCAAAACAAATTGTCATTAAAAATATAGATTTAATTAATTTAATGATACCTTTTAAAGAATTTAAATTAAGTGCTTCTTTTAATACCATTCTTTCCTTTAATGAAACTTTTCTTTTCATTAGCAAGAAAAATCCCACGCCAATGGAAGCAAAACCCAACCCACCGGTTTGTATCAATAAAGCAATAATAATGCTTCCAAAGGCGTTAAAGGTATCCCCAGTTTCTACTGTAGCAAGACCTGTTACGCAAACTGCACTTGTAGCGCTAAAAAATGCATCTAAAAATGATACATTCATACCCTCATGCTGACTAATCGGTAACGTCAGCAATACAGCACCCAATATAATAATAAAGCCAAAGCCAAGAGCGATAAAACGTCCAGGGCGCATTTTTTTAAATACAGCCATACTTACACTTCCTTAATATAAATACTTTCTATTACGAATTTTTCATTACAATTGATTCAATGTCATCAGCAACATCTTCACATGCATCACAACATTTTTCTAATCTACGATATACCTCTGTCCAAACCATTAATTCCACAGGTTCACTTATTGTCCTATAAAGATTTTTTACACCATTTATATAAAGAGCATCTCCCACTTCTTCCAAACGGTTGATTTCAACAATTGCAGAATGGAGTTTTTTGGACTTTTTAAAGTTCTGAAATTCTACCAATGCTGTATCCATAGATTTGCAACAATCCACTATTGTCTCAGTAAATTTTAAGATTTCCGGACGAATTTTTTGAATATTAAACATATCTATACACAATAAAACATCCTCGATGGCATCTGTAACATCATCAATTTTTTGAGACAAGGTCATAATATCTTCTCTTTCTATAGGAGGTAGAAATTCTTTTACAAGCCTTGCTAATAAATCATGTTTTGCTATATCTGCCGTATGTTCAATGTTATGCATTTCTTGGATTTTCGTTTCAATTTTCTTAGCATCAAAATCCTTTAAAGTCTTATTTAATATTTGTGCGGATTGCATAGAAAATTTGGACAACCCTATAAATGCTTCGAAATAATTATAATCCCTTTTACCTGCCATAATCAATATCCTCTTTTCTTAAAGATTCTTAAATTTTTAAGTATTTTTTGAGTGTTATTCTAATTTAATCTTAATATTTGCCTTCTAAATGTTGATTTTTGAATATTTTTCTACTCTTTTACTTAGCACTTGTTTTTTATTTTTTTACACTTTTGCAACGTTTTGTCTACTACTTTAAAAAATTTGCATAAATAAATATGCCATCAAATAGCCTACCAAACCACAGCCAGGGAAGGTTAAGAACCATGCTGCTACCATTTCTCTAACAATACTCCAATTTACGGAGGATACTCTCTTTGCTGCGCCTACACCCATAATCGCTGTGGTTTTTGTATGTGTTGTACTAAGAGGCACGCCAAATACAGATGCAACCAATAAACTGATTGCCGCTGCAGTATCTGCTGCAAATCCTTGATATGGATCTAATTTAACCATACCCATACCCACTGTTTTTATAATACGATAACCACCAATAGATGTTCCAAGTGCCATAACAGCAGAACATAGTATCATTAACCAAATGGGAATCTGAAAGCTTGTTACATCACTTTGCCCATCTGCTAAAAATATTCCCAGCATAAAAACACCCATGAACTTTTGTCCATCTTGAGCGCCATGCATAAATGCCATGGAAGCTCCACCAAATACCTGTGCTTTTTGAAAAAAGGGCTTTGCCTTTCGATTGTCACATCCTCTAAATAAGAATTCCAACAACCGTACCACGAAAAATCCCAAACCAAATCCCATTCCAAATGAAATGACAAGTCCATAAACAACCTTAATCCACTCACTTCCATTAATGCCTGACAAACCACCTTGTAAAGCTATGGCTGCACCTGAGATACCAGCTATTAACGCATGACTTTCACTGGTTGGAATCCCAAAAGCCCATGCTGCTGTTGCCCATATCACTATGGCAAATAAGGCTGCACACAAGGCTACTAAGGAATTCTTTGAATCTCCTCTAAAATCAACCATCTTATAGATTGTCTGTGCAACTGTTGCATTGATATAGGTCATGACTAACACACCCAAAAAATTGAAAACAGCTGCCATTATAATCGCTTTCTTTGGTTCAATAGAACGAGTTGAGACGCAAGTTGCTATGGCATTTGGCGCATCGGTCCAACCATTTACCAAAATAACCCCAAGGGTTAATATAACGGTAATTAGTAGAGCCGGATTACTGGTTATTTGGGAAAAAAAATCACCAAGATTAATTGTCATATTTGCCTCCATAAAACTGAATTTAATAGTAAATCAACGAAATCTTAACATTAATTTTACAAATTATCAATAATTTTACGCTTTCTTAACACTTTCTTAACCTACCTACTAGATTTCTGAATTACATGTAGTATAATAAAAATATCTTTACGTATAATCGTTTTAAAATAACCTATTACTATTATATTAAAGTATGTGACCTACCCACACCCTCTATACAAAGATTTAGAGGACTTATTCTTTTTTAGGAGCGATCATGGCAAATTCCTCATATAAAAATAAACGATTAGATGGACTAAAGACTTTGGTTATACTCACTCTTTCTTCCTTTATAGGTTATTTATTTCTACATTTAACAAACTCAATCATTAATGCAACCCTATCTTACATACTTGGAATTATGATTGTATCCAAATATACTTCTGGATACTTATGGAGTTTACTATCCTCCTTTGCTGGACTAGTTGGTATTAACATTTTCCTGTCATACTCTCATTATAGTTCATCTTCTTCCCAAAACAGTTACTTTACACTTATGGCCATCCTCATCATATCCATTAGTGTTTGTGTAAACAAAGCGCGGCTAAAAAACTATACGCAAAAAACCTTGGAAAGAGAAGAATATACAAAAAAAACCAACAAAATTAATTCCTCTCTTCTTTCATTAAATGGAGTCGATACTATAGCCAATTTGGCCATAGATTATGTCATGGAATTCACCCAAACCCCAGTGATCTTTTATCAAACTTCTCCTCAGAAGGGGGATCCAGGCATTATAAAAGGCTCTTCTATTGAATCTGAAAGAGTTTTTCATTCCAGCCACGAAACCTTTTTAGCCCATTGGACCTTTGAAAATAAATGTTCTAGTGGAAGCGGTAGCACCTTTGGCAAAAGTTCTAGTTGTACCTACTTCCCCCTTATATCTCACAATCAGATCTGGGGTGTCATTGGTATCTATGTCCTTGGTCAAAATCCAATTTGTGAAAGTACCCTAGAATATATAAATATTATACTTTCCCAGGTAGCCATTGCCTTAGAGCGTCAACATTTGTCAGATTCTAGCCAAGAGATTATGATAGAAAGAGAAAAAGAAAAAACCAGGGCCAATCTCCTTAGAGCTGTATCACACGACCTTAGGACTCCACTCACTGGTATGATTGGCGCAAGCGATTCTCTATTAAATCATCATGAAAAATTAAACGATTCAGAAAAAAGACAATTGTTACAATTTATTTATGAGGATTCAAACTGGCTTCTTCATATGGTGGAAAATTTATTAAGTGTTACTAGAATTAGAGAAAGCGGTACTGCTGTTAAAAAAACGCCTGAACCACTAGAAGAAGTGATTACAGAAGCAGTTTGGCGTTTGAGAAAAAGAGTTGCTGGTACAAAGATTACAATTGACATACCTCCTGAACTTATTATAGTCCCTATGGATGCTACTTTAATTGAACAAGTTCTCCTTAATCTTTTAGAAAACGCTGTTAAATATGCTGGAATAGAGAATCCTATTAATCTTAAAGTTACAACAGACTCTACATATGTGTCCTTTACAGTTTCTGATACTGGACCTGGACTACCCGTGGAGAGGTTACAAGGTATATTTGATAATATCTCTTTTAAGCCCAATGATTCTATCGATACCTCTAAAGGTTTTGGAATAGGTTTATCTATATGCAAAACCATTGTGAATGCCCATGGTGGGACCATAACAGCGAAAAACAATGTAGACAAAGGTGCACAATTTCAGTTTACACTACCGTTAGAAAAGATTACAGTAGAAGAACTTGCATTAGAAGAACTTATATCAGAAGAACTTGTATCAGAAGAACTTACATCAAATGGATTTTTATTAGAGCAACTTACATCAGAAAAACTTCCAACAAAAGGACTTCCAATATAAATGTGGACGAAAGGATGTCTTATAGAAAGGCTAGGTTAAAGATGAACACAAAAGTAACCATACTTGTAGTAGAAGATGAACCCAATATCTGTAACATGATTGCAACCACTTTAACAACCAATCAATATAAAGTGATTACCTGTAGTACCGGCAAAGAAGCTATTGCCTTGATTCCCTCTCATTGCCCTGAAATAGTTTTACTAGATTTGG
This sequence comes from Anaerocolumna sp., assembly GCA_047972335.1. Lineage (GTDB taxonomy): Bacteria > Bacillota > Clostridia > Lachnospirales > Lachnospiraceae > Anaerocolumna. The sequence goes on along the minus strand of JBKEAO010000126.1, from coordinate 7,618 downwards.
GTCTACCTGATATGGACGGCGTTGAAGTAATTCGACAGGTTAGAGAATGGTACACCATGTCCATTATTGTAGTATCCGCCAGAGTGGATGAAAAGTCAAAAGTGGTTGCCTTAGATGCTGGTGCAGATGACTATATGACCAAACCCTTTGGCACTTCTGAACTATTAGCAAGACTACGAGCCGCTTTACGACACAACATAAAGGGCGAACTTAAACAGGTGGCCAATGCTAATTCCTTTTGCAGTAAAGATTTATTGATTGATTTTAATAAACATCTTGTTACAGTGAGAGGGACCAGTGTACATTTAACACAGATTGAGTATAAATTAGTGTCTTTATTGGCTAGTAATTCTGGCAGAGTACTTACTTACGATTATATAATCACAAAAATATGGGGACCTTTTGCTGTAAAAGACAATAAAATTCTTAGAGTTAATATGGCTAATATCAGAAGAAAATTAGAACTAAACCCTGTAGAGCCTGAGTATATATTAACAGAGATAGGCGTGGGTTATCGTATGGCAGATGATGATGAAATAATTTAATAAAACGAAGTTTATTTTAATGATATAATAGCACCTAAGAAGTAAGGTTTTATCATATATTAATTGAAAGGTTGCCACAAAGAGATATTTTCGTCTCTTTATAGGTGGCAGTATCACAGGAAATCCTGTAATACACGATGGGTGTAAATATGAACGTTGTAGCAATTCATGGATCAATGCGTAAGGGTAGTACTTATGAAATAAGCAGACAATTTATAAAAAAATTAGAACTAGAGGAATCTAAGGTAACAGATTTTTTTCTTCCTAAAGATATGCCCTCCTTTTGTATCGGATGTGGTAATTGCTTTATGAAAAGCGAAAATCTATGTCCTCATAAATCCGTACTACAGCCTATCATTAAGGCAATGGATGAGGCAGATCTTCTTATTTTTACCAGCCCTGTATATGTGCTACATACCTCTGGTCAGATGAAAACATTTTTAGATCATTTTGGATATCAGTTTATTATCCATAGACCTAATCCACTTATGTTTCAAAAAACCGCACTTGTTATATCCACTGCGGCAGGAAGCGGCATGAAAAGCACAAATAAAGATATCAAGGATAGTCTTTCCTATTGGGGTGTAGGTAGAATTTTCACATATGGAAAGGCTGTATATGCAATTAAGTGGGAGGGTGTCAGTGAGAAGACACGAAGTAAAATAGAGAACGACGTGAAAAAACTTTCTGTAAAAATTACCAGAGGATTGCATAGTACCTCACCAAGCATGAAGGTGAAATTTTTATTCTATACCATGCGTTTTGTCAATAAACACTTTGCTTTTAATAAGTTAGACCAAGCATATTGGGATTCCAAGGGCTGGCTTGGTAAAGCCAGACCATGGAAATTATAGCATAATAATCTTATCATTATTTTAACTATTCAGCTATATCATACTATGTTTCACTAATATATCATTATTTCGTGTGCTGTTAAAGCAATAGACTAAACTTCTATTTTTTTAGTTTTTATGGTACCAATAGCGCCTCTGCATTGGTACCATAAAAGATATTCTCAGGAATGCTGTAGTTTTACTTCTCCCAGCCCTTTGGAAGATATTTTTTAGTATTTGAAATCATCTCATCTACTAGGATCCTTACATCTTCTTCCTTAACTCTTCCCTTAACCAAAGGATCATTTAAAAATGCTTTTACAACCAATTCCTTATCATAAGTTAAGGCAGCAGTTAGGGTATCTGTGTGATTTTCAACATGTGGTATTACAAGTTCTAATATGGCATCTGGTAACTCACCAGCAAGTATAGGTCTTATTTGATCTCTTTCAAATATTGCGTTGGTCTCTACTAGTGCGTCTTTTGGTAAATTAGCTATCTGTCCTGCCCAGTTTGGAATATTAACATTGCTTACCACTCTATCAAGTCCACAAAGTGCACGAATTAATAAGATGCCTTCTTCTCCAGAGGATTTAAGCTCTACTTCCTCTTCACATGATGCTAACCTTTTGCTTTTATCCATACGTTTTTGTAAATCTTCTTTTCTCCAGTCAACCGTTGTAAGACCAAACTTCCAACCCTCTACAGTCTTAGGGTCTTTTAAATATACATCTCCTGGCATAAATTCTGCTAAATGCCTATCTCCTGCTGCAGCAATGAATCCATAAGTTTTAAATAAATCAAACTTAACTCTGTGTGCGCAGTGGAAGGAAGAATTGGCCCAGTTATTATCATTTTCTAAAAATCCCTCTTCGTAATGCTCTTTTATATACTTATCATAGATAGGAATTAAATCAATCCCCTTATATGATGCATAATCAAACCAAGTAAAGTGATTAATTCCTAGCACATTAACTATAATTTCATTTCTTTTGATGTCTTCAATTCCAAGTTCCTTACTTGCAATACTTTGTAAAAGTTTTTGAGTGCCAAATACTTCATGACAACAGCCAAAGGCTTTGATCTCTGGGAAAATATGATATAAAGTTTTTACACATAAGGACATAGGATTTGTATAATTGATAACCCAAGCTTTTGGTGCATATTCTTTAACAGCTTCAGCGATTTCTACAAACATTGGAATTGTACGTAATGCTCTAATAATTCCTCCGGGTCCCGCAGTATCTCCTACTGATTGATAAATACCCAATCTTTCTGGTAAATGTACATCAGAATCCATCTCATCAAAGGTACCAGGCAGTATAGAAATAATGACAAAATCTGCGTCAAGTAATGCCTGTTGTAATGAAGGTACCATTTCGTACTTCCATTTACCTACGGTATCCTCTCGCTCAAATAAGCGATTTCCAATAACTTCGTTGTTTTTAGCCGCTTCCTGATCTATATCATAGAGGCGTATGGTTCCGCTCATATCTTTTTCTAGCGCTAAGTCTGTCATAAAACCCCATGCCCATCCTCTAGATCCACCACCAATATAGGCAATTTTCATATCAGAAACTTTGTTATTATGATAATTATAATTCATTTTTTGATTCCTTTCTTCTTCAACTTAATTTTACTGATTTACTGTTTTTGTTGTTTTACTGTTTTTACTCTTGTTGCTCTTCTTACTCTTGTTACTCTTTTCATTGTTACACTTATTTTTATTAATTTTGAAACCTTGCGCTTACTACTGATTAATATTTATATAGACATTATACATAAATATAGTATAATAATCTTATCATATATTGTCTTTTCATTTTAAAAATCGAACTTTTGGATACAATTATTAATTACAATGTTGCGAACAAATAAATAAAGAAATTAAAATAGGGCCTTACAGACATAACATAAAGAAGCTTAATAGGAGCGTTACAGACATAACTAGCATAAAGAAACGAATGGAGCGTTGTATGAAACATACTGAGTTTGAAGAAATGACAAACGGACTTATGATTGACAGAGTCACTCGTAACTATGAATACACCATGCCCATGAAACATTTCCACAATGAGTATGAAATATATTATCTACTAGAAGGAGAACGATATTACTTTATCGAAAAGGAAACCTATTATGTAAAGAAAGGATCTCTTGTCCTTGTCAACCACAATCAAATACACAAAACAGGCTTTGTAGGAAAATCCTTTCATGATAGAATTCTCATCGAATTAAAAGAAGAACCTTTTGCCTCTTTCTTTTCATTAACAAAAACGCTATCTTTATCTACATTATTTTCCAAATATTATGGGGTAATTGAGTTAGATGAAAAAGATCAAAAAATAGTGGAGGGTTTACTCTTTGGTATAGTATCAGAAATAAAATCCAAATCACTAGGATATGAATTTATGGTACAACAAAAATTAGCAGAGCTTTTACTACTGGCTCTTCGCAAAAAACAAGAGATTGGTATTCTAACCAAATGTTCCACTGCTAATACCCCTAAGCATCTTAAGGTACATGAAGTTGCAAACTTTATCGTTAACCATATTAAGGATTGTTCCTCTTTAGATGTACTAGCCAAACGTTTTTATGTTAGCAAATGTTATATGAGCCGGATTTTTAAAGAAGTGACTGGCTTTACTGTAAATGAATATATCAATATTCATCGAATTCAAAAAGCTCAAGAATTATTAATCAGTAGCGAATATAATATTACAGAAGTTTCTGAACTAGTTGGTTATGAAAGCATAACTTATTTTGAAAAGGTTTTTAGAAAGTACACAGAAACCACACCTTTAAAATATCGTAAAAAAAATAAAAACCTTAATACAAAATAATCACTTTACCAACTACCAAAGATTAATTTTTAGCAAAAGAACATTTTTTGCATTAGAAGGTGTTTTAAAATCATAAAAGCCCCTACTAATTTGATTAGATACAATCAAATTAGTAGGGGCTTTTATGATTCACAAATACTGAATAAAAAGTGTATCGTCTACTTTACAACAATATTAATAATTTTACCTTTTACATAAATCTCTTTCACAATTGTTTTTCCTTCAAGGGCTTTCATAACAACTTCATCTGCCTTTGCCTTAGCAATGGCTGCATCATTTTCTTCATCAACAGCCAATTCTACAGTTCCTTTTAGTTTACCATTTACTTGTACACCAATTGTAACTGTATCCTCTTTGATCGCTTCTTCATCAAATGTAGGCCAACCCTCTAATGCAATTGTATCAGCATGACCAAGCAAACTCCACATTTCTTCGCCAACGTGAGGGCAGATACAGGAGAACATTTTAATAAATCCTTCTGCATATTCTTTTGGGCAAGTGCCTGCTTTATAAACATGATTTACAAAAATCATCATCTGGCTGATTGCTGTGTTAAATCCTAATTGTTCAAAATCGCTGGTAACCTTTTTTACTGTTTGATGATATACCTTTGTTAAGGCATCATCATGATCAGCTGTAATGTTTTCCTCTTTGGTAAAGAAAGCCCATACACGATTGATATATTTTCTTGCGCCTTCCACCCCTTGTTGATTCCAAGGTTTAGATACTTCTAGAGGTCCCATAAACATTTCATATAGTCTTAAGGTATCTGCACCAAAGTCTCTTATAACATCACTTGGATTGACCACATATTCTGGATAGCGTTTACCCATTTTAATACCATTAGAACCAAGAATCATACCTTGATGAACTAGCTTCTTAAAGGGTTCCTTCACTGGAGATAAGCCTTTATCATACAAATAACGGTTCCAAATTCTTGAATACATCAAGTGCCCAACGGCATGTTCTGGTCCACCAATATATAAATCAACTGGTAACCAATGCTTTAACAATTCCTGGTTTGCAAATTCCTTGTCATTGTCTGGATCGATATATCTCATAAAAGACCAACTTGAACCTGCACTACCTGGCATAGTTGAAGTTTCTCTTTTTCCTTTGATACCGTCTTTCTCATATTGCTTCCAGTCAGTGGCATTTTCAAGAGGTGCCTTACCATTTTTACCTTTGTAATCTTCTAATACCGGTAAAATAAGAGGTAGTTCACTGTCTTCTAATACATAAATCTCATCATTTTCAGTATATACAACAGGCACTGGCTCTCCCCAGTATCTTTGTCTTGCAAAAATCCATTCACGGAAATGGTAATTTACTTTTTTACGAGCAACGCCCACCTTCACTAATTTATCTGTAATCGCTTCTTTTGCTTCTTCTACAGTAAGTCCTGTAAACTCTTGTGAGTTAAGTAACTTACAGCCTTTTCCTAAATAATCACCTTTTTCAAAGGCTTTTTCACTTACATCTCCACCATCAATTACTTGGATCATTGGAATATCATGAACTTGTGCATACTCAAAATCCCTTTGATCATGGGAAGGAACCGCCATAACTGCGCCTGTTCCGTAGCTTGCTAAAACAAAGTCACCAATAAATAGTGGTACTTCTTTTCCATTTACAGGATTAACTGCGTAGATTCCTTTTAAAATACAACCTGATTTCGTTTTATTTAGTTCTGTACGATCCATGTCATTCTTTTTCAAGGTTTCATTGATATAACTTTCTACTTCTTCCTTATTTTTAATTCTAGGCATTAAATCCTTTACAATCTGACCATCTGGTGCAAGCACCATAAATGTAATACCATAAATAGTCTCGATACAAGTAGTATAAATAGAGAAATTTCCACCACCTACGATCTCAAAGTCTACTTCCACACCTTCTGATTTACCAATCCAATGTCTTTGCATATCTTTTGTGGATTCTGGCCAGTCAATTTCATTTAGTCCTTCTAATAATTTTTCAGCAAATGCAGGTTGATCAATGACCCACTGTCTCATATTCTTACGAATCACTGGATATCCGCCTCGCTCTGACTTGCCATCTACCACTTCATCATTTGATAATACAGTACCTAGTTCCTCACACCAGTTTACTGGCATCTCCGTGTACTTTGCATAACCATCCAAATAAAGCTGTTTAAAAATCCATTGCGTCCATTTATAAAATGAAGCATCACTTGTAGCAACCATCTTTGTCCAGTCATAATCAAATCCTAATTCTTTTAGCTGGTTTGAAAAGGTTTCTATATTTTTTTCTGTAAATCCACTCGGATGATTTCCTGTACTAACTGCATATTGCTCTGCTGGTAAACCAAAAGAGTCATAACCCATGGGATGAAGTACGTTAAAGCCCTGCATACGCTTCATACGGGATACAATATCCGTTGCTGTATATCCCTCTGGATGGCCTGCATGTAAACCTACTCCTGATGGGTAAGGAAACATATCAAGCACATAATATTTGGGTTTGCTAAAATCCCATACATCTGTCTTAAAGGTCTGATGTTCTTCCCAATATTTTTGCCACTTTTTTTCAATATTTTCCGGAATGTAATGTTGTTCCATCTCTTATCTCCAATCTTAATTTATTAACTTTTACTTGTATAGAAAATGCAAAGAAGTATCTTATACAATAAAAAAAATCCTATCATCTCCTAAAGAGACGAAAGGATAAACCTACCGCGGTACCACTCTAATTCAGGAATAACCCTGCACTTTGATTCTATAACGGGAATTCCCGCCAAAGCCTACTACTATTTCAGCTTTAGAGTTCCTAGACGAGTTCAAAGCTTCCTAGATTATCTTCCACCTACCGATAACTCTCTGTCACTAGAAAGTACTTTTACTACTTCTATTCATCACTTTATCATATCTTAATGTAATAATATACATTATACATTTTAATCCTATCGTTTTTACCCTTACAATATTTAAACATTGTCAATAAATATCTTAAATATATGATAATACACTAACCTTTTCTTTAGAATATGTCAAGTGGTAAATGTAAAATGTTGAGTTATTTTCTAATTGATTCATGGTAAAGGTAAAATATTGAGTTATTAGTCACTATTCACCAATCTTACCACTAATATTTCAGGCCTATTAAAAATTCTTACTGGAAATACGCTGTTACCTAATCCCCTACTCACAAACATTGTAGTATCCTCTTCTTTATGTTGTCCACTGGTATACTTTGGAAATACACCTTGGTCTGGTGCGACCAATCCTCCAACAAAGGGAAGTCTTATTTGTCCACCATGAGCATGACCGCTAAAAACCAAATCCATATTATTTTCAACATACATATGAAATAGTTCTGGCCTGTGTGATAATAAAATTGTAAAATTTTGATTTTCTGACCATTGCTTTAATTGTTG
>JBKEAO010000079.1:0-4115 GCA_047972335.1 Anaerocolumna sp. | reverse complement strand
GGAAAATAAAGAAAGCAATCTCCTTGAGAAAGTGTGTGAATTTCTTTACTTGTTTTTAAATATCCCTTTCCCTTTAAAATTACATGAAGGTTAAAATAGTTTAGTTCATTTTTGTCTCGTTTTAAAAAATGTGTTGGTTCTTCTTGATACCAACCTACAGATTCAGGAAAGCAAAAGTATGGATTCTCGTGTATGAAAGGTAAAAAAACCTGTCTTTTCAAGAGTCTACCTCCTATAACAATATAGTTATATAAATACCAATATAGGTATATATACGTGGATAATTTGATTTATTATAATAACAATATACTACTATATATCATTTAGCAGTACAAGTGTAATTATGTATAAGGAATGTATGTATAAGAAATGTATTTATAAGTTAAATTGTCTCTTGTGAACTATTAATGCAACAGATACCATTTGAAAATATTATAATCATTGGAGGTAGAACATTTATGAATCAGATTAATGCAAAGAAGTCTATTGAGCTGGATAAACTTACTTTAGGTGTGTGTTATTACCCAGAACATTGGCCAGAGGAGCTATGGGAAGAAGATTTAGAGAGGATGCTTGAACACGGAATTGAAATTATTAGAATTGCAGAGTTTGCATGGAATAAATTTGAGCCTAGTGAAGGGGAGTTTACCTATGAGTTTTTTGACAGATTTTTGGACCTTTCTTATAAGAAGGGGATGAAAGTTATCTTTTGTACTCCTACAGCCACACCACCGGCTTGGCTCACCAGTAAGTATCCAGAAGTACTGAATGCAAAAGAGGATGGTACGCTTTATAGACATGGTATGAGAAAGCACAATACCCATAATTCCCTTGTATTTAATGAATTGGCTAAGAGGTTAGTAGATAAAATTGCAGCGCATTATTGTTCTCACCCGGCTATAATTGGATGGCAGATCGATAATGAATTAAACTGTGAGACAAATGTATTTTATTCAGAGGCAGATCATTTGGCCTTTCGAGTATATTTAAAAGATAAATTTAAAACCCTTGCTGCTTTAAATGATGCCATGGGTACAGTTTTCTGGAATCAGACTTATACCTCTTGGGAGGAAATATATCTAACCAGACCCACAATCGCAAGTTCTAATAACCCTCATATGGTTCTTGAAGAAAAGAGATTTTTCTCTAAAAGTACAATAAATTTTTGCGCCTTTCAAGCTGATATTATTAGAAAATATATGCCTAAGGATCAATTTATAACTACCAATGGTGTCTTTGGACACTTAGATAGTCATGAAATGACGAATAAAACACTGGATTTTATGACCTATGATTCCTATCCAAACTTTGCCTTTGATACTTGGACTGACCCTAAAAAGCCAGGTAATTTAAATGATAGAAGAACCTCTTGGACACTTTCTTTGACTAGGTCTATTTCACCTAACTTTGGTATTATGGAACAGCAATCAGGCCCAGGTGGATGGGATTCTAGGATGAAACAACCAGCACCAAAACCTGGACAAATGAGACTTTGGACTTTTCAGTCTGTTGCCCATGGTGCTGATTTTATTAGTTATTTTAGATGGAGAACTTGTTGGATAGGCACAGAAATCTATTGGCATGGACTAAATGATTATTCTAATGAGCCTAACAGACGTCTTAAGGAACTTGAAATAATTAGAGATGATTTTAAAAAACTAAAAGAGATTGCAGGTTCTACCTATGTTGCCAAAGTTGGATTCCTAAAAGACTATGATAACAGTTGGGATGGAGAGCAGGACAAATGGCACGGCCCTCTAGACAATTATAGTGATAATGGCTGGTTTAGTGCTGCCCAATGGACACATACCCCTCTTGATTTTGTGTTTTTACAAAATAATGAGCAGAAGAAGACAACAGTAGAAGAATTATCAAATTACAGTGTGCTAATATATCCTCATGCTACTATTCTTACGAAGGAAACCGCTGATCTACTAGAAAGCTATGTAAAAGGTGGTGGAACCTTAATAATGGGAGCACGAACAGGTTATAAAGATGAATATGGTCGTTGTCCAATGAGACCACTTCCAGGTTTTGCGGGACAATTATGTGGAGTGAAAGTAACTGACTATACACATTTAGGGCCGATGGATGAAGAAGAATATGCAGTTTGGGATGGAGAGGTCATGGAGGCGCCTGTATTTAATGATATCTTAGAGCCTATCAATGGGGGTGAAGCAATCGCCACCTTTAAAGGGGGTTATTATGATGGAGTACCAGCACTTGTTAGAAATCAAATTGGTTCTGGGTATGCTTATTATTATGGGGCAGGTTTTAGTACAAGTACAGCGGAAACTTTCCTAAAGAAATTATCTGTAGCAACTCCTTATATTGATTGGGTAGAATTGCCAAGAGAAGTTGAATTAGCAGTTAGAAAGAAAGGAAATGAGACATATCTTTTTATCTTAAATTATATGGCATATGACGTTACAATCCATATTAAAAGGCCAATGATTCATCTACTATCTAGAGAAGAAATTAGTAATGACTATGTTTTAAATAAATATGGTGTTTTGGTTTTACGAATCTCTTAAAGGATAGTCAGACAATGAATGTTGTATTTTGACTGATTTATCTAGTATAACTGAGAATTTTAACAGGGAAGTTTAAGTAATTAAAATATAATTATGTATACTAGCACATTAATTCATAGTGAGAATAAACTAAATTGAGAATATTCGCAGGAGCGACTATGAATAATGAAAATTACAATAGTGATATGCCGATGTATGGCATACCCTATGATGATGTTACCTGGTATGATGTAGACGGTAATCCATTTGGTTCAGCTTCCAACTTTAATGTTATCGTTTTTGGCGATGCTAATAATATTGTGGATGTGGAAGGTGCCATGGCAATTGGAGGCGGTTTTTACAGTCCAAGAGGTTTGAGTGTAGGATTTGAAAGAAGCAATGGAGATACTAATGTAACATACTCCCCTGAAGCAATCAGATTTATGGCACAAGGAAATGTTTCCGTATCTGGTCCCCTTGTAGTAATTGGGCATGCTGTTGGCGGAAGCAATTTCCGAGTTGCAAAGGGCAGTACTTACTTGATTGGAAAAGACAATACCAATGATCAAATGGAAGAATTAAGTTACTTATATCAGGCAAATGGCGGCAGTCAGTATTGGACTCCTAGTGACAAAGGTAATCACTATCTGATTCCAAGTTATGATGTGCCAAGATTTATACCAGCTTCTAGGATTGGCGCAGATGTGGGTGCATTTTTTAGAGATGGAAAGAATAGTATTACAGAATTTAAAAATTGTATACAAGATTTAGAAGTAAATGGTACCATTGTGGACAATTATCATGAATTAATTCTACGTGGAAACGATCCCGTTCAAAATGTGTTTTTAGTTGACTTAAGGCCAAATGGTGTTCTAACAAAGGGCTTAAGAGCTGAAGTGCCACAGGGTAGTTTGGTTATCATTAGATTAAGAACAGGAAACAATGCCCACTTACAATATGGTCTTATGGGTGAAAAGAGTAAGGCAAATAGAACTTTATATGTATTTGAAGATGCTACTAACATATACATGGAAGTACCAGCAGATATTTGGGGTAGTATTTTAGCACCACAGGCAATGTTCCATGGACATCCAACAGGTGGTCATGTCAGCGGAAATGCTGCTCTAAGATCTTTTGCAGTTAGCCCAACTAGTGGGTTTGAATTTCATTTATATCCTTTTGTAGGCGGTGTTGTATGCGGCGAAGAACCTGAAGTCCCAACGCCTGAGCAGCCAGTTCCACAGCCAATTCCTATTCCGATTCTAGAACCTATGCCAGCTCCAGTACCACCGCCAAGACCGGTGCCACCACAACCTACACCACCACCAAGGCCGGTACCGCCACAACCTACACCACCGCCAAGACCGGTACAGCCACAACCAACACCACCACCAAGGCCAGTACCACCACAACCAACACCACCACCAAGGCCAGTACCACCACAACCAACCCAACCACCAAGCCCAGTACAGCCACAAACAACACCACCACCAAGGCCAGTACCACCACACCCAACACCACAACAAATTCCAGAACAGCCACACCATACACAACCACCATGCACGGAACAACCACCACATACTCCTCCTCCCTCTGCTCAAG
>JBKEAO010000018.1:0-64209 GCA_047972335.1 Anaerocolumna sp. | reverse complement strand
CTTCCTGGAACAAAAAATGTTTATATTGGAGACCGTGGATATTGTTCTTACAACAATATGGCTCACGTCATGGAACAGGGACAATTCTTTGTTTTTCGTACAAAAGATATTCATTCCAAAGGGCTTGTTGCTAATTTTGATTTTCCTGTTGAAAATTCTTTTGACATTAATGTTGATGTAACTTTAGTACGAAGTCATTCTAAGAATGTCGGTCCTGTTAAAGGATATAAACGATTTGTGGATTCCGCTGGTACGTTTGATTATATTACTTATGGTTCTCTAGATACATATAAAATGTCGTTTCGAATCCTTCGATTTGCAATATCCGAAAATACTTATGAGTGCATTGTTACAAATCTTCCGGCTAATGAATTTCCAGCCGAACGCATCAAGGATTTATATTTTTCCAGATGGGGTATCGAATCGTCATTTCGCAAATTAAAATATACCATTGGTTTAAGCAACTTTCATGCCTATAAGCCAGAATTCATCCAGCAGGAAATATGGGCCAAACTGATTGCCTATAATGCAACCGAAGTAATCATCAACCACACGATCATCAAAAACACTAATACCAAAAAGCATGTATATAAAGTAAATTTCAGTGTTGCTGTTCATGTTTGCACAATCTTTCTCCGTCTGACCACGGAGAAAGATTCCATTGATGTGATGGCACTACTAAGAAGGGAACTGATTCCTATAAGGGAAGAACGTCAGTATCCGAGATTGCAATCTGCTCATTTTAGAAAACCGCGATATTTTATATATCGCGCTGCTTAGCAGGCTCATCAGTTATAATTTTACTATTGTTGAAAGCAGATGTAAATCTGCTTCTTTGTGATATGCAAATATATTTACAAAATCAAAAGGCTGTGAATATACTATGCAAAACGGTACTCTTGAGCGCTAATAGCGATAGTCGACTTATAAAGATTAAACTTGATTAACGTTAACTAAATGACATTGATTTGAATAATATAACTAATATTTTCATTACATAAATGAAATGTTTTGCTGTCTTCATAATATTTAATCATCAATGTCACTCCTCTATATTAATTATTGTTTCTTCTATACCAAATCTCTTAGAAATTATCTTTATTGTAGAAGCTCCAACCAACCCGTTTGTACGTACCCAAAACCCTACACTTCCACCTATTAATGATTTTACTTTAGGGCCGATAACTCGCAGCATTTTATCTGTTTCAATAGTAAAGACATCGCTCCCATAAACGCATACTTGATTAAACTCATCAACAATTTTGATAACTATACGTGTAACATCATATGTTTCATCTTCCTTTAGGTAGTAATCGTCTACTTCCATTTTCAATTTAGGTGCTGAAGTTTGGCCTTTGGTTTCTACTAAAACACATTTTTCATTTTTATATCCTTCAAATCGATAAGTTGTAGATGACTGTCCCCATCCCCCAAAGTATTTTGTGTATAGGTCTTCTGCATCTTTCATATTTAATTTATATTTCAAAAAAAGTCGAACCATAGTTAGCATATCGAGAAAAGGTAAGTTTGCTCCTTTTTTATCTGCTTTTTGAAGTAATTCTTTTATTTTCATACCATCTGTCTTAGAAAATTTTTCCTGTTCTACTATTAAGTTCCCAATGAAATCATCTATTACAAACGGAGGATGAGCTAAGTTTGGAAACATATCAAATCTAGGTTTAAAATCTTTAATGAATTTTTCATTTATAAATAATTTGATATAATCACAATTTGAAAAAATATAAACATTACCACGAATAGAACTTGGTAAATCTCCGTTATTCAGTGTACTTAATATCTCCATAACTGGCATTTCACTTTGTTGAGATGCATATGCATAATAGGCATACTTAGGAATACGGTACATATCCAAAACGCCATGATAACAAATCTTATCACCGCTGCCAAACTCTTTATGGGTATTATAGTCAAACATGCACCAACCTATTGCTCCACTTATTTCTGAATCACCTTCCATTCTATCCAAAACTTTTACATGTCTAAGTGCATGTTCAACTCGCTTACTCTCGTCATCAAATTTTTTAGTAGGATACATATGACCATTAAATTCAGTTACTAGATATGGTGCTTTTCTTTTTGTTACCTTCTTTTTTTTATTAAGAGGTAGTTGTATACCGTCAAAAATAAAGTCATTATATGTATATACATCTTCGAGAAGATTGCTATTTTGAATACATCTCACCCCGCCTGTTACTCTCGTACTATCTAACTCTCTCGCTAACTTGTTGGTTTCTCTGTATAATTTGTCATCATCTTGTGATTCATTTATTCTTACACCCCAAATAAAAATACTAGGATGATTCCAATCGCGTTCTATCATTTCTCTTACATGTTGAAGTGTAAGATTTCGCCATTCCTCATTTTTACTTACATGTTGCCACCCAGGAATTTCATCAAAAACAAGAAGTCCTACCTCATCACATCTATCAAGAAAATGTTTGCTTTGAGGGTAGTGTGATAGCCTTACAGTATTAAGGCCCAAATCATATTTTAATATATCAGCATCCTTTCTTTGCGCTCTTTTTGGCATTGCATAGCCAACGTATGGAAAAGATTGATGTCTATTTAGACCACGCAATTTTATTCTTTCACCATTTAGAACGAAACCACTATTTTTATATTCCATCTTTCTAAATCCAAACCTAAATATTTTTTTATCATTGTTATTTAAAATGATTTCCAAGTGATATAAATGTGGTGAATTTATATGCCATAGTTGGATATTTTCTACTTCAAAAGAAAAATTATTTTTCAAATTCAAACTACATTTAGTTGTTTCTTCAAAAACAATAGTATCCTCTTTTTTCAATACAAATTGAATATCCACTGGTCCAGTAGCTTTGTTTACATATAGATCTACATGAAACCTCTTTATTTTATCTAACTCATGAGAAGTCTTAATTTGTGCATTTTTTATATAGATTTCTGGAACAATCTCTAGCCAAACTTCTCTATATATCCCACCATATGTCAAAAAATCTACTACAAAACCAAAAGGGGGTATTTCTTTTCGTTCGTTGCTATCAACGTACAATGTAATTTCATTTTCTTCATTAATTACATTGGTGATATCAAATTCAAATGGTGTATATCCTCCCTTATGTTCTCCAATATATTTACCATCAATATATACTTTGGCATACGTAGCTACTCCCTCGAAATGGAGAATTACTCGTTGATTTTTTTTTAACTTTGGTATTTTCAATTTACGTTTATAACAACTTTCAAACTGATATAGCTTTTCATCAAAATTATTGTATGGTAATTCAAAATTAGTATGCGGAATATCTATTTCTTCAAATTCGCTAGAATCCCAATGGTTACTTAAGTAGTTTTCTTTAAAACTATTAGCATACAACCAATCAAAGTTTAGATTAATAATTTCTCTCATAACGCACCCCTTTTTGGTTACTCTGTTATTTCAATACCTTCTTGTTTGTGTTTCAATTGAATTTGAGTGGAAATTTCTTTTTCTTTGTTTTTTGTAATTGGTAAAAAAGTCAAAACCAAAATAGCACAGCTAAGAAAAATAATAGGAATTAAACCAATACTAATTCTAAGCCCTCTAAGTGTTTCTGCAGTCTGAATAGTTACCGAACCATCATAATTGCAAACTTCTAGTAGATAAGAAAAAAGTGATTGTGTCAAATTTAGACCAATGGCCATAACAATCCCATTAATAGCTAAAATTATCCCAGCTTTTCTTTTCCCTGTTTCCAGCTCATCAAGGTCAATAATTGTACCTAAGAGTGGAAGTTGAACCGACCAATATACAGCTATTCCAGTCATTGAAAAGGCATACAAAAATGTAATTAACGGATAATTGTTAGCAAAGATTAATCCTGTATAACAAAGAATAGTTACCATAAGTCCAAGTCTCAATGTATACCGAGTACCAATTTTTGCTACAAATTTTGCTGCGACCCCAAAAATAATAAATTGAACACCTGCACCCAAAACATCTGGAAGTGCTGCCCAAACGCCTTCTGCCAATGCAATATTTTCCATATAATACATATACATACTATAGTAAACTGCTGCTACTCCGTTCATTAATATGATTGCTATAAAGTACAATCGAAAAGATTTTACTTTCACAATCATTTTAAATGTATTCAATATATCTTTTAAAGTAATCGGTGTAGTGGTTTTTTTTGAATTAGCCATTGCTCCAGTTTTTACAGACTTTAAACTCAGTAAGGATAAAGAAAAACCAATGATTATAACAACTCTAAATGCCATACTAATAGTTAAGCTGCTATAATTCCCTGTAAATAAAAGCATTGGCAGTAAACTACTAGCTGCTGCAGGAATGAATCCCAAATAATTCCTTAACGCTTGAATTTCCGTTCTAACCATAGGATCTGATGATAAATTCAAAATAAATGCCATGTAACTGGACATAAATAACATTTTTGCAAAGTCATAACAAAACATGATTATTATCATCACGATATAAACTATGCTACTGTTCCAAGTGGTTGGAATAAAGAAAAAACATAAAGCCAAAATTGCTATCGTAGGAATAGAAATTTTTAATAATTTTGCGTAATTTGCAAATTTATCAATAATAACTCCACTCAGTATATTATTTATAATTGTCATAACAGCCATAGTAGACAACAAGCGACTATAAATTGATGGCGGATAACCTAAAATATCAGTAAAATACTTCATTAGACCAACATCAATAACAAACATTAGTCCACCTGCCATACCCAAAAAAGCTATCATAAATTTATTCATAAATGTAATTTTTTTCATAATTACCCTCCTATGCTCCTATTTTTCGTAAACAGCACTGTATAATAATTGTTCTTTTTACTTTAAAAAGTGAATTCAATCTTTTCTTTTTCTTTTAGGTTTATGTCAATCAATTTGTTATCTTTGTTAACTTTAATTTTTATATTCTGGTTAATTATTGAATACAAAGCAATTTTATTTACTAAGCCATTTTCCCAAAATATATCGCATATAATATTTTTTCTTGCCTTCAATCCTTTCACAAAACCATTTTCCCATGCTTTTGGAATTGCTGGACAAAACTCAATGTAATCTTTGTGAGATTGCAATAACATTTCACAAATCCCGGCCGTAATACCAAAATTACTATCAATTTGAAATACACCTTTTTTTGAGAAGGGTAACGGAGATAGCTTATGTTTCCCTAAGAAATTCTCATAAGAACATGTATTAAGTAAATTATTAATATCTTTATAAGCATCCTCACCTAAGCCTAATCTTGCCTCCAGGCAAACTCTCCAAGCCATACTCCAGCCTGTCCATCCTTTTCCCCCCTTACTTCTTCGCTTCATGGAACTTGCTACCGCTTTATTCCATCGTTCCTCTAATACATTAAGCGGATATAAACCAACTAAATGAGACAAATGTCTATGTCCAATAGCAATTTCTTTGAAGTCTTCCTCCCACTCAAGTAATTGCCCTTTTTTCCCAACTTTAAGAGAACGTAATTTCTTGCTTTTGTCCAAAACTTCCTTCAAAAAACAATCTTCTTCCATTTTTAATAACTCATAGCTTACAATGATATTATTAAAAAGTTGAGAGATTAAGCTAATATCCACTGTTGAACCCTCTGAAACGTAACACTCCTTAAAACCATATAGAAAAGAATTTTCAGGTGATGTAGAGGGTGAAGTTACAAACTCTCCATTTTTATTTAAAATCAAGTAGTCAAGTACAAATTCTCCAGCACTCTTTAATATTGGAAATGCTCTTTTTTCTAAAAACTCCAAATCCATATTAAATAAATAGTGTTCAAACATATGATTTGATAACCAAACACCAGACATTGGCCAAAATGCATAAGTGGATTTTCCTTGCACTTGATCAGCATGGCACCAAATATCACCATTGTGATTAACGGCAAACCCCTTACAACCAAATTGCCTTGCTACTTTTTTTCCAGTTAAGGATAAGTTTTCAATATAATCAAATAGTGGTTCATGGCAATCTCCAAGATTGCATACTTCCGCCAGCCAATAATTCATCTGAGTATTTATGTTTAAAGTGTAATTACTACTCCAAGGTGGAATTAGCTTTCCATTCCAGATTCCTTGTAAATTGGCAGGTTGTGTGCCTTTTCTCGAACTAGAAATTAGTAAATACCTTCCCATATGAAATAGCTTTTCTATTTTCTCGTCTCCCAAATTAATATCGACTCTATTATATAATTGGCTAAAATCATTTGTATGAGTATCCTCTATTTTCCTTAAACCTTTTTCCATTGCTATCTTTATGTTTTTTTCATTTTTCAATTTTGGATCGATTTTCGAATCTTTTGGATTTACAGAAAATTTTTGAAAATTTGTTGACAATGAAATCCATAAGATAAGATTACTTCCATTTTCAACTTTTATGTTACCGTCTTCATTTTTGATTTCTCCATCTGATAAAACTTTTGTCAACCCATGAAAAGCCATTCCTGGATTTTTATCATCATAGATGGTTGGATTTTTTGTAAGCGCGTAAATTGGATCCTGATGGATTGGAGAATTCCCAAAAATCTCAATCGTATTTTCACTAACATGACTTACACTTTTTATTTGACTAAACAATTTTATGCCAACATTTAGATTTTTTTTATTGGAGGATATTTGATATATAATTATTTCATCTTCTTTCGATACATAACTTTTTCTCTTTAATTGATTATCATCAATACTTTCTTCTATCGTTACAATTCCTTTCTTAAGATCTAATTCACGCTTGTATCTATCTACTTTGTTTTTACGCCTGAAATCAATTTCTAACGTAGCAAAGGGTAAATACGTTTCTGAATAATCACCAAGCATATTTTGATCAACATAGGTACTTGCTTGCTTATATTTTTTATTTTCCAATAAATCTCTTACAACACTTAACTCTTTTTCTAAATTTCGATTAATTTCATTTTCTGGTTTTCCTGACCACAAAGTGTCTTCATTTAAATAAATAATTTCCTTTTCTATCCCACCAAGAATCATTGCTCCCATTCGCCCATTTCCAATAGGGAAACCTTCTTCCCACTCATATGCTGGTTTATCAAAAGTAATTTTGTGTTTCACTACAATCTACACCCCTTTCTTAACACTTGTTCAAGTTTTAGAAATTAATATATACATTTTATAGTAATTTATATACCCTTCTTTGCCGACTAAAACTAGTCCTTCTCACTCAATAGCCGCACCATCAATTACATATCCGTTATTATTTATGAAATCTATCAATTATCATTGTTTCACGTTAAAAATAATCACTTCACTAACTTCTTCAATCCTGCAATATACTTATGATTCAACAAATCCACCAATCCCAACATCACATTTTCAGGTAGCATATCATCACCAGAAGCTGCCATGGCAAAGAAAGGCATTTCCCGTATCATATTGACTAACATTCCCGTTTGTCCCGCTTCCGCTTCTGCCGATTTCGTCATTACCTTCTTAGCATATCGCAAAATAATTTTCCCCACAAAAGTGTGAATTACATCTTCCAACGTATTTTCAGGTGTAAAAGGTCTTTTGGATTCTGATTGATTTCTAATAATTTCTTTGCCATACAAAGCATCAAACATTACTTTTGAAAAATCATTTTTATTCGCTAGGCTGAAATATTCTTCTAATCTAGCAGGATACGGCACTTCTTCTCCACAAATCTCAAATTTACCTGACAGTACCAGATTGTCTGATGAAGCGCCAACATAAATCTCGTATTCTCCCACCATAACATCCCAATCATGCAATACAGTGTTGTAGTACGCAATTTTAGAAATATCAATTTCCATTTTCACTTGTACTTCCTGCCCCACAGAAACAGTTATTTTCTGAAACTCACATAATTCTTTTACAGGAAAAAATACTTTGCCTTCTGGTTTCTTCACGAAAATAAACGTAGTTTCCTTCCCGTCAATCTCCCCTATATTTTTCACTTGAAATGACACAGAGAAATTTTTATCAGAGACTTGAACTTTACTAGGAACTTGTAAGTTATCGTATTGAAATTTTGTATAACTTAGTCCATGCCCAAAAGAGAAATTCACCGGTACTTGTGCACGCTCGTAATATTTGTAACCCACATAAATTCCTTCACGGTATTCCACTTGTTTTCTATCTCCAGGGAAGTTAAAATAGCTCGGAGTATCTTCCAAATGGCAAGGCCAAGTTTCTGCCAATTTACCTGAAGGGTTTACTTTACCAAGAAGAATTCTCACAACTGCTTCTCCCATACCTTCTCCAGAGAGATAAGCTAATAGAATCCCTCTAACGTTGTCTTGCCACGGAAGTTCAACTGGTGCTCCTCCAATCAGCACAACCACCACTTGCTTATTTACTTTAGAAACTTCATCTATGAGTAATGTTTGTGCTGCTGGTAATTTCATATGTTCTCGATCGAAGCCTTCTGATTCATATCCTTCTGGTAATCCAACAAACAAAATCACTTGTTGACAAGTTTCTGCCATATGAACCGCTTCTTCGATTAATTTCCCTTCATTGTCTTTCTCACATGTGTCATATCCCTGTGCATACGTCAGATTGATATTTCTTTTTTTCAAAGAGTCATAAGGCGTTTCAACATATGCTGGATTGATTTTAGAACTACCAGCTCCTTGAAAACGAGGGTTTTTGGCAAACTCACCAATAATTGCAACACTTTCCTCACCATTAATCGGTAAAATATTTCCCTCATTTTTCAACAACACCATAGACTGACTTGCTGCATCCACAGCAATTTCATGGCTTGCTAATTGGTCGAAAGTAATTTCACTTGATATCCCTTGCGCTCTAAGCATCATTTCTACAACCTTTGTTGTGGTTTTATCCAACTCTACTTCTGTCAATTGGCCATTAGCAATAGCTCGCTTTATTCGCTCATTGTGAAACCCGTGATTCCCTGGCATTTCCAAATCCAAACCAGCTTTCATACCCATTACTCTGTCATGTACAGCTCCCCAATCCGAAACAACAAGCCCATTAAAACCCCAGTTATCCCGTAAAATATCTGTTAATAGAAATTTATTTTCACTACAATAAACTCCATTCAATTTATTGTAAGCACACATAACTGTTGTTGGATTGGACTTTTTCACAACTATTTCAAAAGACCTTAAATATGTTTCAAATAAGGTCCGTTCATCTACAAGTGCGTCTACCGTCATTCTTCTTTTTTCTTGATTGTTCACTGCGAAATGCTTCAAAGACGTTCCTGTTCCTGTGGATTGAACGCCATTGACCATAGCAATCCCCAACTCTCCTGAAACAATAGGGTCCTCACTAAAATATTCAAAATTACGTCCGCATAACGGACTTCGCTTTTGATTTATTCCTGGACCAAGTATCATTTGAACATCCTGACTGACACATTCTTCTCCTATGGCACGACCAACTTGTTCCACCAAATCCCTATCAAAGCTACAAGCCAAAGCACTAGCCGTTGGGAAGCAAACAGCTGGAATACTTTCTCCAATACCAAGATTATCCGTAGCACCAATTTGTTTGCGTAAACCATGTGGACCATCCATCATCGTCATTGTCAATATCCCTAACCGTGATAATTCTGGTAAATCCCAACAACTTGCGCCAGAGCCAAATGATATTTTCTCATCCAAAGTCATTTGTGCCACTAAGTTCCTTGCTTGTTCATAATATTCATTCATACACATCACCATTTCCTAACTTACATTTACTAAATGCTACCACCCACAACAAAGCAAAACTAACTGCCAAGGTAAAGCACTATACAGCAAATAGGGTCATCTGCGACCACACTTCGACTTACCCAATCGTACATTACTTTTTCACTTACTTTTATTTGGTTATGCAAAATCTTTACCACCATCTACTTACATGATAAAATAATAGAGCGTTTACATATATCTGTATTTCGCTTTTTTTAACACAATTTCTTGTTGTTTTATGATAATGTGATATAATACAATAAAGAATGGAGGTATTGACATGAACGAAAAATGTTTTGAAATTTTAGATGCGACTTACAAAAATAACCTAATGCCTATTTGGGTGTATAATCAACAAAATAAATTAGTTCACCACACACTTCAATGTCTCTCCCCTGAAAAGTTTAGCACCTATTTACTTACAAATATCTATGAACCAAACAACCGAGTTTTCTACATCAAACGTACAAAACAAGAAATTTATTACCAGATTAATTTTACAAAAAATAATGAACCCCACTACCTCATCGCTGGTCCAATGTTGCTAAAAAGTATTCACCATATTTCAGATGTTAAGCAAGTCAGTTTCGCTACTCAATTGGCGACAAATGACTTAGCTATTTTTATGGAACACTTACCAATAGTGTCCTTAAAGAACTACATTTCTGCTTTGGAATTACATTTAACACTTTTAACCGACACACACATCACCTACGAAGAAGTTCATAACTATTCTTTGGAAGAGAAGGACAATCAACTAAACGAACAATTTCTCTTCCAACTATTTGAAAGCAAAAATGAAATACGAAATCATACACCATATAGTCATGAAACTGCAATTTTAAATTGTGTAACAGAAGGAGATGTGGAGAAATTAGAAGCCACCTATCGAACGTTACCACAAACTGTTTATGGAAATATGTCTAGCAATCCAGCACGTCAGCTTTTTTATGGTTCCATTGCAAATACAACACTCACCACAAGATATGCCATTGAAGGTGGAATGGATGAAGAAGAGGCATTCACATTAAGTGACGTGTATATTCGTAAAATGGAGCGAACCACCGACCTTTATGAACTTCATACTCTAAATGAAAAAATGGCACTAGATTTCACTTCACGTGTAGCTAAAATGAAGGAAATCTACATGCCATCTTATTCAAATAGTATTAATCAATGTATCAAGTATATGAAAATGAACTCACATCAGAAAATAACCTTATCAGATTTATCCAACGTTTGCCATCTGACACCCAAATATCTATCCTCATTATTTATGAAAGAAACTGGCATGAAATTCAGTGAATATCTAGAAAATTTACGTATCAGCGAAGCTAAAAATTTACTAAAATTCTCAACTTATTCGTATATTGAAATCACTCAGTTACTTGCATTTCATTCACAAAGTTATTTTATACAGATTTTTAAGAAACGAGTTGGTATGACACCGAAAGAATATAGAAAACAACCTACTCTCAAATCAAATTGAAAGTAGGTTAATTGTCAAGTAAAATTGACCATTAATCAGTTTACATATAAATCAATAATCTCTTCCTCAATCTGTGACAGTTTCTTATCCAGATCATATATAAATGTTAAGAAAAAGCATGTCTTCTGTCTGTGTTCCTGCACTGATTACGCATGATTTTCATGATGAAGTATGTCTCTATCCTCTGGCTTTGGCGCAACATGAGGGCATTAAAGGTTCTAAACTTATATTACTATTGCTTCTCATCCTCTACATTTACAGTAAGAAGTTCTGTAAAGTCTCTTTTTTCAAATTCTTGGATTGAAATTCGATTTTTATTAGGATTTGCATAAACAAAGGTTTTATCAACATTATCTACATAGTTTTGTATTTTATCATTGGTGGCACTAATAATTGCTTGAAATCCAAGTTTTCTGATAAGTCCGATACAACTTCCTACCTTTTCAGCATCCATCTTTGAAAAGGCTTCATCTAAAACTACTAACCTTGGAGTAGAGCGCCTTCTCATATTAGGTTTTAAACTAATCTTATAGACTTGTGCAAAACTTGCTAGCAGAGCCACATATAATGGATTCTGCCCTTCCCCACCAGAATTCTTACTTAGCATACGACTAAGTCTCATAGGTGGCATACCCTCTACTAGTTGTTCCATGTCAAAAGATAGATAGGTTCTATAATCAGCATAGTATTCCATATTTAGTCTGGCCTGTTCTATCACTTTTGGGTCAGAACTCTCAGGTGGCATAAATAACTCAATCAACTCGTTCATTAACTCCGCATAGCTTTCATTATGTCGTAGCGCAAATAAATTCATCTGGTTATCCATTTCCTTACTTAGATAATAAGGATTTATATCAAGATTCTCATCCATAAACATATCGTAGAATTTACCAGCTTCCCCTTTATTCTTGGTAATTACAAACCTATATTTGTCTTTACCAAAGTCCAGATTGGAAAGTATTTTATTTAGGTCTTCTTTTTGCTCCATGACCTCTTTGATGGCATCTCTGATTTTGTATATAAAGTCTGTTTTAAAATGATATATAGCTGTTTTTGCCTGCTCCTCAGATCTTTGGGTAAATTCATTGATGCGTTCACTGGATAGATTATTGAAAAGTTGATTGTACTCATCATTATCTTTACGAGTCAATGAAAAGCCTCTATATGCATAGGATTTTAAATACACTTCCCTTACATGAACTAGCTTCTCATAAGCAACTTGGGTTTCTTCCTCTAACTTCTGATTTTTATCTACGAATGATTTTTTTAGTACATCAGTTTTAATAGTACCTTTATCCCTTGTAAATGTTACAAACCGTTTTTCTCTATCTTCATTCTTATTAAGGCTTCTTTCTTTATCAAGTAATTCACCATTTAGCTTTATTGTTTCCTGTGTGGCATTATAAAGAGCCGCCTTTTTTCTATTTAACTCAATGGCATTGGCTTCTTTTAAGTTCGATTTATTCCGAATGGTACCATCTAGTTCCTTTTGCTTATCTTTCCATTTGTCTAAATCTTTATGCTTTAACTCATTGATTTTTTCTACTAATTCCTTTTTTATTCTTTCCTGTGTCTCAATGTTCTTAATATCCTTTGCATATTTAACATAGGAACTGGTTTCTTCCCCAAAGGCCTCGTAGGAAAGTACTGTATCCACTTGCTTTCGTATTTGATCAAGTGGTGCTTTGTTCTGCTTTAGAGTTTCTTCCTTTTCCTCTAATTTCTCTAGTCTAAGCCTAATTGCTTGTCCTCCAATATAGGCCCTTTGGGTATATTCCTTCGGATCCATATGCTGTAGTTTAAATCCCTGATAAATTATACAATCTGAGGTAATGCTCCTTTTATGTTCTCTTAATTCATCAATTGATCCACATTTTATTACGCCACCAAGTAAATAATCCACATAATTTTTTGCGTAATCCACGCTAGATTCTACTTCTTCTGCCAGAGAGTTTGTTGAAGGGGCTCTTTCCTTACTAATCAGCGCCTTAGTATCTATCAAAGATACACCATAAAACTCCTTAGGATCCATGGATTGATATATTTCCATTGCTTTCTTAATATAATCTGGAGCTACTATTAGGGTTAGTTTATTACCTCCCATATACCCTTCTACTGCATTTCTCCAGATATCATCCTTGATTTCTAATAAATCAGATAATATATCAACTTTTATAGGAATCTCAAAAAAATCTTCTAGCTGTCTTGTAAGATAATGTTTAGCCTTTATTACATAATCAGGATAAGCTTTTTGCCCACTTTTTAATACAGTTACCTGCCTCTGAACCTCCATTAATTCATTGTTTATATTCTGAATTTTATAGGAAATATCCTCTTTATCTTTATATAAATTTTCCCGCACCAAAGTAAGGCAACTCTTGATACGAACCATGTCCTGATCAGAAGCCTTGTAGGTGGCAAATTCATGTATTCTTTTTTTCTCATCACTAGATAAAAGGTCTGAATCTAACCAAACCTTTAGTTTATTTGCCATTTTATCATAGGTAGCCTTATTCCCATATTGATACTCTAGGACTTCGTTTAATGAAACAAGTTCTCTCTCTAAATGCTCATAACCACTGTTTTCTATAAATATTAGAATTTCGTCTCTTTTCTTTTGTAAATGCTCTAGTTCTTTTTCCAACTCCAATATGGTTTTACTTATTTGTTCTACATCCTCTTCATAGGTCTTACCATATTCCTTTAATTGGGACAACCTATCATAAAGCCCTGTAATCTCTAGTTTACTTAGATTATAAAGATTTTGTTCTACTTCTTCTTGCAATTCTTCATATTTATCATATTTCTCTTTTATGCCTGATAAAAGTTTGATTTCACTTTTGGTGTCTTCTAATTTTCTTTTTAACCTAGTATATTGTGCAACACTATCCTGCATATCTTCAACATGAATATCGTTTTCCACACAGATATAATTTTTCACAAAATCCTCTAACTTCATGTCCATTTTAAAAGGTATGGCTTTTTTAAAGAGCGCTGGAAAATGTTTTTCGTGAAGTCCACCAAAATAGCTGCCGTATAATTCTCCTCTGAATTTTTCATTGGTTCTACTAATAAAGTAGTCTTCCTTTCCGTAATTATCTTTCAAATATTCTCTTAGTTCGCTTACGGTAAAGGCCTTTTCATCACTTTTATAATGATTATTTAGCAGTTGTCCCTTGTGCCAAAAGAACATCCTATTCGTATCATTTACCGAAACATCAACATCAAAAACCACACCAATACTTTGGTAGTTCATACTTTCTACATCCATAAATTCTAACACTATCGTTGTAGAAAAATTCTTGTTTCTTAAATATCCTGCCTGGTCGTTTTCTCCAACCGCCTTCATACCCCTTAAATATTCTATTAATGATCTATCTGAATCTTCTTTTGCAGCTTTATTAAAAAAACCTCTTCCGTTACTATCTGCATATAAAACAATCTGGAGTGCATCAAGTACTGTGGACTTGCCGCTTCCAGAATGGCCTGTAAAGAAATTTATATCTTTATGAAAAGACAGTACCTTTTCATTAATGTAATGCCAATTGTTCAGGCACATCCTCGTCAGTGCTTGGTGACTGC
The DNA here is from genome assembly GCA_047972335.1 of Anaerocolumna sp. Lineage (GTDB taxonomy): Bacteria > Bacillota > Clostridia > Lachnospirales > Lachnospiraceae > Anaerocolumna. The sequence continues at coordinate 49,444 of JBKEAO010000018.1, read as the reverse complement.
TCATCTGTATTATCCTCCTCGTTATCCTGATATTGTTCTATGATTCCCTGAATGGACTGGCCATTTAATACAAGACTAACCGTAGGATATATCATAATCCTTGTTGCTCCATCTAGTTCTACTGACTCTTCCATTACTTCAATAATTTGATATTTTTTTAGCACTGCTATGGTCTTTTTTAGTTCTGTGGGAGATATGGTTTTGCTGTACATAAGACGAAATAGCTTAAGCTTATCAAATATCTCTTCTAAGGTTGTATACACCTGGGCAGAATTAGACACAGTATTCATTTGCTCATCAAAAATTAATTTCAAAAGTAGAATAAAGAGTGTAGTTAACCGACTTAATTTATCTCCTTGTACTGTAGGTGTTTTCAAAGCCATTATGCCAAATTGCCTGTTTTCCACCAGATCAATATCAGCAATATGGAAATACTCACGCAAAAATTCATAATGTCTCTCACATACTCTGTACATCCTATTAATCTGATATCGTCCTGTTTTCTTATCAAATTTTCTATCTAGAATAAAGGTCTGATTATAAAACATTTTTATCAAAGAAGTTAGTTCTTCCTTCTCTTCATCTAACAGTTCTTTATAATATTCAAACATGTACTCTTCAATTCTCCATTCTATATTCTATATTCTATATTCTATATATTGCTTTTTATATACTCTATTCTCTTTTCCCTATTCTCTTTTCTCTGCTTTCAATATACTATAATCCATATATATTCATAATTGTTATTTACTCCTTTTATTTACTTCCTTCTCTTAAAGATAATATTACTTCCTTCTCTTAAAAATAATATCTGGATATACAAATTCTCCTGTGGTAATATGCCCTTGTTCTCCCTGTAGGGTATAGAATGGACTGGACTTTCTAATACTATAATCATAGGCTAATATTAACAGTTCAAATTCCTCAAGATTAGAAATAGGGTTGTCCTTTGTTGCGAATATGCCCTTCTCCATCCGTTCTATAATAAAACCCTCAATTTCTTCTTTGGAATATCTATTTTTACTACGATTCACCATAAGAATTTCATCTTTACTAAGCTCAACTTCCACTTCCTCTAACACTTCTATGGTATCTTCAAATACTTTATTTCTACCTCTTTTTTTATATACAGAATCAGGGGTTATGATAGTCAGATCCCCTAATTGGATGGTGGCAGATGTTTGTCTTAGTATTTCTTCATGTTTCTTATTCAAAGATTCTCCCCCAAGAAGGTTTAAAAGTTTGATTACATTCCCCTTTGCATTGTCCTCATTATTCAACAGATACTCTAACCTGCTCACAGTTGCTCTAACATATTTACTATGTTCTGTATCGATATGGGAAATACGTTTTTCCATGTTAATGATCCCATGCTCTAAGCCATAGATCAAATCAGCCAGTTCTTTCAAAACTTCCTCTACAGACTTGCCCTCCATAGAGGATTTCTGCATAAGAATTCCAACTCTTTTTTCATCTTCTTGGATAAGCCTTAGGAATTTTTTAATATCATTTTTATAAATATAGAAATTGTCACTGGTTTTTAGCATACTATATTTTTTATTAACGATTGTCTCTACATATACTGTCAGATGTTCTGCTAACAAGGCTTCATAGCTATCTTTTTCTAATAAAGTAGAAAAGAATCGGTCCATATTATGTAGCATATCTTGTAAAGAACGGTTAAGTCTTGTTGTATTTACCATAGCAGTTCTTAAAAGTTCAAGCCCAGCCTTACTATCATGATAAAAGGAATATATATTGGTATAAATGTTCTGAATATATAAATCCGCATCCGATTCCTCAGGATTTAATAGGCGTTTAAATACTTCAATAAATAGTGAAGAATAATCGGGTAAAATGACATTTGTCTTAAAAGAACTATAATCCTCCACCTTCTTTAACCATGTAAATTTTATCAATCGATTTATAATCTTTGTAGCCATTGGTTCATATAGATCAATATCATCCTCTTCATCATCTGCTGAAATATCAATAATTCTATTTTGAAAGTGCTCAGATACAAGCTGGATACAAGACTCTTTCGTTAGAAAAAAATCATTATATAAATATTCATCATAAATAAGCATTAAAGTTTCCATATATATATAGCGGTTTCCGGATTGAAACAGGCTCCAGAACTGCTTTTGTATTTTTATTATTTCCTTCATTTGTGTTCCTTCCACCATGGTACTTTTTTCATTCCGACCAATCACAACCAGATAAACTTAGAATCAATTATGTCTTTTGTATTTTGTAAATAGCCACAATATAAATTGGGCTTTTGACTGACTAATTACATTATACACGAAGTCAAGTGTAGTGTAAAATATAATGCATTTAAAGTTTTATCACAAACTTGTCAGCAAGATCTATGCTTCACCCATATGTTATATTAGGATTGCTGGAGTCAAAATCCGTTGGAGAGGTGTTATATTACTCTCTTATATTTAGACTAGCTAATATTTCTAGCATGGTTTTCATTCTATCTAGGGTTAATATTCCGTATCCCCATTCTCTGTTAGGATATTCTATATTAGGAAATCTAAACGCACTCTGAATCATGGTTTTTTTTAAAATGGAGTGATTCATCTCAGGTAAATTCTCCTGTACCAAAGCCCATTCAAAAACTCTAGCCGACACACCAGCTGTAAATCCAGCTGATAAACTAGATCCTGCACCTAAAACATATTGATTATTCGGATAAGGGCAAACTATATTAACTCCAGGGGCTGTTAAATCTGGTTTTGGATCATCAGAAATATTAAATCCTTTACCTGAATTGTATTCTAAAGTTAAGTTTGTAGGATTGTAAGCAACTGTTGAAATAAGGGTCTTATTATTAGACGGATCAGTAAGAGTGGTAAAATTATCTGGCTTTAAGAAAAATGTTTTGTCTGAGAGAAAGTTATGTAACGGAAGCCAAAAGTGAAAATTCATAGACAGTTCCTGTGTGGAGCTATAAATATGAAATTTCCAATCCCCAGGTTCTGGATTATGAAATCTTAATATAATGGATTGATCATAAAAATATGGTATATTTAACAATGCATCTATATGAATGGTGGTACTTTCAAAATTGATTACAGCTGTTTGTTTATCCACCGGTGGTACTCTTGATAGATAAACATTTCCAGGTCCGTATAAATCAATCCAAAAATAATTTGGTGAAACCCCTAAGAATTGTAAGGAGAAGCCTTTTGTATCCTCACCCACCCGCAAATACACTTCTTCATTGTTCGTTGATGCCATATAATTGCTAAAATAATGGGTTCCTCTATTTCCCTCATTACCTCCAGCTACCACAACACTTCTATCAAATCCTGTTGAAACTTCGGATAAAAATCTACTAATCACCCTTCCCCCGGAATGATCGCCAAGAGATGCTCCCACTCCAAGACAAATGATTAACGGCTTAGATAGTGTTCTTGCCACTTGATCTAAATATTTTATACCCAAAATTATGTCGTTTTCCTGATAGCATGTAGCTTCTTTTGGTATTTCATAAAAATCCTTTATAAATGATTTGGCCTCCTTTAATTTCACGACAGCAAGTTCTGCCCCTGGTGCGGTGCCAACAAAATTACGTAGGGGATTGGCACTTCCCGCTGCAAACCCAGCCAACATAGTCCCATGGCCTATTTCATCCTTACTAGGTACAATGTCAAATGGATTAGGCGACCGTAGAGCCTCATTGATTTGTATTCTTGAATACTCTGTTCCAAAATTAAGACTCGACATAGTTGTAGCTTCACTTTGAATGGTTTGGTCCCATATACTTGCTATTCTTGTATGATTTCTTGTATCTAAAAAAGCTGGATGGGTATAATCAATTCCTGTATCTATAAAACCAATTAAAACGCCCCTACCTGTGGGATTTAAGCTATTTAATTCTTCTAATTTACCCACTGCCGTATTTAAAACTGTAGTTTTATTCACTTCATTAGATAATAGCCCATAACAACTTGGTATGGTGTAATAACCAAATCTACTAATACTGTCTACACCAAAAAGTGCAACCGGAACATGTATTACAGAGTATAAACTATTAATTGGATTTAGGGTACTATCTTCTAAATCTTTTAACTTATCATAATTATAAGTATAGTCAACGATAAGATCTGCATATTCTTCACTGATGATTCTATTTCTTTCTGTCTCAGTCATGTTATACCCTTTTATATATTTCTTCTTTAAACTATATGATTTTTTCATGTATTCATGATTTAATTTTATCACGATTCATTCCTAGACTTTTATTTCATTGAGAAGTTTCACTCACTACAGGACACATCATGACACACAATTTGGTAACTATTCAGCCTCAATTATGTAATTCACTAAAAAGTCCTAGATAGAGTATAAAAGAATTAAGAGGTATCTATATTTAGCTTGGCGAGACCGTCTGACTAGGTTGTTTATGTTCGGCTTAAGACTCAGTAGAAAGACAGAATTATTGTGCTGAAGGTCCTTGAGGCTTAACAAAGAACATACCGCAGGAAGGTAAGGCCGCCAAATAAATATAGATACCTCTTAATTCATCATCAAACTAAATAGGGACTTTTTCGTGACGCATAGTATGATATGGCTGAATAGTTACACAATTTGGATAAACTCTAGTTTATTTTATTGTTATTTTTAAAATAATCCGATATACTGATAGGACAATGTAATAAATTCAAAGCAAGGAGGACCTTACATGAAAAAATTAAAGCGTATATTTGCTCTCTTGGTTGTCATTTTGTTAGTATCTTTATATGGGCTTACATTCTTTGCATCACTAAATACTTCCCCTAATCAGAATGCTCTTTTTATGGCCAGCCTTTTTTGTACGGCTGTTATTCCCATTATGATTTTTGCATATACATTGGTATATCGTGTTGTGAAAAGACGAGCAGAAGAAGACTATTATAAGAATAATCCTAAAGAGTAGTTATCCAATCACTTGATCAAATCAGTATTTAAATGATTATCGATATTAACGTGACCCAGCTTTTATATTGTTGTTCCGATTCCTAATTTGTAGTTACTAATCGTTTATAACTTTGGTAAAGCAGATAAACCATAAGTAACTTCACAAATTGATCATAGCCACAACGATAAAAAAACTGGGTCAAGTTAATAAACATTATTTTTTTGCTAAATTTAACAACTGAAATAAAGAATTTTAAAATTATTCTGCCTCTTTTTTTATCCTGTCTAAATGTGCTTTTATTTCTTTTTCATATCCCATTTTTGTAGGTTCATAAAAGATACGATCCTTTAATTCATCAGGTAAATATTGCTGCTTTACATAATGATTTTTATAGTTATGGGCATACTTATATCCTATTCCATGTCCTAGTTTGGCGGCTCCTTTATAATGAGCATCCATTAGATGGGTTGGGATAGCACCTGTCTTTTCATTTTGCACTGCTGCCATAGCCGCATCGATTGCAAGAATAGATGAATTACTCTTTGGCGCACAGGCAACATAAGCTGCAGCCTGGGCTAACACAATTCTACTTTCTGGCATACCTAGTCTTTCTACAGCTTGTGCCGCAGCAGTAGCAATAACCAATGCGCTAGGATCTGCGTTAGATACATCTTCTGAAGCACATATCATGATTCTTCGTGCGATAAAAGTTACTGATTCTCCTGCATATAACATTCTTGCCAGATAGTAAATTGCACCATCTGGATCAGAGCCTCTCATACTTTTGATAAACGCAGATATGGTATCATAATGGTTATCACCGGTTTTGTCATATTTTATAACTCTCTTTTGTATACACTCACTGGCAACTTCTAAACTAATATGAATCCTTCCATCCTCACTTCGTTCTGTAGTCAGAATACCTAATTCTATTGCATTTAAGGCAGACCTTGCATCTCCACCTGAAATATCAGCAAGAAATTCTAGAGCTTCTGGTGCAATATCTGCTTGAAAGCTTCCCAGTCCTCTTTCCTTATCATAAACAGCACGTTTCAGTAATTCGATCACATCTTCTTTATCAAGTGGCTTTAGTTCAAATAATATAGATCTTGATAATAACGCTCCATTCACTTCAAAATAAGGATTTTCTGTGGTGGCACCAATTAAAATAATGGTTCCATCTTCAACAAAGGGTAACAAATAATCTTGTTGTCCTTTATTAAAGCGATGAATTTCGTCTATAAAAAGTATGGTCTTCTTACCATACATTCCGCTATTGGCTTTGGCTTTTTCTATAACCTCTTCCATATCCTTTTTACCGGCTACTGTGGCATTGATTTGTGTAAACTCAGCACTAGAAGTATTTGCAATTACTCTGGCCAGCGTGGTCTTTCCTGTTCCTGGTGGACCATAAAAAATAATGGAACTTAATTTATCAGCTTTAATCGCTCTATATAATAACTTATCTTTTCCGATAATATGCCCTTGTCCAACTACTTCTTCTAAAGTCCTTGGTCTTAATCTGGAAGCCAAGGGTGCTTCCTTTTCCATATTATTTTTTCTCACATATTCAAATAAGTCCATCTCAACCTCTTTATTTTCCCTGTTTTTTTCATTCTATTGAATAAATTGTCCACAGTCAAGACCTTGATTTATTAAATTCCTGTGATACAATGTAGTATACTTAATATTCAACCCTTGATATTTTTTCTGTGATCTCTAAAGGTCTTGGTTGACTAATACAAAGTTGTAAGATTATTAATAGAATGGAGATTTATATGGCAATTCCAAAGGACCCTTTTATACTTTTAAGTTATATCAATACACAATTACGAGACTTTTATAAGACACTGGATGATTTATGCGATCATTTAGACATAGATGAACTAGAATTACGTACTACCCTAAGAAAAATCCATTACGAATATATACCTGAGCAAAACCAATTTAAATAACCTCAAGTAACTTTATTATATGAAAGATGATGTAAACCAAAAATTAAGATAAGAAAGGTCTGTGATTATATGGAAAGCCAATTTGTCTTAAAAGGAGGCACTGGCGAAATCAGTGAAAAGAAGTCAAAATTTATTGGATCTATTTGGCCTGTGGATTGTGAAGAAACCGCTCTTAGAGTGATAGAGCAAACCAAAAAGGAGCATTATTCTGCTAACCATAACTGCTATGCATATGTTATTGGGAACAAAGATGAAATTGTTCGTTGCAGTGATGATGGGGAACCTACTGGCACTGCCGGCAAACCTATCCTTGATATGATTCAAAAAGAGGGAATCCAAAACGCTTTGATCATTGTAACAAGATATTTTGGTGGAACTTTACTTGGTACTGGAGGCTTAGTGAGAGCTTATCAAAATGCAGCCAAAGAAGGTATAAAAAACAGTCAGATTATTACAAAAAGGAGTGGTGTGAAACTACGACTTAAGACGGATTATAATTTTCTTGGAAAACTCCAATATCTCACCTGTCAAAATAAAATTACGATAACACAGAGCGAATATGGACAGCTGGTACAACTAGAATTACTGATACCTACTGAGTCTATGGAAAAATTCGAGAAAGAAATCTTAGAATTAACTGCTGGAAATTTAGAACTAACTCATTTGGGAAAATGTAATTATGGGTACTATCTTGACATCCTTCATATATTAGAATCTTAAAATGGGTATCCCAAATGCAACATATTTTTAAGTAATGCCTTTGGGATTCACCCCTTCTACCCTACAATAATCCATTCCTAATACAAACCTACCTTACGCTAAACATTCTGTTACTAAATCATCCACAATTTCTAACATCGATGCAAGTGTCACTTCATTATTACATAATTTATGTACCATGCCTTGTACCAAATCCTTAGAATAAGATATGGGATCAGAGTACTCCGCAACTAAATGGTTTTCCATATGTTGAACTATTTTGATTCCATATAACATGATGTTTTTCTCACAACCTTTATTATCTTCCACTAGATAATAGTCAAACTTTACCTCTTTTTCATCCTCCATTGCGATTAATTTAGTACCTTCTAAATACAGTTTTTCCATAGCCCCTCCTGAATCTGTCAATTGTTAGTTTTTCATCAAGGAAACTTGTAATTTTCTTGATATTTACATTATATCTATGTTAGTACTATATGAAAAGTACTATGTCTCGCATTATTCGATTGATATCGACAGGCAGCTGTATTTTTACACAAAATGAAAAATTTTATACATTTTTTATAATTATAATCTTCGATAATGTGAATATTTTGACATTTCACAACACCTTAACACAGGCTACAGTTTGTTGCCCGCATTTTTTTGTATTAATCTATCAAATCTTAGTCGAAAAAATGTACTTTTTTTTTCCTTCTATATTTGATATAATAGCAGGATAAAGGAGGTTTACTATGGACTTTAGTAAAAAGGGAGCCACGAAAAAGCAATCACTGATTAAGTCAACTTCCAGAAAGTTAGCTTCTAAGTTTAGCGTAACTATATTTCGATTATTCTTATTTAGTATAGTGTCATTGGTAATTATAGGTTCTTTCGCTGGTTTTGGCGTTTTAAAAGGACTTGCAGATAGTGCACCCGATATTGATCAGATTAATGTGGTTCCATCAGGCTTTACTACCAATATTTATGATAAGGATGGTAAATTGATTCAATCCTTAGTTGGTGAACAAGCAAATCGTGTATATGTTAAAATAAATAAAATACCAGATGTTTTAAAAAATTGCGTAATTAGTATTGAAGATGAACGATTCTATGAGCATAACGGTATTGATATGAGAGGTATTTTTCGTGCCTTTTTTGTTGGTATAAGCAAAGGCGACTTTGATGAAGGTGCAAGTACCATAACCCAACAGCTGATAAAAAATCAGGTATTTGATGGCGGTGCTGAAGATAATTTCATGGATCGTCTGATTAGAAAAATTCAAGAACAGTATTTGGCAATTCAATTAGAAGATCAATTAGAAAAAGATGAAATACTAGAATATTATTTAAACAACATCAACCTTGGAGCAGGAACCTATGGTGTACAAACTGCCTCCAAACGCTATTTTAATAAGGATGTTAGTAAGCTGACCTTATCAGAGGCCGCAGTGATTGCAGCCATTGCTCAGTCTCCTACTAATATGAATCCGATTAATCATCCTGATAACAATGAAAAAAGGCGTTCTAATATCCTTGAGAATATGAAAAGACTTGGATTATGTACCGAAGCCGAATATAACGAAGCAATGGAGGATGATGTATACGCTAGAATTCAAACAGTGAATGAAGAAACTGGTATCACCTCCTATTATAGCCACTTCGTAGATGAATTAATTGAACAAGTCATTGCTGACTTGCAAGAGAAGAAGGGTTATACTTATACCCAAGCTAGTAATACTCTTTATAGTGGTGGTTTGAGTATTTATACAACCTTAGATTCTTCTATTCAATCGATTTTGGATGGTGTGTATTCCAATGAAGATTATTTCCCCAATATCGGCACAGCCTCTTACTGGGAGTTAACCTATGCGTTGTCCATACAAAAGAAGGATGAAAGTACCATCCATTATCATACCAATGATTTATTAGATTTTGCTGGTTTAACCTCCGTCTACTTCTCCGAGCAAGAAGATGCACTAGCTATCATAGATGCTTTTAAAGCGGCTAAAGTCGAAGCTACGGATACTGTCCTTGGAGAAAATACCAGTCTGATTATACAGCCTCAGTCTTCTATGGTTATTATGGATCAAAAAACTGGAGCAGTAGTTGGTCTGATTGGAGGCAGAGGAGATAAAACAGGAAATCGTACATTAAACCGTGCAACCAATACCATGAGACAACCTGGTTCTACCTTTAAAGTATTATCCACCTATCTTCCTGCACTTGATTCTGCTGGAATGACTTTAGCATCTGTAATTGATGATGCACCTTACAAATACCCAGGAACCGATAAATTTGTAAACAACTGGGATCGTGGTAATTATAATGGCTTGACTACTCTAAGAGAAGCAATTACCAATTCCATGAATATTGTAACGGTTAAAACATTAGCTGAAGTAACACCTCAAGTAGGTTTTGATTATTTAACGAAGTTAGGATTTACCACCTTAGTGGATTCAAGAACCACAGAAGATGGTAAGGGTTACTCTGACATTAACTTATCCTTAGCCCTTGGTGGAATCACAGATGGTGTTACTAATTTAGAACTTACAGCCGCCTATGCAGCAATCGCCAACAGTGGTATCTATACCACGCCAACATTCTATACCAAAATATTAGATCACGATAATAAGGTTTTATTAACTAGTGAACCTACAATAAGTAAAGTTATGATGGAATCTACCGCTTATATGTTAACCAGCGCTATGGAGGATGTTGTAAAAAAAGGTACTGGTAGAAGTGTCAACTTTACGAGCATTGATATGCCAATCGCTGGTAAAACCGGTACAACTTCAGATGAAAATGATCTTTGGTTCTCTGGATATACACCATACTATACCGCTACCATATGGTCTGGTTATGATAATAACAAAAAGCAAGTTGATAAATCCTACCAAAAAATTATCTGGCGAGATGTAATGGAACAAATACACGAATATTATGATTTGGATACAGTAGCATTTACAAAACCTAATTCTATTGTTTCAGCACAGATATGCACCAAGAGTGGGAAACTAGCTGTAGAAGGACTATGTGATCATTATGTAGGTGGCTCCACTGTAAAAACAGAGTATTTTGCAAAAGGTACCGTACCTACTGAGAAATGTGATATTCATACCAAAGTGACTGTCTGTAAAGAAACCGGTAAAATTGCCAATGAATATTGTCCAGAATCTATCGTTGAAGAAAAAGTTTACCTAACCAAGGAAGAGACAAGTACAACTGCAGATACTGAATTTTTATTGCCTACAGAAATATGTACAAAGCATAATTCTAAAAATAATAAACCTGAAACTATTAAACCAACTACTCCACCATACAGTAGACCTACCGTTACAATACCTCCTATCGTCACTCCAACTATTACCCCAGGAATAGATGCAGGTGCTGGAGAGGATACAGAAGGCGAAGATGACTACGAATATGATGTTGAATTTTACTACGATTATGGTGATTAAATTGTTGTTTCAATTACTATAAACTGAAAATAAAAATGGGCCGTTGTTATACATGGCCCATTTTTTTGTCTTTTAAGTCAAAATGAATATTGGTTATCCACTATAGGACTTGCGATTAGGTTAGGGTAGAATCATCCCACATTTACTCTTTCATTTTAGGATCAAAAATCCAGGAAGCAATGTAACTAAAAATAAGTGCACCTGCTATTCCTGCTGATGTTGCTGTAAATCCTCCTTTAAAGACCCCTATAAATCCTTCCTGATCAACTGCTTCCTTAATTCCTTTAAATAATGCATTGCCAAAGCCGCTCAGTGGTACACTAGCTCCAGCACCAGCCCATTTTGAAAATGGCTCATATAAACCAAGGGAACCAAGAAGGGCGCCAAGGCAAACAAGTCCTACCATGATTCTGCCTGGCATTAATTTTGTATTGTCCATAACAATTTGAACCACACCACATATCAGACCACCAATTAAAAATGCAATGAAATAATCCATATTCTAATCATCCAATCCTTTCCACTTATTTTTACAAAAGCTTAATCTGCACCCTCTAAGATAATACCATGGGCTATGCCAGGAACTGAATTCCCCTCATTAAAGCTTACCGTTGACAAAAGTGCCCCCGTTGGTACAAACAGCACTCTTTTCCACTCTTTTCTTAATAATTTTGGCAACACATATCCTGCTAGTGTAATTGCACTGCAACCACAGCCACTTCCACCAGAATGCGTGTCTTGTGTATTTTTATCAAATATTTCAATTCCACAATCCATATGATTGGCGCTAATATCATATCCATCTTGTTTTAGCATATCAATTAATATGTCCTTGCCAACATAACCTAAATCTCCTGTAATAATACGGTCATAGTAATCTGGTTGAAGGTTAAAATCTTTTAAATTTTGAGAAATTGTTTTATAAGCTGCCGGTGCCATGCACGCACCCATATTCATAGAATCTTTGATTCCGTAGTCGACGATTTTTCCAACAGTAGCTCCCATGACCCTTACAAATCCACTAGATGTATCACCTTTTGCCTTGCTTGGTTTTTGATCTCCTACAATGACTGCCCCACTACCTGTAACCGTCCAGGTAGATGCCAGGGGCCTTTGATTACCATAGGCCAATGGAAATCTAAATTGCTTTTCCGCTCCTGCAAAATGTGAAGATGTCAAGGCTAGAACTTTGTCTGCAAAACCTCCATCCACAAGGACAGATCCTACAACTATGGATTCTCCCATGGTAGAACATGCACCATACACGCCAAAGAGAGGCACTTCAAGATCCATAATCCCAAAGGAGGTGGCAATTAATTGACCTAATAAATCTCCTCCTACCAAATATCTGATATCCTTATTCTTAAGCCCCGCTTTTTGTACCACCAAATCAGCAGCCTGCTTCATTAGTCTGCTTTCAGCTTCTTCCCATGTAACACCACCAAACATAGGATCTTCTTCCACCACATCGAAGAAACTACCCAAAGGACCCTCTCCTTCTTTTTTACCAGCAACAGAAGATGCCGCAAGGATATAGGGCGGATCTAAAAACTTAATACTATTTTCACCAATGGTACGCTTTGTATTTTTTTTATTTTCCATTTGATAACCATGCCTTTCCAATTGATTTTTCCATATGATGATGTCTAATCCAAAAGTATTTGCACCAACTCATATATTATTACCTATAGAAAAATAGAATGTAATTTTACCATTTATACCATTCCCATTATTTTAAAAATATAATAGATAATTCCTAATACCCATGAGGAAAAAATACCATAAAGTATAACTGGTCCAGCAATGGTAAATATCTTACATCCAATACCAAAAACTTGTCCCTCTTTCTTAAATTCTACTGCAGGTGCTGCCACCGAATTGGCAAATCCAGTAATCGGTACTACAGTCCCGGCACCACCAAACTTTGCCAATTTAGGATATACATTTAGTCCCGTCAATAAAACCGAAAGAAATATCAAGCTAAGAGATGTATAGCCACTAGCAATTTCTTCTGTCATTCCCCAACTTAAATATAAATTATTAATTCCTTGTCCCAATACGCAAATAATACCCCCTACAACATATGCTTTAAAAAAATTAGCAACTTTATTATGTGTTGGGGTTATTTCTTTTACATACTGATTATATTTTTCCTCTTTCGTCGTTTTATCCTTTTCCTTAATTACATCACTAGCTGTTACCTTTTTATTATTACCTGCCATTTAAAGCGCTCCTTCCACCATATTCTTCATATTTTGTGACTTTATCTAATTGGTACATATTATATTTCATCTAGTTCTTCTTAACCTATCCTATATTTATTTAATCATTCAAAACTTAATCTTTCATAATCTAACTTTTCATTCTAATTTTTTCATCTAACTTATTCACTTCCCAAAGTTAAGAAATAACTGAAAAAAAGATCCTAGCCCTTTTCCTAATGCAAGGCATAAAACTATTATTGGTACCCCCATTTTAAGTTTTAATCTATGGGTCATTATCGGAAATATCTGAATCACTTCTTCTAAGGCTACAGCAAGACAACCTATAAAACTACCAGAGAAAAATCCAAATATGATTAAACCAATTAGTCCAAAGGGCAATTTTAAACTAAATAAATTTATAATATTTCCCACTGTACAACCAACTACAACAATGTCTTCATATAACATGATACGGTTAGCCGTATTGGTTCTAATGGCAAGTCTTGTTAGAACTCCTATGGCAGTAATAAATGCCACCATACCAGCAGCAATCAGTACCCCTGCTATAAATCCAAATAAAAACATGCCTATTATTTTAATCAACATCAATGGCTTTTCCCTCCCTGCTTGCATTTTCAATAAGGGTTTTATCCAGGTCTTCTTCATATACTCTAAGCTGTACCTGCATAGGTGTAGGATCATTGCCAGTTTTTGCCTTTGAAAAATGATTAAAGAAAATAATAATCCCTAAGGGTAAGCCTATTGCATAAGATATTTCAAGAATTGTACCACCAGTTGCTTTTTCACCCATGACGCTTTGATATATACTATCAAAAACCACTTTTACATTTGCGTCTTCATTAAAAGTCATAATGGTAAATGCCGCACCAAAGAATACGATACATGATACAAAAAATACTTTCACAAACTCCCAAAACTTATTTTCCTTTTTCGGTGGTTCATACTCTACGATAAAATCCGTCTCACCGATATTCTCTATTTCAAGTTCAGGATATAATCTGGAAACCTGCTCAATGAGCTTTAGTACGGAAAAAATATAATTGGTCTTTTTATCAGCTTTTATGTCCATAATAACTAGTTGATTTAGTTCCTCCATGATCTCTGAATCGTAGCAATATATTTTTGCCACATCCTTAATGATCACGACCTTCTTACGGACTAAATTATTTTTATTAATTTTTAAATATAAATATTTGCTTTTCATATCAGGCAGCAACCTCCTGATCATACATCCATACTAATGTACCTTTATATCCTCCTTTTCTGTCTGCATTAGAAATAAATATAGCGGCAGTAATTGCTGCAGCTAATACTACTGTAAACATAACTATAAATAATATTTTATGTCGCTTAAAAACCATAATCATTCACCTTCTTTCCATAAAATAGAGTGATTTTATGCACGAAAAAAGCATCCATTGAAACTGGATGCTTTTTTATGGGTTTCTTATCCATACTATTATTTGTTAGTTAATTTTTTATATACTGGTAATATTTACATCATTTTTTCACGCATTTTTAATAAGATTTTTTTCTCTAAGCGAGATACCTGAACTTGGGAGATTCCAAGTTCTTTTGCTATGTCAGTCTGTGTTATATTTAAAAAATAGCGAAGCCTGATTAATTCTCTGTCCTTTTCGTCTAAGGAAGCTATGGTTTCTTTTAAAGCAAGCTTGTCTATCATATTTTCACTTTCATCATTGGTCTGTTCTAACTTATCAATTAAATAAATTGCATTTCCATCCCCCTGATATATGGTTTTATAAAGGGATTCTACTTCTGCACCTGATTCTAATGCCATGACCACTTCTTCTTTGGCGAGATTAAGTTCTTGGCTAATTTCTTCTAAGGTAGGTTCTCTACCATACATATTATTAAGCTTTTCTCTGGTAACTCTAATCTTACCAGCTGTCTCTTTCATACTTCGACTTACTTTAATCACGCCGTCATCTCTTAAAAATCTCTTGATTTCACCCATGATCATCGGAACAGCATAAGTTGAAAATTTAACTTCATAGGACATATCAAACTTATCTATGGCTTTAATCAATCCAATACTTCCAATTTGGAACAGATCTTCTGGTTCATGCCCTCTGCACATAAACCTCCTTACAATGCTCCATACAAGACCTATATTATCAGTTATAACCTTGTCCCTGGCTTCCTTATCTCCTTGCTGTGATAACTTGATTAATTCAATGGTATCCACTGTTTCACTCCCTTCTTAAAGGTTTCCTAGATTCCCCCGCCTTAGGCAATCATTAAAATCCTTTTCATCGGTCCTTCAATGGATTTTCTTTCTCATCTTAACTGTGGTCCCTACGCCAAGTTTTGATTCTACTTCTAAATCATCCATAAAAGCTTCCATAAATGAAAAACCCATGCCTGAACGATCCATATCTGGCTTCGTTGTATATAAGGGTTCCATTGCCTTTTCTATATCCTCTATCCCTTTGCCTTGGTCTTTTATTTCAATAAATATTTCTTGTCCACTAATTCTACAGTTAATACTGATCTTCCCTTTTTTTTCTTCATAGCCGTGTATAATTGCATTTGTAACAGCTTCTGAAACAGCAGTTTTAATATCAGCAATCTCCTCAACAGTAGGATCTAAACCTGCCACAAACCCGGCAACAACTAATCTTGCAAAACTTTCATTTTTTGATAAACTATCAAACTCTAATAGCATTTCGTTAGTATAATCCATACTTATCCTCCTGATTTTCACGCCCCCGTTTTTATTTCTGGCTTAATCTAATAACCGCATCTTCAATGGTATCAAACCTCTGGATAATTTTATATAATCCAGATAATCGAAGTATTCTGTCCACACTCTGATTTACACCGGTTACTGCTGCTTTTCCCCCAGTCAACATAACCTTTTTATAGCGTCCCATAATTACGCCAATACCTGAACTATCCATAAAATCAGTACCGGAAAAATCAAATATAATATTTTTAATTGGCTTCGTCTTAATCAACTTGTCCGATTGTTCTCTAATAAAGGTTGCATTATGATGGTCTAAATCTTCTGCCAATGAAATAACAAGATTATTCCCAATGATATCATAGCCAGCCGCCACCTCCCTATCTTTATGTTCAACTGATTTTCTCTCCATCTTATTCTCCATACTATCACCGTACCTTACTTCACTTGCATTAAGGGTTGTCTGGTCATACCCTGCCTAAGTGAACCAAATAGGCTCCCTTCTAAATAATTCAGTCATTTACATATTTTAACATATATTATTTCTTTCGTCTATAAAAAAAGACCAATCCCTAGAACAAATGGGTTGGTCTTTTTTACATATTTATCTATAATGACTTAATTAATTCTATATTGTTTTATATTTCTTTTCTTAACTAACTTATTAGTCTATTTCGTAACAATTCATCCATAAATAATATGCAATCCAAAAGGTCACTATCTAGAGTACTCCTCATTCTTAAGTGATTTAATTTAACTCAGAAAGCTTAGCAACAGCATCACTATTACGATTAGAATCTGAGAAATCTTTTGTTATGATTTCATAATACTCTTTGGCTTTTTCATTATCTGCTAGCTGATGATATGATCTACCAATAAAATAGATTGCATCTACATTATTTGAGTCATATTCATATGCATCAAGAAGTACTTCTAAAGCCTCATCGTATTTTTTATTCGTATATAGACTATGACCTTGATCATATAAAATAGCTGAAGCTTTTTCTGAAACAGCCCCCTTTATTTGATTATAAAGTTCTGCAGCCTGTGGTCTTATAAGCTTTGTTTCCTCTACTTTAGCAAGTTCTTTTGCAACACTAATATAATCAATTTGATTTATATCGCCTTTTGCTAATTCTTCATTATAAAGTTTTGCAGTAGTCATTAATTCATCATATATGGTATCATCATATTCATTTTCAGAATATTCCTCTATTTGTTTTTCTAAGTCTTCAATCTGGGTTGTTAACTCATCTTTTTCTTTTGTTATAGAATCAATAATCTGGGTTTGCTTATTCAGGTCAGAGTTATATTCAATTAAATTATCATTCATCTCTTTGGTGTAATCACTCTTAACAGTTGGAACAAGTAGAAATACTGTAGCCAATACACCAATAAACACACCAATTACTAGATTTATAAACAGCCAAATATTGGGTTTATCTTCTTTATAGGAAGAACCACGAAATACTGTGTTTTCTTTCGGCACAACCACGTCTTTATTTGAATTTTTATTCTCATCTTTTCTTTCACTCATAATATCATTTAATTCTTTTAGATACTTTAGAGTAGCAGTATTAGATACGTCTATTTTTTCCGCTTTTACAAGGCATTTTAAGGCCTTCTCACGTTCTCCAGATTTCATATATAATAATGCTAGGAGCTGCAGGGCCTTTACGAAATGAGGATTAAGACTTGTCACCTTTTTGAGCTGAATAATGGCTAAGTCTTCATTGCCTTGCTTTGCAGCTACCAATGCTGCGTTAAATTTTTTTGTTGTTTGATTTAGCATATCCAGCTTAGTAGGCGTTGATTGAATGGAATTCATATATTCATCTGCATCATTTCCTTCTGGTTGAAAATGCTTACTAATTACCCATTCTCTTAATGCAGCCACCGATTCACCCATCTCAAAATAAATTAGACCAAGTAAATTTCTTGCATTGATATTTCTTTTATTATATTCTAAACTTTTTTTCAGTACGATAACAGAACCTGATAAATCTCTAACTTTGGCTCTTTCTAGTCCTTCATTATAATATCTATTGGAAATTAGATAAACTTTTTTAAAAGCGATTAAATCCTCGCCGCACTTGTCACAATGATTTTTCTTCATTAGAACCTCATGTTTACATACCGGACATATCATATTCATCTCCACCTAACTAATTCTATTCTTATATCTAACTTTTTTTATCTATCTTTTTATCTATCTCTTTATCTGCACTTTATTTATTTTTTATGTTCTATTTATTCTTTATTTCTTTCATCATATTATTAATAATATCTGTCATATCTGTTAAATCATTATTATTAATTGCATCTTCAGCCTGGTCCACCTCAAGGCTTGGTTGAAATTTTGCTATTTCTTCATCAAAATTAATCATAATTACTCCATTCTGTATGATTTAAACATACTATTGATTTTCATATCCCATTATTATAATTTAATCCTCTCAATTATAAAAACTTCTAAATCTTTGAGAAAGACTAGTTGAAATCTTTTCAATTCGGTTTTGTTCAACATAAGGCGATAATGACATTATAGACTTTACTATAGTGTCTATATTGGGTATATCGAATTTAGCTGATTTTCTTATTAACTTTATCTGCTCTGAATGCTCTTTCCTAAATGGTTTAGATTCTTGGGCTACCGTATGGTTTATAAAGCTAGTAGCTGTCCCATTCCATATAGAAGTGCCGTTATCGAATATAGGAGCGGGTCCTAATACTTTTAAAGTATTTACATCACGTATAACTCCAAAATTATTATAGTGACGATCTTGGTTGCATATTAAATAATCAAATGTTAACATATCCGACATAAATTCTTCAACAGAAATCCCCAAATGATCGCAACATTTTAAATAGTGTGTATACTCATTATCACTATTATTCTTTTTTAAAACTTTCATTACATTCCAAGCTGTTATTAGTTCAGTATTAGGAGTTATAAAATTCTCGCAGGCTGATAATGGTTTTCCGTCTTTATCTTCTAGTAAGTAATACTTTACATAATTAGAAATAGTACTCATATCTAATATTCTAGTAGATATCATTTCATTTAACGGTTCCTGTAAAGATTCTCCACTACCTGCTTTCAGGAGAGTTCTCTTCGTATTAATAATCTTCCATTTCTTTTTAAGCCAACCATCGGATGTATTACAGGGGGATAAAAGATTTAATTGTTCTGATGATTGTCTTCCAAACAAAGCCTCACCTACATCATCAGAAAAATCATTAGCAAAGAAGTTAATATTCGCCCATTGTAAATCAGATCCTACTTCACATATCCAATACTGATCACTTAAGCTAAGACCATAAGACTTCAACATAAGCTTCTCAGTATTAGTAATATTCATTAATTGCAAAGCCTCTCGTAACCCAGATCTACTCACAGGTATCGCTCTATCCTTCCACCAATCTACAAGATAAGCTTTGTTAGGAATACCTTTACTATCTAATACTGAAATAGGTGCGTATTCTGGATTTTGAACTTTTGTAATTTTATAAATTTGTGCTGTATCAATATCAAGCTCAAATTTTAATACTGGTGTGTTTTTATTCATCAAAGTAAATTCTCTCAAAATAAACACCTCTTTCTTATAGTTCATATATAATGAATCGTGGTGATAACCTGCTTTTGCCGCTTCTCAAACATTCTGATACATGTTCTCAATAATTGTTTTGTACCATCTGGATTAGTGGCTGGAAACACGGATTCCGGTAATAAAAGGCGTAACTTCCTACAGTTCCTACAGTAGTATTTATCATCTAAGCACTTTGTAATCCAAGTCCTTCACTTTTGCTTTCACTAACCCTAGTTTAGGATTTCAGACACGGTTGCAACAAAATACGATGGATTCCACAGATGTACACCTCTAATTTGGTATAGATGTTATTTTGATTACTTGTTTTTCTTACATATTTTACTTATATAACCAACAAATTCTATTACTATAATCATAACTAGTACAGCCATAAAAATCAAGTAATTATTTTAACGAAAATTATTAAGACTCATGTTCCATCCCCAAGTATATAAGTCACTGAAAAGTCCTATGTAAAACATAAAAGAATTAAGAGATATCTATATTTAGCTTGGCGAGACCGTCTGACAAGGTTGTTTATGTTCGACTAGAGACTCAGTAAAAGGGCAGAATATTGTGATAGATTTCATCTGAGGCTCTACAAAGAACATACCGCAGGAGGGAAAGGCGCCAAATAAATATAGATACCTCTTAATTCATCAACAAACTAAATGGGGACTTTTTAGTGACGCATAATATGAAGACTATGATATTTCTGATTTATCATATAGCTAAAAAAGTGAAAAAGGTGCCACCCCACTATTGCTTAGCAAGGTAACACCTTTTCTTCCATATCCTTAAGCTTCTCCAACCTTAATCAAAGATAACTTGATAAACTCACTCAAAACCCTATCGTTTAACCCTATCGTTTAACCTTATCCTAACTGAGCCAAACGTTCTCTTACCTGTTCCATTAAAAGAGTATATTTTTCTAACTTATCCCTCTCCTCTTGGAGTTTTGCTTCAGGTGCTTTACTTACGAATTTTTCATTGCTAAGCATTCCTGTTACTCGTTTTAATTCACCTTCTAAACGTTCTTCCTCTTTTTTAAGACGCTCTATTTCCTTCTCCACATCAACCAAATCTGCAAATGGCATATAGATTACTGCCTCTGGTATTAAAGCAGTTACAGCATCAGCAGGAATACCTGTTTTATCTGACTGAATCTTGATTTCGGATGCATAGCCCAGTGTACCAAAGAACACTGCACTGTTTTTGAAAATATCTTGTAATTCTTTATTTTCAGTCACAACAATTACAGATGCCTTTTTACTTGGTGGAACGTTCATACCAGTACGTACATTTCTTATGCTCTTAACAGCTTCTTTCATAATCTCAACAGCTTTTTCTTCTTGATCATATGCGAAAGCTTCTTCATAAACTGGCCATGAGGATATCATAATGGATTCCTCCATCTCTATTCCACTGGTTAATCCAGATTCCATAATTGTACAATATATTTCTTCAGATATAAATGGCATGAATGGATGCAGCAATTTTAAAGAAGTGATAAGAACATGCTTTAAAGTCCAAAGAACGGCACCTTTTGTCTCATCTGCATCATTGTATAATCTTGGTTTAACCATTTCAATATACCAGTCACAGAATTCTTCCCATATAAAGTCATATATTTTATCAACAGCTATGGCAAGTTCAAAGTTTTCCATATTATCTGTAACTTCTTGCACTAAAGTATTTACCTTTGATAAAATCCATTTATCTGCATCTGTAAAATGTTCTTCATTCTTACCTGTATCATTTCCACCTTTTTCAAGATTCATCATAATAAATCTTGAAGCATTCCAAACCTTATTCGCGAAATTTCTACAAGCTTCCACTCTCTCCCAGTAAAATCTCATATCATTACCTGGTGCATTGCCAGTTACAATGGTAAGTCTTAGGGCATCCGCTCCATATTTATCAATGATTTCTAAAGGATCAATACCATTTCCTAAGGATTTACTCATCTTACGACCTTGGCCATCTCTAACCAATCCATGAATCAATACTTTTTTAAATGGAGCCTTGCCAGTATACTCATATCCAGAGAATACCATTCTGATAACCCAGAAGAATATAATATCATATCCTGTAACTAATACGTCTGTTGGATAGAAGTAATCTACATCTTCTGTTTGTTCTGGCCAACCAAGGGTAGAAAATGGCCAAAGTGCTGAACTAAACCAAGTATCTAGTGTATCTTCATCTTGTTTTAAATGTGTATGACCACATTTTGGGCAAGAAGTAGGGGCATCTTTTGATACAACCGTTTCATCACAAGCTTCACAGTAATAAGCTGGGATTCTATGACCCCACCATAACTGTCTTGAGATACACCAGTCTCTAATGTTATCCGTCCAGTTAAAATAGGTTTTCTCAAAATGCTCTGGTATAAACTCAACTTTATCTTCTTTTACAGCTTGAATGGCAGGTTTGATTAATTCATCCATCTTAACAAACCATTGTTGTTTGATTAATGGTTCAACTGTTGTATGGCATCTATCATGGGTACCAACATTGTGAACATGATCTGCTATTTTCACTAACTGTCCAAGTTCTTTTAATTCAGATACCATAAGCTTTCTAGCTTCATATCGATCCATTCCAGCATATTTTCCACCATTTTCATTGATGGTTGCATCATCATTCATTACATTAATTTCTGGTAAATCATGTCTTTTTCCAACTTCAAAGTCATTAGGGTCATGGGCTGGTGTTATTTTAACAACTCCAGTACCAAACTCCATTTCTACATAAGCATCTGCAATAATAGGTATCTCTTTGTTCACCAACGGTAATATAACCGTCTTACCAATCAGGTGCTTATATCTATCATCTTCAGGATGTACAGCAACGGCTGTATCACCTAAAAGTGTCTCTGGTCTAGTGGTAGCCACTTCTAAAAACTCGTCACTACCAGCTACTTGATACTTAATGTGCCAAAAGTGACCATTTTGTTCTTCATGCTCTACTTCTGCATCAGATATACTTGTTTGACATACTGGACACCAGTTTATAATCTTAGAGCCTTTGTAAATATACCCTTTTTCATATAACTTGATAAACACGTCCATAACTGCCTTAGAACATCCCTCATCCATGGTAAAACGTTCTCTATCCCAATCACAGGAAGAACCCAATTTCTTTAACTGGCCAATGATTCTACCGCCATATTCTTCTTTCCATTCCCAGGCTCTTTTTAGAAAACCTTCTCTGCCAAGATCAGCCTTATCGATACCTTCTTTTTTTAGTTGTTCAATTATCTTTACTTCTGTAGCAATACTTGCATGATCTGTACCAGGCTGCCAAAGTGCATTATATCCTTGCATTCTTTTAAAACGAATTAAAATATCTTGTAAGGTGTTATCAAGGGCATGCCCCATATGAAGCTGACCTGTAATATTTGGAGGTGGCATCACAATGGTAAATGGCTTCTTGCTTCTATCTACAGTTGCCTTAAAATACTTCTTATTCTCCCATTTCTTATACAATCTTTCTTCAATATCCCCTGGATCATAGGTTTTTCCTAATTCTTTATTCATAATTACATCCTTTCTATTTATACACTTTATACATCTTAGTTTTACCAAACTCAACTTAAGTTTTGGCAGACCCCTCAAATATAACCCATTTGTAATTTTCAAATAAACTACAAGGTCTGCTAAATTAAAAAAGACCCTTCGCCTAAAAGGACGAAGAGTCGTGGTACCACCTTTATTCATGACTAAAAATCAGCCATCTTACGTCTATAACGGGACTATCCGGTATTCTCTACTCTATTCAAAAACACTGTTCAAAAGCTACCTTCAATAAGTTCTCATTAAGAAGACCTTTCACCCGGGGGTCCTCCTCTCTGCTAAGAAAAGCTTATTTACTCCTCTTCATCTCTACATTTGTCAATATTATTATTCCTTCTTTAATAATAAAAAATTCATCTATTTCTGTCAAGTGTTTTTTATAGATACTTTTTTAAGTGTTTTTTATAAGGACTTTTTATAAGCCTTTTTCACCAGCAAAAATTATATTTCTATCCCATAGTCTTGTAAAAATTGAACCACTTCACTTCTATTTTCTGGTTTCTTTTCGATAAACGCTCCAACATCTTTGATACTTTTATCTCTTAATCCATTATTATAATCGATATTTTCTCTAAGTTTTTGCCTTCTCACGTTAAGTCTATGTCTGACTTCAACCATTTCTCTATCATCTATAAGTGCATTGGCCTGATAAATCCAAATCTTAGTATCAGATAAATTCACATTCCTTAGGTTTTTGATTAAATCCCTGTGACTAAGGTCTAATTGATTTGTGCTTACTTCATACCTTTCTTCATCTAACTTGGCCTTTAGATATTCCTCCCACAAAAATTTAAGTTGTTCATAGGATTCCACCATGAATTTCTGGTAAGAATAATCCAGAGTGTTGGTGTTATTAATATATTTAATTTTAACTTTATTCAAAAGCAGGATGCAACGATTTAATTTCAGTTCTATAAGCTTTACATTCTTACGATTTTTAACTACGCTCATAAATATATAGAGGGTAGCTAGTAGCGCCATAATAACAGTCAATAAAAAGGGAAGAATCATATCCACTTTTAGAGCAGAATTTACAACTATAAAAAGCAGAAATAAGATAACCACCAATATACAAGTTGTAATTGCAATACGTTTAAAATATTCATGTCTTTCATGGCCTTCCTCCTGGTCCAAAAGAAGGTCTTCTTTCTCTCTCTCTAAGTATTTCATATCCTTTTGAATCATTTCTCTATATTGTTCCTGATTCTTCATATCTCTTAATTGAACTGGCAACACCTCTTCGTACTTAGCCATCTGTTTATATTGAATATCATTAATCTTTCTGATACCTTTTTGGTACTTGGCCTTATCCTTGTTTAGAATAAGAATTCTTCGAGCAATATCATTTACCTTATCTCTGTCCTCTTCAGGCATACGTTCAATTTTTTGTATATCAGTAAGATATGCTGTAACCGCCTGATATTCACTTTTTAGTTCTTCTAATGTACGAGTTGTCTCAATGATCTGTTGACAATCCCCCATAATAGTATGTTCTGTATTACTTTGCGTGGTTATATGGGTATCTGACTCCTCACTAGAAAACACCTCTATATCTATATAGTCCTTTGATTCTATTTGCTCTAATTTATTCTTCTCATTTTTTTTGTGGTTTAAAAAGAAGTTTTTGATTCTTCCCATTTTCACAACCTTTCTTTTTCCTTCGTATTACAGACCTGCGTAATTTACGAACTGTATTATACTTGATAAATTCTGAAAAGATATTATATTATTTACAGATTCTCTTGACGGTAATTCTGCTTTAACTCTTCAAGGATAGTATAAGCTAGCTGATAGAATTTAGTCATTTTACCACTTTCTTTTGCTTCTTCTAATTCTTTCACACAATCTATTAGTTTAGATTCCTTCTGACTACTCATTCCCTTTGCAAACTCTTCTTTTAACAAGTCCAGGTCCTTCTCCTCTATACCATAGTTCTTAACCTCACTCACTAATGTATCTTCTTTTTTCATCATAAGCAATAGGAAAAAATACGCCTTATGAGATTCCTTATTCTTGTAATGATCATAGGCCTCTTTGAACTTTTGTAAGGCAGCAATTGGACCCTTGCAATGTAATAAGGCAACACCCATATTATGGAGTACTTTCCCTTTCATTGCATCTTCAAAAGTATCAAACGCAGTTCTATTCTCCAATATACTTAAAAATTCCCAAAGGGCCTTTGCATATTGTTTATATTTTAAAAAATTATCCGCCCTTTTCACACTTCCTATTCCAGGTGGCAAATGTATGAATTCATCGACTACTTCTAATAACTCTTTAATTTGTTCTTCTCCATAGTAATCGCAGCTTAATAAGATACTTACTACAATGTCCTTAAGCCCTGCTCCAGTTAAAATCAAATGCCTTAACTTCTTAGCAGTATCTACTAATCCCAGTTCTTCTTCTATCCAAAGAACAAGCTCTTCTTCTCTTAATTCTTGTGAGAGTTCTGTTACATGATGATAGATGTAATAACATAATTCTTCTATAGAGAAAACATTTATGTTGGTTATTTTAAAACAGTATGGTCTTTGCCCTTGTGTCCCATTACAAAGAATTAGTTTTCCCATGTTCTCATCCTTCCTTAGCAGTATTTTTCTTTCAACTTCTCGTTAGTTTATCGTAGACTCTCTCATGGTTAGTCTATGGTAATCTCTCTCATCCAAGTTTGTTCACTCGCTGGATAAAAATCTCCAAACCCTTTATCTTTTACCAGAACCCTTACGGTTTCTTTGTTCACAAAATTAATTTCTAACCCCACTTTTGTTGTTTTAGCGGGTCTTACTGGCATATCTGTTAATGAGATCGTTTCCTCTCTCAATTGATTTTTCAATAGATCTTTAAAATATAGGGTTATACTACTGCACTCATCTAAAATAAGGTCTATGTTATTTTTTGCTTCATACCAAGGGGATATACCTTTTACTAAGAATATTTCAGTTAATTTTCCATCCTTTACGCCTTGTAGATATATATTTGTGGTAATCATTTCATCATCTACTATGATATACTCCTTTTGTTCGCCAGCTTTTGCAGCATAGCAGGCACCTTTGGAATAAAGGTTTTGTCCCTTAAAGACACGTCTTCCACTACACAACTCCTTTAATGCACCTTCAGACCAATGTCCTTCAAACCCTTTTCCAGTAATATATAGGGTTGTAACATATTGACGATGCAGTATATTTTTAGATAGATTTACAAAGAAATATTTTAATCTACTAATCTCCTCCTCTGTTTTAGCTTCCTCAATTTGTTCAAGCTTTAGGTCTTCCTTTAAGTTTTTACTTGAGGTCACAGCTAACAAGGGGGTAGTTTTACGGTCTATACTTATTTGGTGATAGGTTAATCCCTCCTCATCCAATTCAAATAATCCAACATCACTCATCCATAACTCTTTGGATTGGCTAAGGGCATAGTAACCATAACTCCTTGTATGATTTTGAATCATTGCTCTATCTTTTCCTATACCTAGTGCTTCTAGAGCTGAATAAATGCCCTCGCATAGAATTGTACTAGTCTCTTTTAGAGTAATGCATAACATAAATATACTGTCATTTGGAAAATTTTTCTTTATCAATTGTAGGCACTTTCGTAAATATTTCTCCATCAATACAACTGGAGAAAATTTGACTGAAAATACATCGACTTCCTCTCCACAACATAATTTAGCAAGTAGTCTGTCAATGACAATACCTTCCTCATGTTGTAAAAGAACATAAGCTTCTTCTCCATATACCCATTCTTTTTTATCTTTACTAATGCCAAGAGCAGTAGGAATCGTAACATGTATTGTCTCAGGCTCTACTGCGTTTTTATGAAGGACGCTTAACTGTGTGTAGGTTTCACATAGATCAAATCCAACCATTAGATTTCTTTGTTCTCCCATATTCTGCTCCTTTCCTGCAATTTAATTTTGCACTTTGAGATACTCAAATCTATCTTACTTACATTTAGATTATCTTAATTAATTCATTTGCCAAGTGCTTTGTCGTTACATAATTTTTAATACCTTCTAAGACTGTTTTTTCATCCTTCATCTCTAATCCAGTTAGTAAGAAATTGATCTGATTATACCAGGAGTCCTCCTCTAACTTCATATCTTGTCCAAGGGAAGCATTGACGCTTTCCGTGATGACAGTCTCTCCATCTTTACTTTCCTCTGTAATATAATATCTTATAGTTTCATTATAAAAGAGTACAAAATCCTTTATATGAATACCATAAAAAACATTAGGCATTACTTCTGAATTGAAAGTTTCTGTCTCATCCTCCATTTGGTAATGAAGGGTAACCTTATGAGAAGTACTTGTGATATATTCAACAAAAAAGCGATCACTAATATGTGGATGCATATCAATCACATCACTAAATCTTTTAAAAAATGGTAAAACAATTCCTTTTTTCATAAATTCATGAACATGAATATCTATGAATTCTCTTTCTACATCATTTAAATATTCTTCAAAGGAATATTTCTTTAATAAAGCCATTAAGGAAATCTCATTTTCCTCATAAACCAACTCTTTCTTCATAATTTCAAAAATATCTGTTTTTATAATCCTTCCCATGACTAAATATTTGTAGGCATGATAGGATAAAAAAGCTCTAATTAATTTTCGATTAGATCCCTTCTTATAATATTCTAGGAACACAGCTAAGGAGTTAGCAATATAGTCCTCTGCATACAACATCTGGCTTAATAACCTTTCCTCTAAACAGGTCATATCCACTTCAAAAG
Source organism: Anaerocolumna sp. (assembly GCA_047972335.1). Classification (GTDB taxonomy): domain Bacteria; phylum Bacillota; class Clostridia; order Lachnospirales; family Lachnospiraceae; genus Anaerocolumna. The sequence continues at coordinate 21,579 of JBKEAO010000018.1, read as the reverse complement.
CCACACCAACTTCCCATATTCTATACATATCTCCTGTAGCACCCTTGTAATATTTAGAGAGATATATAAGTATTTCCTCGTTGTATTTTCCCTGGGAAAATATATGATAGGAAAGGTTAGTCAATCCTTTATCTTCTTCCTCTTCCCTCTCCATATGATATACATGGGTAAATAATTTAAGCAATTTATTCATTTGGATCGTTTCATATCCCCATTTTTTAATTGCATTAACAGCTAAATCAAAATGATCCCTAATTAAATATAATTCAATGATTTTAGTTCTATCTTGCATACTCAGTAATGCAAGGTCTATTTGATCTATATATATCTCCATTTCATCAGCTTTAAAATTATCATAGTAATATTGTATCAGGTCTAGTAAAATTTCATTGCGATAGGCTATTTTTAGACTTTTGATGGCCAGTAACTGCACACGTGTTTTTACAGAATCTTCATCAAACTTCTGATAGGTTAAGATCTTACCCGCTAAGTTTATTAAAAGCATCGGATTCTGATGGAACCTAGCAAGGTCTTTTGCAAAATGTTCGTAGTCCATAAGTTTGTCTAAGGTATACTCAATGGTTTTTGCATATCTGCAATCTAGGTGATCTACAAAAATAAGTTCATAATTCTCTGTATATAGATCAATCTGTGCCATTTGATTGACAAAGGGATAATATCTTTCTCCCTCTAATTCTTTGCACACAACAAAAACACCCTTCATATTTTTGTTACTACATCCAATTTCATGCTTAAACATAACCTCAGGGAGATCTTTAGCAAGGTCTTTTGTCATATCTCTTTGCTTAAATACTTCTTCGTAAATAAATGCAATCTCACGATTTACTATATGCTCTTGTATAAGCTTATTCGCAAAGTTCTCTATTTTCTTAACATAAGTCTGATAAATCGAAGGAATGATTCCCTTGTTTTTTATAATATAAGAATAGAGATACCCTTTCTTTCTATCACTTAAGTTGCTACTATAAATAAAATATAGTAGTACTGATTGGGGTAATTCTTGTCCTAATTCTTCATTTAGGGTATACATATAGTATTCATATAGTTCAGTAATTCTAAGCTGTTCCTTTACCCCTAATTGGAACCAATAAAAATATTTATTACTCCTTTTATGTCCCTTAATTAACATGCTACAAATTGTAGATAGTATTTCCTTTGTTTGATATTTCTGATACAAAAGGATTAAGTTCTTATAATACAAAGGGTGGTAATTCTTTTTCTTTCCAACAAGATAAGTAAACTGACGTCCAACCTCCTCATTGCAGAAATCATTTACAATGGCCCAATGTAAAACTTGCAATTCAAATTCTGACAATTCATGAAGTAACACTGGTTCTTCATGAAAGACTGTCATTGCTTCAAAATATAGGATAGGGCTAATGCATCCATTTTTATAAGCCTCTTTTATATCTGATAGCTTTAAAATTTTGTTACTATCATACTTTTGATCAGTATATAGTAAAAACCATAATAGTTTCCAATTATAATCACTTCTACTATAGTGGCTTTTTATATATTTCATAGCAACTTCTATGGTTGTATAATCTTTTAAGGCTAGTGCACTTAAATAATGATAGGCACTTTCATAAAGTTCCCTATCTTCTTTAAGATTTAATATCTCATCTTTTAGTATATCTAAATCCCCTAGTATTTCTGAATCTTTTTCAGATATAATCTTTAAATGTATTTGCATTAATTTATATTTTATACTGTTCTTACTGTCCCTGTGAATCAATCCTTCTAAAATTGGACTAACTTCTAAAACATACGCTTTCATGGGAATCTGGTTCATTCTAAAGTTTAAATAAAGCTTTGTAATGAGAGCGACTTTCTCTTTTATTCCTGTTTTATTTGGCTCTATTATATTTGTTCCTGTTTTGCTGGTTTCATTCTTGATTGTTCCTGTTTTATTTGTTCCTGTTTTGCTGGATTTTGTTTTGTCCGTGCCATGTACTTTTATTACTTTTTTGTGACAAACCACTTCAACTACCATTGTCTCATGAACAGAAGTTAAATAGATACGTCCAAAACTATTACCGGATTTCATAAGAGATGGGCTTACCACAAATTCCAAGGGATAGGTATTACCGATAAAATAATCTGTCCAGACAATTTTATGTTCTAGGGATAGAAAGGGTGCATCTGTAGATACTCTAATCTCTCCATAACCCCAATTATCCTTCATAATGGTTACTTTATCCATAAAACTTTCTTCGCCTACTTCATAATGTAGAACATTTTTGTCTATGATATAGTTGATATTTACTTTCTTTTTTACTGCAATTAGGAATTCCTCTAATGCCTGACTTCCTGATCTGCTTTTGATTAAACTATCATATAAAAGAAGGACCCGCTCCTCTTGGTTCATAATCATTAGGCGAAATTCATTGGTTTTAAATAGGCGTACTGCTTCTGCCCAGTTTAACTTGGCTAAATTAGCAAAGTTAAATAAATCCTTTATCTTACCCATAGATGATGCAACCCCTTGCATTTCTATGGTAACATGAAAAGGTATTTTTACTTCCTTACAGTCACTAATAATAATAATCTCACTTTTTACAAAATCACCAAGTTCTAAATACCTTCCACAAAATTCATATTGTATTGTATTTTCCACTCCACTGAAATGATTTTGCGAAAGCTTTACAGAATCATTTGTAGAATACACTTCACCTGAAACAACTGTATTTTTATTATTTTTAATGACAAATTCACCAACACTGGATTTACCTGCCTCCAATGTAAGTATAATTTCCTCAACTGATAATAAAATTTGAGGATTTTCATATTCAAATATTCCATTTGCAAATTGCTCCACTTTTGTGTTCACTTTATCACCCAGTCCTAGCTTATTTCAATCCTGTATTGCATTTTTTGTCAATTTAATTATAATGATTATAACACTAATTTGCAGGATAGCGCAATAGTAAGTGGACCTCTAGAAAGGAATGAATATATGATTACACCAAAGGAACATTTTCACGGAAGTGATTTAGAAAAGATAGAGAAAGTTTATGGTATCAAAAAGGAGCATATTACAAGTTTCTCTGCCAATGTAAACCCTCTTGGCATTTCACCAATATTAAGGGCTACCTTATCAGAAAAAATTGATGCGATTACCGGATATCCCGACAGAGAATATACTTCTCTTAGAAACAGCATTGCAGGATATTGCCAAACGGATATAGACAATGTTTTAGTAGGCAATGGATCAACAGAATTAATCTCTTTGTTTATTCAATTCATATCTCCAAAACATTCTATTATTTTAGCACCCACTTATTCTGAATATGAGAGAGAAATATCTTTATCAGGTGGTGAATTTACTTATTTTTACCTGGAAGAAAAGGAGGATTTTAGGTTAAATACAGATAAATTAATTGCCCAATTACATGATGATATCGATCTTCTAGTTTTGTGTAATCCCAATAACCCAACCTCTTCAGCCTTAAGAACAGGGGAATTAAATAAAATATTAGCAACTTGTAAAAAGCATAATATCTTTTGCCTCGTGGATGAAACCTATGCAGAATTTGCTCAAAATATAGAAGAAGTATCTGCTATACCCCTTGTAAATGATTTTAATAATCTCATTGTCCTTAGGGGAATTTCTAAGTTTTTTGCCGCTCCTGGTCTTCGACTGGGATATGCAGTTTGTAGTCACATTGAGGTATTACACACGATTAATGAAAGAAAAAATCCGTGGACAATTAACACACTGGCTTCTATCGCTGGAGAAATCATGTTTACAGACACTGCTTATATCAAGGCAACTAAGAATCTTATTAACTCAGAAAGAAACCGAATCCAGGATATTTTATCTCCATATAAAAGCATAAAGTTATACCCCTCCAATGCAAATTTTATTCTTCTTAAAATTTTAAAGAAGGATATTACAGCTTTCACGGTTTTTGATGCTGCCATACGAAAAGGATTGATGATTCGAGATTGTTCTTCCTTTGCTGGGCTTGACGATTCTTTTATTCGTTTTTGTTTTATGTCTCCTGATCAAAATGATGCATTATTAGAAGTACTTAAAGTTATTTTCGAATAAAGTAAAGGTCTTCCACCCCGTATTTAGACTCGGAAGACTTACTTGATTATTGGTTTAAAAACAGGGTGTAACGAGGACTTCCTCATTACACCCTGTTTGGGTAAGACATTCTTTTTAATTAACGAATGATTATTTCATCTCGTCCAGGACCGTTTGATACCATTGTAATTGGTACTTCAAGTTCCCTTTCAATGAATTCTATATATTTTCTACAGTTAAGTGGAAGTTCTTCATATTTCGTAATTCCTCTGATTTCTTCTTTCCAGCCAGGAAGTACTTCATAGACAGGTTTTGCCTTTGCTAATTTCACTGTTGTAGGAAAATTTTTCGTTACCACACCGTCTATTTCATAACCCACACAAACAGGCAGCTCTTCTAAGTAACCTAAAACATCTAAAACAGTTAAAGCTACAGAAGTTGCTCCCTGCATTCTACAGCCATATCTAGTAGCTACAGCATCAAACCAGCCCATACGTCTAGGACGTCCAGTGGTTGCACCATATTCACCACCGTCTCCGCCTCTTCTTCTTAACTCGTCTGCTTCCTCTCCAAAGATTTCACTTACAAATTCACCAGCACCTACAGCACTAGAATAAGCTTTTGCCACTGCTACGATCTCTTTGATTTCATAAGGCGGAATACCGGCACCAATTGCACCATAAGATGCTAAGGTAGAAGAGGATGTAACCATAGGATAGATACCAAAGTCTGGATCTTTTAATGCTCCTAACTGACCTTCTAATAGTATGTTCTTGCCTTCTTTGATTGCATCATGTAAGTAAGCAGAAACATCACAAACATATGGTTCTACCATATTTCTATATTCTATTAATGTATTATATAACTCGTTGGTATCAATAAGCGGTTTGTGATACATATGCTCTAACATAATATTTTTCATTTCACAAACGCTTTCCACTTTTTCCTTTAAGGCTTTCTCATCAAACAGTTCTGATACCTGGAAACCAATTTTAGCATATTTATCAGAATAAAATGGTGCAATTCCTGATTTGGTAGACCCAAAGGATTTACCACCAAGTCTTTCTTCCTCATACTGGTCAAAAAGAATATGATAAGGCATCATGATCTGTGCTCTATCTGATACAAGAATTTTAGGTGTCGGCACTCCTCTCTCAACGATAGAATTGATTTCATTAAAAAGATAAGGAATGTTAAGGGCAACACCATTACCGATCACACAAGTAGTATGATCATAAAATACACCAGATGGTAATAAATGTAGTGCAAATTTGCCATAATTATTAATGATTGTATGACCTGCATTGCTTCCGCCTTGAAATCTTACAATAATATCAGATTCCTGACCTAACATATCGGTTATCTTCCCTTTACCTTCATCGCCCCAGTTTGCTCCAACTATCGCTTTTACCATATCAATTGTTCCTCCTGTTTCAAAAGTGGCAGATACTATTAGAGTATCCACAAATTTTATTTTTAAACAAAAAAATACACTGTAACAGAACTTGCTACAGTGTCTTATTACTTACTAAGTATAAGCGATTATTTGGTATAAGTAAAATCAATAAATATTATACTGTCCATAAGCATTGATTATAACGCACATTAACCGTATGTGAAACATACTCAAACCTCTCACAATATACGTTAGTCAATTATTTTGTAGTGCTACCAAAGCCACCATCTCTGATTTCAACTACCTCATCATCAAATGTTATACCATATTCTACAAAAATCCCCTGCATAAATCCAGTTCCTTCTGCTATATCAAGGGTCTTATTCTCATTGGTATCATTGGTTATCTTAGCAAAGATATGCCCTTCATTACTAGAGTGAAAATAATCACTATCAATAATGCCCACAGTGTTATTCATTTGCAAACGAAATTTAAACCCTAATCCACTTCTAGGATAACATTTTAAAACCCAGCCATCTTCTATCATGACACGAATACCTGTTGGGATTTTGATAGTTTCTGATGGATTTAGGGTTACAGGTATTGGGCTATAAAAGTCATACCCAGCAGAACCTGTAGTAGCACGTCTTGGTAATTCTATTTTATTATAAATTTCTTGTGTTCTTTGTAATGAAGTATTAGGAAATGTATCCTCCCAGTCCTTGATAAATCGTTCTAAACTTACTTTGTGAAACTTAGCTATTCTCTTCATTTGTCTAAAATTCTCCTTGTAAACATAAGTAAAACTGTATATTTGCATTCCATTTGTATTCTATTCATATTGGTATCTATATTGTATCTAAATCTGTTTCTATATGCTATCTTTATTTGTTTCTTTATTTGTTTCTTTATTTATTTAATTCTATAATCCAATCATCATCTTTAATAATGTTTTGGCAGCACTTGAAACTGGAATTTTATCACTAGTAACGATACAAAAGTTTCTAGGTGGAAAACTTCGTTTTAAATTTAATTCAAATAAATCTCCTGTTTCTATGAACTTTTGAGCAAAATTTTTAACCACCAAACCCACACCTAAATTTCTTAGGGAAAACTGAACAATCATATCACTGGTTGCCAGTTCAAATTCGGGCTGTAATATCACCCCATTATTTTTTAAGATTCCATCAACATAGGATCTTGTACTAGTATACCCTTCCAAGCATATTATTGGTAACTTAGTCAAATCCTTATATTCAAGGACTTGTTCCTTTAAAAAATCAAATTTACTACTAGCTACAAAAACATCCTGAATCTCCATCACATCCACTATCTTCATGTCAGGTTTGGATAGAAAGGGTCCACTTACAATCCCAAAATCAATCTTACCTTCTTGTAAGTATTCCAAGGTTTCAGGTGTTGGCCCATTGGTGACAGTTACTTTAATACCAGGGTATTTGGAATGAAAGGATTCTAAATAGGATAATAAATAAAACTGTAACGTCATATCACTAGCGCCAATTCTAATTTCACCATTTTCTAAATCCATCATTTTTTTAAATTTATCTTCGCCAAGTAAGATACTCTCGTATCCCCTTGAGACATAAGAGAATAAAACTTCTCCCTCTGGTGTTAATAGGACCCCTTTTTGATTTCTTTTGAATAAAGGGCTGCCAAGTAAGGATTCTAAATGTTTAATTCCTTGACTAATAGCAGGTTGGGAAATACATAGTTCTTCTCCCGCCTTTGTAAAACTTCCAAACTTAGCTACAAAATAAAAAATTTTATAATACTCCAGGTTAATACTCACTAAACCCATTCCTTCCACATATCAGGTACAAAGTCCACATATGCCTGTCTGGTGTTTCTAACGATTGGAGTAAATACCTTGTTGATTTTTTTATACTCTCCCAGACTCATCCCATGTTTTCTAAGATCTAGCAACTGACATTTGATTCTTTTTTCTTTGGTATAACGTTTTGACTTACCAAACATATGAATATTCATGACATCTCCCATACTTATAAGCAGGTACTGATTATTAATTAGAAAGCAAATCACTATATTGTTTATTTTTCTCAAACCACATAACAGCATAGGAACAAGTTGGTATAGCCTTTCTATTGCTGTCTTCTAGCTCTTTTACAACTTCCTCCATTAACTTAGAAGCAATTCCCTGGCCCCTTAATGAATCATCTACAAAGGTATGATTAATATTAACCACTGCTTCTCTCACACCTGGAAATGTTACTTCTGCAAGCATTTCACCCTTTTCATTTTCCATATAAATTCTATTTGCTTCTTTTTTAAATTCCATAAAGACCTCCTTATATACTGAAGAATATTTAATCTTACTTTCTTATTGTAAAGTGTATGAGCAATTATTTCAAGGGGTATCGTAACTATTCACCCTATATGTAAGGACACTGGTTGTTAGGTACTTTAACCATTCAAATATTGTAGTAGAATGAGGAGGCCTCCCTAAAATGGTAAGGGATAAAACCATGTAAAAAGGTTGTAACAAATCCTTTTAAGACTGTTACAACCTTTTTATGTTTTAATTCAGAAGTCTTTCCACTAACCATTCATCTGTTTTTTAAACAGATTTTATTTTATACATTTTCCATTTATCTTAGCCTTTCATAAACAGGTTTAGAATCCTTTTTGTTTTAACCATTCATCCGCTTCTTCTTCAGTTAAAAAATTCTGTTGTGTGAATTTGGATGAGATTGCTCTGTTAATCTGCATTTTTACAATTGCACTATCTACTATAATGGCACCACAAGATAAGTTATTATTCGCTAGCCATTCAGTATGTTTTGCCATAACCTCTCCAAGATCTGATACTTTATATTTTCTTAAGTCAGTACGAATTGCCCAAGGTTGTCCACCAAGTGCAGGTCCTATTTTATTCACGAACTGGCTGTGATATTCTATATACTCCTCTTTTGTCCAAAGGCCTACAGGTGCTTCCTTCACAAGTTTTTTTGTTGCATCATAGCTAATAGTGTAAAGTCCATCTGGTTGAGATATTAACATGATAATTACCTCCTAATGAATTATATTTGAAATGGAGTAGTCTCCATAACTAACTATATAAATTAATAAATGCTGCACTGTAAAGTTTTCTACGTCTTTTTTAGGTTCTGTGCTATGGAAAACATTTCAGTTGAACATTCTGCTACCATTTGAATCAGCTCATGCAGACTCTATTGCAGCATTTAATGCCAATAGTACTGCATGTCCAAAATATGTTGAAATCTGTCCTTTTTTGTTTATTTATGATTATACACATATTCAATCTAAAGTCAAATAAAAAATACACTATTTACCATAAATGTTTAATTATGTATTTTTATATTTTCAGTGCTAACCCACCATCTATTACGATTGTCTGTCCTACTATATCTTGATATATCCTGACATAAGAAATAAGCTAATTCTACCACTTTAGAAGCATCACAGAATCTCCTAGCAGGTATTTATATTCTATAACTTCTGCTATATCTCCTTTCCCAATGATTTGTTCATATCAAGAATTGACAAAAAAGAACTGTGGCAGGACTCTTCTTGTCCCATCACAGTTCTTATCTAAGCATTATACTTTAATATCTGCTTTTATTCCAAGTAAAGATTGATTTGACTCAAGGATCGGATTTATAACCTCGGCAATAAACTCTTCAACTTGTTCTTTACTTCTTCCAACATATTTAGAAGGTTCCATGGTTCCTTTTAGATCCTCTAAACTCATAGGAAAAGTAGGATCATTGGCAATTAGTTCTAAGAGATTATTGTCAAGTCCCTTCTCCTTTACATTTTTACCAGCTTCCATAGACAAAGTCCTTATTCTTTCATGTAATTCCTGTCTGTCTCCCCCTGCCTTTACTGCATCCATCATAATATTTTCAGTAGCCATAAAAGGAAGTTCTGCCATCAAATGTTTATGAATTACTTTAGGATATACCACAAGTCCATCTACAACATTTAAATATAAATCTAAGATACCATCTACACCAAGAAATGCTTCTGGAACGCTAATTCGTTTATTAGCAGAATCATCAAGTGTTCGCTCAAACCATTGGGTAGCAGAAGTAATCGCTGGATTAAGGGCATCTACAATCACATAGTTAGCCAATGAAGCAATTCTTTCTGTACGCATTGGATTACGTTTATAGGCCATAGCAGAGGATCCTATCTGATGTTTCTCAAAGGGCTCTTCAATTTCTTTTAAATGCTGTAATAATCTAATATCATTGGAAAATTTATGAGCACTGGTAGCAATTCCTGATAAAACATTAAGGACTCTAGCATCAATTTTACGGGAATATGTTTGTCCAGATACTGGGTAACATCCTTTAAAGCCCATCTCTTGTGCTATTTTTTTATCTAATTCTTTTATTTTTTCATGATCACCATCAAATAATTCTAAAAAGCTAGCCTGTGTACCTGTGGTTCCTTTGGATCCTAAAAGGAGCATATTATCCAAAATGTATTCTACATCATCATAATCCAATTTAAGTTCCATAAGCCAAAGTGCGGCCCTTTTACCAACGGTGGTAGGCTGTGCTGGTTGAAAGTGCGTAAATGCAAGGGTTGGTAAATCTTTATATTCTAAAGCAAATTTGGATAATACATCCATCACATTCAGTATTTTTTTCTTAACTACCTTAAGCGCTTCTGTCATAACAATAAGGTCTGTATTATCTCCCACATAGCAGGAGGTCGCACCTAGGTGGATGATTCCTTTTGCCTTTTGACACTGTTCTCCATAAGCATAGACATGGGACATAACATCATGCCTTACCTTACTTTCTCTCTCTCTTGCAACTTCGTAATTAATATCATCCTGATAGGCAATTAATTCATCTATTTGCTCCTGGGTTATATTTAATCCCAGTTCCTTTTCCCCTTTTGCAAGTGCAATCCAAAGCTTTCTCCAGGTCCTAAATTTCATATCCTGTGAAAATAAATATTTCATTTCTTTACTTGCATATCTTTCAGACATAGGGCTAATATAACTATCGGTATTCATAAGCTCCTCCTTATAAGTCGATTTATCCTGTTCTATTATGGTCTATTCCATATGAAAAAGCAAGGCATTTTGTTACCTTTCATATTCGCCCCTAATATCCTCCTTAGGTGGTGCAATTGGATAATTACCAGTAAAGCAAGCATCACAATAACCTTTATCCCCATTGATGAGCTCACTTAAACGATCCACACTTAAGTACCCAAGGGAATCAGCACCAATCATCTCCCTAATTTTTTCAACCGTATTATTATGGGCAATCAACTGATCATCTGAGGGTACATCTGTACCAAAATAACAAGGATATAGAAACGGTGGCGAACTAATTCTAACATGTACTTCTGTTGCTCCTGCACTTTTAAGCATGCGAACAATTCGCTCACTAGTAGTACCTCTTACAATGGAGTCGTCTATCATAATAATCCTTTTGCCTTTCACCACATCCTTTAAAACATTTAGCTTAATCCTTACACTGGATTCTCTCATGGATTGCTTTGGTTTAATAAAGGTTCTTCCCACATAACTATTCTTTACAAAAGCAGTTGCATACTGTATCCCAGATTCAAAGGAATAACCCATTGCTGCTGCATTACCTGAATCCGGTACTCCCACCACCAAATCTGCATCAATTGGATGAGTCTGGGCAAGAATTCTACCAGCCATAATTCTGGAATTATACACACTTACCGTATCAAGACAACTATCTGGTCTTGCAAAATAAATATACTCAAATATACATTTGGCAACTTTAGGCTGAGTCATCGACATATCTGAATGAATCCCTGTCTCATTGATCATAACCACTTCTCCAGGGAGTACATCCCTAATAAATTCTGCATCTACTGCATCAAGGGCAGAACTTTCAGAGGCCAGTACATAAGTATTGCCTCTTTTTCCAATACATAAAGGCCTAAATCCAAATGGATCCCTAGCTCCAATTAATTTTCTTGGACTCATAATAACTAGGGAATAAGCTCCACTTAGCTTTAACATGGCATTTTTTACTGCTTCTTCTACACTTCCTGTAGAAAGTCGTTCTCTAGCGATTAAATAGGCTATCACCTCTGAATCAATGGTTGTCTGAAAGATAGCTCCTGTATATGCAAGTTCTTCTTTTAACTCCCAGGCATTTAGTAAATTACCATTATGGGCAAGTCCCAATGTGCCTTTTACATAATTTAATACCAAGGGTTGTGTGTTTTCAACATTGCTGGCTCCAGCGGTTGAGTATCTTACATGTCCTACTCCGATATTGCCATGGAGACTTTCTAAAGATTCTGGTGTAAATACCTCATTCACAAGTCCCATGCCTTTACAAGACTTTACTTTACCTTTCGGCCCATGGGTATCACTTACTGCAATCCCACAACTTTCCTGTCCTCTATGTTGTAAGGCAAATAATCCATAATAAATGGACTGTGCCACATCTTTTCCATCAAAATCATATATACCAAATACACCACACTCTTCATGTATTTCGTCTGAAATCTCATCACTAACCTGATTTTTATAGTCCATTCTAATTCCTTTCTATTCGTAGTAATACACTCTAAAGTCTTTGTAATATACCTTAGTTTGTTGCATTTATATTTTAATTATAACTTGATAACAAGAATAGGCTGTTGCAATTAAGCATTATAACTCCCCTGGAAATGCTATTCTACACTTCGTAATTTAGAGTTTATTAAAGCTTATTGTAACAGCCACCCTGTATTAATTTCCTAAGCCAAGACGCTTTAACACTTCCTGATAAGCATCTTCTACATTACCCATATCTCTTCTAAATCGATCTTTATCTAATTTCTCACGAGTTTTTATATCCCAAAGTCTACAAGTATCTGGTGAAATTTCATCTGCTAATATCACTTCGCCCTTAGTTCTACCAAACTCTATTTTAAAATCGATAAGTTCAATTCCACACTCTGCAAAATATTTACTTAGTACTTCATTCACTGTAAAGGTCATTTTTGTTATTTTATCTATTTCTTCCCTTGTTGCGATTCCCATTGCAATGGCATAATAATCATTGATCATAGGATCTCCTAAACTATCATCTTTATAACTAAATTCAAGTGTAGGGCATTGTAACTTAATGCCTTCCTCCATGCCAAGTTTCTTTGCAAAACTACCTGCAGAAACATTTCTCACAATTACTTCTAAAGGTACGATTTCAACTTTTTTAACAGCTGTTTCTCTGTCGCTTAATTCTTCTATATAATGAGTAGGGACCCCTGCATCTTCTAGTAATTTAAACATATGGTTGGACATTCTGTTATTAATAACACCTTTTCCTACGATAGTACCTTTTTTTAATCCATTAAATGCTGTGGCATCATCTTTATAGTCAACAATATATACATCTTCCTGCTCTGTCTTGTATACTTTCTTTGCTTTTCCTTCATATAACATGTCTAACTTATCCATATGCGCTCCTATCTGTACTATTCACAAATTTATTGTTTACACTAATTATTATAGCTTACATGAGAAGAATCGCAATAGAAAATTGCTAATCAAGTTAATAAGTATGGCTAATGTGATTTTGTTATCCTTATAGATGAGAAAAAAAGCTTACTTACATAATCAGTAATACATCATTCCATTCTTTCATGGCTGCCTCCGGAATATAATTTTTCGGAAGTTTTTCTCCATTTAAAAACATTTCCTGATAGCCACTTTGTACTCCCTCAGGATTTTCCACTTTTATATTTAATTTCTTTCCACGAAAGATTTTCTGAATGGTAAACTCTTTCCAGTCACTAGGAATGGAAGGCGCTATGAATAACCCTTCTAAATCAGGCCTCATACCAAGAATACCTTCTACGCAGCCCACCATGACTGTCGATGCGGTTCCAGTTAACCAATGGACATGAGAACGTCCAGCAAATGGACTTTCTACTGCTTCTGTAAACTGACCATGGACATAAGGTTCTAATATTCTTACCTCTGCATTGTCATTTTGACTAGCTGGCGAACTTTCTAAAAAATAAGAAAATGCTCTGTTTCCATGTCCCATCAAGGCTTCTGCAAGAATAATCCAGCCTTGAGGTTGAGAAAAAATCCCCCCATTTTCCTTTGTAGATGGATTAAACAATACCATTAGGGCACCTTCAAAGGCATGATCAACATAGGATGGAGCCATAACCCTTACTCCATAAGGTGTATTTAATTCCCTATATACTGATTCTAAAGCTTTCTCAGCCTGTTCTCTGCTAGCAAGCCCACTGATCACAGAAAAGGACTGAGGATTTAACCACATAGAGGCTTCATTATCCTTCTTAGAACCGATGATCTGTCCATCTTCTTTGATACCTCTAATGTATCTATCCTCTTCCCAGCAAAGTTCTTGAATGGTCCCGCCTAATTCTTCTTGAATCTTATTTAAATAACCAATATATTCTGTATCCTGCTTTTCTTTAGCAAAGCCAGTTAATATCGTCATTGCATAGTAAAGTTGTAGAGCCACAAAAGTAGATTCTCCCTTTTTACCTAGTCTTAAGCAATCATTCCAGTCTGCATGAAGACCAGCAGGCATATTGTGATCACCCAATCGCTCCATAGAAAAAGTAATGGCTCTTTGTAGATGATTATAAACCGTTCCCTCTCCGCCATTAGCATAGGGAATTATTTCTTCTAAAAATTCCTTCTTACCTGATTCAGCCATATATTTATATATAGTTGGAAACAACCAAAGTGCATCGTCTGCACGATATGCAGGATGACCAGTCGCCTGTACATAAGAAGGGTCATCTGGTGTATCTTCCTGACCTGCATTATGATTAAATTTAACCAAAGGAAGTCCCCCACCATTATCCACTTGTGCAGAAAGCATAAACCTAATTTTATCTCCTGCTGCCTCTGGATCCAGATGAATAATCCCTTGAATATCTTGTACTGTATCTCTATAGCCATAACCATTTCTAAGACCACAGTAGACAAACGATGCTGCCCTTGACCATATAAAAGTTATAAAACACTGATAGGCATTCCAGGTATTGATCATGCTATTAAAGTTCTCACTTGGTGTATGAATCTGAAAATGATTCAGTTTCCCATGCCAATACTCCTTTAATTCTTTTAAATCCTTATCCACTACACTAGAATCTTCATATATTTTTAAAATCTGATCAGCTTCCTTATCAGGATAAGCACCAAGTACATAGATGATATCTTTGGTCTCACCAGGAGCAAGGGTAAGGCGGGAGTGAAGGGCACCACAGCCATTGGAATTGTAGTTAAGGGTATTATCACAGTTTCCTCTTACTACTGCCTTTGGATTACCATAACCTCTATACCTTCCAAGAAAAGCATCTTTATCTCCATTATATGAGAATATTTCTACACCTACAGATCCAAAAAATCGTTCTTTTCCATTGGTACAATCTTTATTTTTACCATTATTTTCATTTATAGTTTGTAAAATTTTATTTCCCTTAAAGTATGTTCTTGTAATAAATAAAGTGTATTGGAGATTGATCTGATCCTGCTCGTAATTGCTATCGTTTGTAAACTCTGCATAACCAAAGGTTGAAATAGTTCTAACTCTATCCGTACGGTTGGTTACTTTTAGTCTCCATACTTCATAGGTTTTATGAAGAGGCACGTAATATAGAGCCTCTGACTCTATCCCTTTATACTTTGCAATCAATTTGGTATATGCAGTTCCGTGATGACACGCACTATCATATTCTGTAAGGTCCTTACCCACTGGTTGCCAAGAGGCGGACCAAAAATCACTGGTTTCATCATCCCTTAGGTAAATATATCTACCAGGTTTATCCTCACTATTAAACTGATACCTTAAAATTCTTCCATTTGCTCCACTTTTTACAAAACTATATCCACCCGCATTATTAGAAATAACAGCTCCATACGCAGGTGACCCCAAATAATTAGCCCAAGGTGCAGGTGTATCCGGTCTTGTAATTACATACTCTTTGTTTTGCTCATCAAAATAACCATAATTCATAGTTAACCTCCTTATAATAAAAATCAGTGGGATAATAACACCCCATTGTGTTCCAAATTGGTAATAAATAAAAAATAGCTTTATAGAATAGCTTTATAAAATGGCTTTATAAAATGGCTTTATAAAATGGCTTTATAAAATAACATTTTAGAATAACATTTTAGAATGACATCTCTTACAATTATTTACGATTATTTACTATATTATCAATTCAGTTCATTATATTCAATGTTTAAATTTATAACACCTTTGTACTATTTTACCTTTTTGTTAAAACTATATGAACTATAGGAAATAGACTATGAGTCACCAAAAAGTCCCTATTTAGAATGTTGATGAATTAAGAGGTATCTATATTTATTTGGCGGCCTTCCCTTCCTGCGGTATGTTCTTAATAGAGCCTCAGGGAAATTCATTTCAAAATTCTATTCTTCTACTGAGTCTCTAAACGAACATAAGCAACCTTGTCAGACGGTCTCGCCAAGCTAAATATAGATACCTCTTAATTCTTATTATACTTTTCCTGAGACTTTTCAGTGACCTTACATACTTTGGGCTAAATGGTTACTAATTAAAACCTACCCTGATTAACAAAATAGGGCTGTCCCACCAGCAGTTGTAATACCCTTGGTGGGACAGCCCTATTTTTATATTCTTCTTTTTATACATCTGAGACTTAGTATAAGAATTACTATTATATGAGTAGTCCAAAAGAGCCCTTCTAACATCTTACCAAAGAATACGAGGGACTATATATGCAGATGTAAATCAACGGCTTCTAATAATAATTTCTTCTAAATCTGATACAGAAAAATGATATTGGGTACTGCAAAAATGACAGTTAACCTCAATGGGTTTTTCTTCCTCAATCATTTCTTGTATTTCTTTTCTTCCAATACTAACAATTGCTTTTTCGACTCTTTCTTTACTACAGTTACAGTAATAAGCTGTGGGCACGGTATCCATAATTTCTAATCCAAAGTCACCCAGCACCAGTTCTAAAATCATTTCTGGTGTAAGACCTTCATCTAACATTTTAGTAATAGAGGATAACTCCCCTATTCTTTTCTCTAATTTATCAATTACTTCATCATCTGCAAAGGGCATTAATTGGATCATAAAGCCTCCTGCATGCTTTACCGTATTATCTTTATTCATTAGTACCCCTAAGGCAACAGAAGAAGGTACTTGTTCAGAAGCTGCATAATAATAAGTAATGTCTTCTGCAATCTCTCCAGATATTAATTCCGTTTTTCCAACATAAGGTTCCTTTAAGCCCATATCTCTTATTACACTTAATACCCCTGTGCCAAGTGCCCCACCCACATCCAATTTTCCTAGTGGACTTGGTGGTAGCATAACTGTAGGATTATAGGCATATCCTTTTACATTTGCATTTGGGTCAGCAGTTACAGTAAGTCCTTTAATAGGACCGTCACAAGCAATTTGAAGGGTTAATAAATCTTTTTCCCCTTTCATCATACTTCCCATAATTCCTCCAGCTGTTAACAATCTTCCAAGTGCTGCTGTGGCAACTGGACTTGTATTATGAATACTTCTCGCGTGTTCTACCAATTCTTTTGTAGTTGCTGCAAATGCTCTAATCTGGTTATTTGCTGCGGTTGCTCTTACTATATAATCTGTCATTTTTCTCCTAATCTATATCACAGATATTCCTGTGATACTGCCACAAATATACATGTGAAAGAATCTCACTGCGGCATCCTTTCAATTCTAAATTTTTTTCCTCGATTTACACTCTATATTCACTCTATTTACATTACATATTTTATCACTTTATAAATTGACATTTAAATTAGTTTAATCATAGCAATATGTTTTATTGTTCTGATATTTTTCTTTTGCAATTACATAGATACGTTCGCTATCTTCTCTAGGAGCCATTTTTGTAAAAGCATCATAGGCTGTTACAAATTCCATCCCTGATTTCTCGATCAAACATTTTATGGTATCTAAGGAGTAGGCCTTTTGCACATGGGTTTCTCGAAATCGAAGGAAGGTAGCCTCTTCTTCATCTTCTAATACCTCTAACTCATCTGACTCTTCTAATGCTTCTAACTCTTCTTTTTCATCTAACTCTACTAGTGCTTCTAACTCTTCTTCTTCATCTTCACTCTGTTTTACAAATATGGTCATATTATATTCATTTGTTTTTTGGTCTTCATTATAATAGTTTTCCCATATAAAGCTGCAATCTTCCCTATTCTCTGCAATCACATTATCTGCTAAAAGATATTTATATTTGAATTCCGTGTTTAAATCAAATATAAATACGCCATCTTTATTTAAATAATTATTGGCAAGTTGAAAAACTTTAAGCAAATCTTCTTCTGTGGTCAAATAATTCATACCATCACAAATACAAACAATAGCAGCTACCGTGCCAAAAAGTTCAAACTCTCTCATATCCTGATTCAGATACAGAATTGAGGAAGGTCCCTCCATTGTATCTTCTGATGATGTTTCATATTCCAGCTGGTCATGCTTGCATTCTACAGAATCATCTTCAGTGGCTTCATATTTCACTTCATCAAATTCCTTGTCTTTATATTCACCATAACAGGTTGCCTCATCTTCGTATTCACAACAGATTGCCTCATCTTCATATTCACAACAGATTGCCTCATCTTCGTATTCATCAACGAAATATTCCTTCTCTCTGGCGATTTCAAGCATTTCATCAGAATAATCTATTCCTATCATATCATATCCTAATTTAGAAAGTCGTCTAGTGACCTTGCCTGTCCCACAACCAAGTTCTAATATAAGACCATCTACCACGCCATATTCTTTTAATAAGGAGTGTAAATACTCTGTCCACTTATCATAAGGAACATTATCCATAAAAGTATCATAAACCTGAGCAAACCCAGTATATGCATACATACATTCACCTATCCTTCTCACAGTTACCTGTGATCTACCCACATGAAAGACTTATATATCTTACCTGTGCCAGCCTTTTCATCATAAATTTTATCACTTTTTCTTAAATCACTATCTTTTTTCATTCACTACCTTTATTCACTGCCTTTATTCACTGCCTTTATTCACTGCCTTTATTCACTACCTTTTAAAAAATAGGACACCACTTCATGGTAAGGCAAAGCCCCACCAAATAAATCCAAAGCACTACCTATGGTAACATCTACTTTATTATTACCAAGTTTCTTAATTAATTCCAAATCATTAAAACTGCTGACTCCCCCCGCATAGGTGACTGGAATCCCCTCAAATCTACCTAGTATTTTAACCAAATCCGTTTCAATACCAGCAGCCTTACCTTCTGCATCTACACCGTGAATTAAAAACTCATCACAATATTTAGATAAATCTCCTAAGAATTTTTCATCCAATACTACATCTGTAAATTTTTGCCACCTATCAGTAACAATATAATATTTTCCATCTTTTTTTCTACAACTTAGATCTAATACCAATCTGTCTTTACCAGTTACTTGAACTAATTTCTCCAGATTATTATAATCAATTTTACCGTCTCTAAATACATAGGAAGTTACAATCACATGAGAAGCTCCCATATCTAGAAAGGAGGTAGCATTTTCATTCGTAATACCACCACCAACTTGTAAACCCAAAGGATATTCTTTTAAGGCAAGCTCAGCTTGTTTACAGTCTTCTACATAATAATCAGTACCAGAGGGATTTAATAATATAATATGTCCACCTTTTAAATTATTCTTTTTGTAAAGAGCCGCATAATATGCTGCATCATATGCTGATACATAATTCTCTACAGCAGATTCATTTTGATCTGATAAACTACCTCCAACTATCTGTTTTACTTTTCCATTATGGATATCTATACATGATCTTAGTTTCATTTCAATAACCATGCCTTTCTAAAACCTATAAGCTTTAAGCTCCTAGTCCCAAATTATTTATTTACATTAATTATGAACAATTATGTGTGCCAAAAGATAAATATAATAAATGATATAATTATTATACATATAGTAATCCTAAGTCAGTTAGGAAAATGATTGGATTTATATTAACATAATTAGACACTAAGTGCAACTAAAGGTCACCATCTCGGACTTGTTTTTATACTCTTCTATCTATTTTAGCTTTTCTATTTTAGTTTTTCTAATATAGCATTTCTATTATAACTTTTCTCATCTAGCATTCGATTCTCCAAAGGGGAACCTTCCTAATAAGCCCAAAAATGCCTCGCAAGATTTTCAAACCATTTTGCGAGGCATATCTTTATAAATATTATGTTTCGTAAAGTTTATAGCCACACATTAAGACTCTTTTGCAATCCTTGCAAACATAGTCTTTAAGTTTGGATATAAGTCTTTAAATATTTCATATCTATTATTATAAAATTCTACAGTGTTGTTATCTTGTTTTGTAGTATGAATCACTTTAATTAGCTTGCTACATGCTTCTTCAACATTCTCATACTTGCCACATCCAACAGCAGCTAAAATAGCAGCACCAAATGCAGGTCCTTCTTCACTATTGATTTGATCCACTTCAACATTAAGGATATTAGCAATCATACTACACCAGAGAGGACTTTTTGCACCTCCACCATTGATACGTATTCGTTCAACACCAACTCCAAGCTTTTTAACAATTTCAAAGGAATCTCTTAAAGCAAAGGCAACCCCTTCTAAAACTGCCTGAGTCATTTGACTCCTCTTGGTATCCATAGTCATACCAATGAAGGTACCTCTTGCATCTGGATCATTATGTGGGGTCCTCTCACCCATTAAATAGGGTAGGAAAAACACATTATTTTTTCCAAGCTCAAGAATCTCTTCTTGCTCTTTACTATATTCTTTGGTTTTAAGAATATCATCCATCCACCATTTATTAGAGGCAGCAGCAGAAAGCATGACCCCCATAAAGTGATATTTACCATCTGCATGAGCAAATACATGAAGTGAATTACCTTCTACCTCGCTGTACGCCTTGCTAGCTATAAATACTACTCCACTGGTACCAAGTGAGACATTACACATACCATTTCCTACAGTACCTGTTCCCACAGATGCCACGGCCTGATCACCACCACCAGCAATTACTTTACAAGAAGCTAATAGACCTAATTCCTCAGCAATATCACTTTGTAATGTACCCACTACTTCATAGCTTTCATAGAGTTTAGCAAGCTGTTCTTCTGAGATTCCAATGATATCTAGCATTTCTTTCGACCAACACTTATGTTTAACATCCAGTAAAAGCATACCAGAAGCATCAGAAACATCCGTGCAATGTACACCAGTTAGCCTATATGCAAGGTAATCTTTTGGTAGCATAATCTTTTTAATTTTATTAAAATTTTCAGGTTCCTGATTCTTCACCCACAAAATTTTAGGTGCTGTAAAACCAGTCAATGCCATATTTCCTGTATAGGAAGATATTTTTTCTTTTCCAATGGTATTGTTTAAGTAATCACATTCTGCTCCGGTTCTACCGTCATTCCAAAGTATTGCAGGCCTAATAACCTGATCTTCTTCATCAAGGATAACCATACCATGCATTTGACCACTAAAACTAATACCTTCAATTTGACTTTTATCAGCAGAAGCAATTAGCTCCTTCGTCCCCTCCATAAAACCCTGAAACCAATCCACTGGATTTTGCTCTGACCAACTGGGCTTTGGAAAACTGATAGGATATTCTTTCGTTACAATGTTTTTTATGTTTCCCATTTCATCCATTAATAAAAGTTTAATGGATGACGTACCTAAATCAGCACCAATATATAACATGTTAACACTCCTTCTTTGCCATAATAAAATGCAATTGAAACTATATTTTAATTTGCAATTAACTACCGATCTCAAACTTTGTAGAAAAAAACATAGAAGTTTCAATACATAACTGGTTAGGGTGTCAAAAGTAATGATAAAACACCACTTATATAGTATAATTATCATATAGAAAAATACGAAAGTGCGGTGTGTATCATGGCTTTTAAAACAAATGAATTTCAACAAATGAATCTGTTCGATCCAATATACTCCATGAGTGATAGAAATAAATCATTTCTAAAAAAATCGTGGGCTTATGGGTTTGCAGATAAAATATTTCCAGCAATTAATGAAGAACGTTTTTCAGTTCTATATAGCGAT